>CAMNGW010000006.1 GCA_946538615.1 uncultured Clostridia bacterium
CCCCCTCAGGATTGAGGGGGTGGGGGGAGTCGAAATGCGAAGCACTATTTTATTCCTGTCCGTCATCAAAGTCGGAAAATGTGTCATACTTTGGCGTGAGGCCAAGCTCACGGAGCTTTTCCACAATCTCCATATCCTTGCGGCCTAACTGGATAGCCATGCGGTGCACTGTCCAGTGGAGGTCATGCAGTTTTCTGAGCCAGTTGACTTCCTTGCTCTGCCAGATACGCGCATGGCCCTGGGACGCGGACTTACGTGCTACCATTGTGCCTGGCCCATGCAAAAAGGTTCCGGCCGCTTTGTCATGCACAAGGGAATGGATTTTCCTGCGGACAAAAAAAGGGGAACGGCCCAGGCGCTCTGAGATGTCCAGCAGACTCTGGCCGGAGAGGTCCATGACCCTGAGCTGGCTGA
The DNA here is from genome assembly GCA_946538615.1 of uncultured Clostridia bacterium. GTDB lineage: Bacteria > Bacillota > Clostridia > Christensenellales > Aristaeellaceae > UBA2943. Next base: position 415 of record CAMNGW010000006.1, read on the forward strand.
TTTCCTCATCCGTCCACGGTCCGTCATCTGCTTCCGGATGTTCCTCAAAGAATGCTTCCATCGCCTGAAGGAAGCTCGTAGCGTAGCTGTGCGCTTTGGCGAACCCCATACCGTCCACAAGTGCCATGGTTTCCGTATCACCGGGCATTTTACGTACGATGTCCTGCAGAGCAGAATCTGGACAGATAATGTAAGGCGGCAGACCGGCACTCTGCGCAAGTGCGGCACGCTGGTCATACAGTTTTTCAAGGAGCGTGCCGGGTTTGGGCACAAAAGCAGCAGGATGAGGCGCGGCAGGGGCCGCTTTTTTGATCTCCGGCCGGAGTACGGGCGAAAGCGGCAGGGGACGTTGAGCCTGACTGCGGACGATCTTTGAGGTGCTTCTCTTCTGGTCAAGCCTGGGGAAGCGGGTACCCGTGCAATTGGAACAGGCGCTGCACCTGCTTGTGGCGGTATCGCCAAAGTAGCGGAGGATAAAGTTCCTCAGGCAGGAACGGGTCTTACAGTAGGACTGCATTTCCCTGAACCGTTCAAGACTGGCCGTGCGGACAGCAGCTCTGTCATCTTCTGAAAGGTCACTGTTTTCGCTGGAGCGCTCAAGAAGGAAATTGCCCAGGTGCACGTCCTGCCGGTTGAACAGGAGGATACAGTCTGCCGGAAGCCCGTCACGCCCTGCGCGCCCTGCTTCCTGATAGTAGGCTTCAAGCGACAAAGGAAGGTTGTAATGGATCACGAAGCGCACGTTGCTTTTGTCGATTCCCATGCCGAAAGCGTTGGTGGCCACCATGATGCTGACACGGTCATACTGAAAGTCTTCCTGATTCTTTTTGCGTTCATCCTCTGAAAGGCCCGCATGGTAGCGCGTGGCAGAAAACCCTTTGCTGCACAGCATTTCGCACACATTTTCAACGTTTTTGCGGCTCATGCAATAAACAATGCCGGACCGTCCGTTCATGGCGCGCAGGATATAAACCAGGGCAGGGTCCGGATGGACAGGTTCTATGACTTCAAAGTGCAGCTCGGGCCTGTCAAACCCGGTTATCTTCAGAAAGGGGTCGCGAAGGCCGAGTAGTTCAATGATGTCTTTTTTGACATGCTCGGTGGCAGTAGCTGTGAATGCACAGTAGTGCGGCCTTTGGGGGAGGGAATCGAGAAAGTCCCGGATCCGTCTGTATTCAGGACGGAACTCGTGGCCCCACTGTGACACGCAGTGTGCTTCGTCCACCGCAATCAGACTGATGGTGAGGTTCTGCGTCATGCGCTGAAAGCTTGCGGTGTGCAGGCGCTCCGGTGCCACATAGATGATTTTGTAGGCGCCTTGTACAGCCCTTGCCATAGCCAGGTCCAGCTGCCTGTCGGTGAGGGTGGAATTGAGAAAAGCACATGGGACGCCGCTGGCCTTGAGGGCCATGACCTGATCTTTCATCAGGGAAATCAGCGGGGATATGACAAGCGTGACGCCCGGAAACAGCAGTGCCGGAATCTGGTAGCACAGGGATTTGCCGGCGCCCGTGGGCATGATGCCCAACACGTCCCTGCCCTGCAGTACGGCGCTGATTACCTCGTCCTGTCCGGGCCGGAATCCGCTGTAGCCGAAATAATGTTTCAGTGCCTCAAGTGCGTTCAATGGATAAGTCCCCCTTACAGCGCCCATCTTACTTCACTGCACAGAAAAAAGCAAACCGGGTACACCCGGCTTTCAGAGAAGGGCCCGGGCTTATGCAGAGGCTCAGGAGACAGGGATCAGTGCCTGCAGCTTGCCGCTTCGCTGCAGATTCATGTGCCCCGGAGGAAAAAATGCACTTTTCCTGTACTTGGCACATCGGGACTTGACATTTGTAAAGGTCTTGGTACAATCGCACTACCCTGAAGGGAATCCGGGAGGGGGAGACAGAATGAAAGGAAGATGAAATATGAAGTCTATGATTCATCGCATACTGTGCCTTACGATGGTTTTTGTTCTTGTGGTCTTTGCAGGCAGTGCAGAAGACCTGCTTTCAACCATCCGCGACAGGGGCTATCTGATCATTGCCACTGAGGGCGACTGGCAGCCCTGGACCTATCATGATGCGGATAATAACCTTACGGGTCTGGACGTGGAGATTGGCAAAGCCATAGCAGAATATATCGGTGTGGAGGCCCGGTTTGAAGAAACCAGATGGGACTCGATTCTGGCCGGCGTGGATTCCGGACGGTTCGACATTGCCTGCAATGGCGTGGGCTATACCGAGACCCGGGCGGAAAAATATGATTTCTCCACGCCTTATGTGTACACGCATAAGGTCCTTGTGGTCCGCAAAGACAATGAGGATATCCACGGCTTTGAGGACCTCAAAGGGAAAAAGACAGCGAACACAGCCTCCAGCACCTATGCGGCTCTGGCTGAGGAATACGGTGCAGAAGTGACGGGCGTGGATACGCTTGCCGACACGTTGCAGCTGGTCCTCCAGCGCCGTGTGGACGCAACGATCAACTCCCAGGTGACGATCAACGATTATCTTCTTGTCCATCCTGAAGCGGAAATCAAGATTGTCGCAGAGACTGAGGGCGATCCGGTAGCCTACCCTGTCCGCAAAAGCGAAGAGACACAGACGCTGCTCGCAGCTGTCAACGAAGCGCTGGAAGCGATGCGGCAGGACGGCACGCTCAGCGAGATTTCCAAGAAATACTTTAACGGTCTGGACCTGACTGTATCCGACATGGCCCAGTAAAAAGCGCAGCACTGTGCAGCCGCGGAGACGCGGCTGTTTTCTTCAGGTTTGACAAAGAGGCCTGCTTGCCTTATCATGCATTTCGCTCATTGAGACAGACACCGGAGGATTGATTTTCTGCATGAATGAACGCATCATCCAGATCCTGAAGGATGCTTTTCCCCAGCTGATTGACAAGTTTGTCACAGTCACTTTGCCGCTTACTGCAATGTCCTTTTCCCTGGCCCTTGTCATTGCCGTGGTCGTCGCCATGATCCAGTACGCCCATGTCAGGGGATTGACCACCCTGTGCCGGATCTACATCTGGATCATCAGGTGCACACCGCTGCTGGTTCAGCTCTATCTGGTTTTCTACGGCCTGCCGAGCATGGGGATTCTGCTTGACGCTTATCCGACTGCTGTGCTCGTGTTCGGCATCAATGAAGGCGCGTACATGGCGGAGTCCATGCGCGGCGCGCTTGAGGCTGTCCCGGCCGGACAGCTGGAAGCCGGTTACTGCGTGAGCATGAGCTATCTGTCCACCATGTGGCACGTCATTCTTCCGCAGGCGTTCCGCACGGCATTCCCGGCTCTGTCCAACTCTCTGATTTCCATGGTCAAGGGGACCTCACTGGCTTCCGTGATCACGGTGACAGAAATGTTCCGTCAGGCGATTGTCATTAACGGGCGGTTCTATGAATCCCTGGCCCTGTATTCTGAAGTGGCTGTGATCTATCTCGCGTTCTGTTCTGTGCTCACCCTGCTTCAGCGCTGGGGTGAGAAAAAACTCAGTGCCTATGGAGGAACAAGATGATGCTGGAGATACGGGGTGTACATAAACGGTTCGATGCGGCCACAGAGGTGCTCAAAGGCATTGATCTGAAGATGGAAAAAGGGGACGTGACGGCGATCCTTGGACCATCCGGTTCAGGGAAAACAACGCTCCTGAGATGCATCAATTATCTGGAGCGCGCCGACAGCGGTACCATGATTTTTGACGGCAAGACGTACAATATGGCAGGCGCGACACGCAGCGAGATCGCCAGAATCCGCCGGAAGACGGCGTTTGTGTTCCAGAATTACAATCTCTTTCTGAATAAGACGGTCCTTCAGAACGTGACGCTGGGTCTGATCTATGGCCGGGGCATCAACCGTACGGATGCAGAGCGGGCCGCCCGGTCAGCCCTTGAGCGCGTGGGTATGGCCGGCAAGCTTGAAAGCTTTCCGCAGCAGCTCTCAGGCGGACAGCAGCAGCGCGTAGCGATTGCACGCGGCCTGGCTGCCAGTCCGGAAATCATCTATTTTGACGAGCCCACAAGCGCCCTGGACCCTGAACTCATCGGGGAAGTGCTCGCCGTGATGCGCAAACTGGCCGAAGAAGGGATGACGATGCTGGTTGTCACCCACGAAATGGAGTTCGCGCGCAATGTGTCCAGCCATGTTCTTTTTATGGACCATGGAAAAGTCATAGAATCCGCACCATCAAAAGAATTTTTTACCCATCCCAAGGAGGAGCGCACACGCGCGTTCATCCGGAGCATACTTACCAAAGGGGAACAGTAAAGGAATCGCCGCATACCATGCGGCTTTTTTTGTTCACAGAATTTTCATTTTCGTTTTAAGCCAGTTTTAAGCTTGAATGCTATCCTGTGGGTGTGCCAATGAAAGGCCACACAAAAGGAGGTAACAGACATGCTGAAAAGGCTTCTTATGGATATTGCTCTGACAGGCATTGCCCTTGTCGTATTTGCTTTTTTCCACCATGTCCTGCCGCGCAGGCAGGAGAGCATGGGCATTGTGATTTCAAACCCTTACGCGTACCTTGATATTTCTGATGACATGCTGATCGCAGCCGGCCCATCGGACCTTGTCAGCGATACGGGTGTGTCCCTCATGGCGCGTGGAGGGAAGCGCCAGAAAACGTCTGACAGCAAGGGCGGCAGCGCTATTACCGACAGCGATGGGACACAAGCGGTTCAGGAGGATGCCACGCCCATGGCAGAGAAGTTCGGGGAAATGTACAGTGAAGAAATACAGGTCACGGAAAACAGCTACGTGAGCCCGAACGTGTCCATAACCGTCAGTGAACAGACGCTGAACAATGGAAGGATCACATATTACATTGCCGATATTTATCTCAAAGATATTACCAGTTTCCGGACCGCCCTGGCAAAGGGAACGTATGGCACGGGCTACCGGGCCGAAATATCTGACATGGCGGCCCTGGCCTCAGCGCTGCTGGCGGTCAACGGGGATTACTACGGGAACACCAATGAAGGGGTCGTGATCCGCAATGGCGTGATCTACCGGGCCAACCCGACAGACTGTGATGTCTGCGTGCTCTATTATGATGGGAGCATGCGGGTCATGCCCGGGAGCAGCTTTTCCGTTGAAGAGGCAATTGCCGACGGGGCCTGGCAGGCATGGACATTCGGACCGTCGCTCCTGGATGCGGACGGAGGGACCATAACAGACTTTGACAGCACGGGGAGGATTATCTCAGCGAATCCCCGTACGGCAATCGGATACTATGAAAAAGGGCATTACTGCCTGATTGTGGTCGACGGCCGGGGAGATTCTGCGGGGATCACACTGCCGGAGCTTTCGGCGCTCTTCTCAGACCTTGGCTGCAAGGCTGCCTACAATCTCGACGGCGGGAACTCTTCCGTCATGGTATGGAATGATGAGGTCATCAATGAACCGTCAGGCGGCGGACGCGCTTCAAGCGACGCTGTGCTTATTGCAGAGGTGAACAATCCATGAATAACATCAGGCTTCTTTTATCCCACGCGACAATGATCCTCTCTCTCATGTTCCTGGTTTTTGTGGTCCTTGACCAGTTCAACCCGATGATGAATTTCGTGAACAATTCGATTTCAACCGTGCTCCTTGTGCTCTGGTCCGTTCTGTGTGTGACCCAGAGCCTTCTGTACTGGCGCGGCACGGAAAAAGGGGAGGGGGCGTGAAGCATGAAACGCATGATATGCCTCGCGGTCTGTCTCCTGATGCTTCCGGCCTTTCATGCCCCGGCTGAAGGCACGGGGATGGACCTGACGGCACTGTACAAAGATAAAGATGTGGAAGAGACCTGGGAAGAGAAGGACGTGACAGCAATTGCCTTCTCAGGGGACACATGTGAAGTCTCAGACCCCGGAAAAGCGACTGTGGAAAGTGGAAAGGTAACGGTCCATGAGAAAGGGGAGTACCTGCTCACGGGAAAATACGAAGGACAGGTGGTCATAGAAGCCGGTGAGGGGGACAAGGTACGTCTGATTCTGCATGGTGCGGAGATTTCCAGTCCGCAGGGGCCTGCGATTCTGGAAACAAGCGCGGATAAACTGATTGTGACGGTGGATACAGGCACTGTCAACCGTCTCACAGACACTTCCGCCCAGGGCGAGGGGGACGACAGCATAGCCGCGGCCCTTTATGCCGAGGATGACCTGTCGGTCAATGGGAGCGGGGAGCTGATTGTGACAGGCCGGGCAGGGAACGGGATCCAGTCCAAGGCGGACCTCATCCTTTCCGGCGCCAGACTCACAGTCAATGCAGCCAATGACGCGGTGAAAGGCCGCAATTCCGTTCTGGTGCTCAGCGGCAGTTGCACGCTTACGGCGATGGGGGACGGCATGGTGAGCACCCGGGAAGATAAGGAAGGAAAAGGCTGGGTCGTGATCGCAGACGGTGAAATCAGGATCACGACCGGCAACGGTGCAGGAACGGCGAAATCCGTTCAGGACATGGAAAAAGGCGGCCGGGGCATGCGCAGCAGGGGCGGACGCGGCTGGGACCGCGACACGCAGAGCGCTTCTGCAGATACTGTCTCCAGAAAAGGGATCAAAGCGGAGACTGACCTGACCATCCTCGGCGGCAGCCTTGTGCTGAACACAGAAGACGATGGGCTGCATGCCAATGGGAGCGTAACGGTAGCCGGGGGCAGCGCGGCCATCTCTTCCGGTGACGATGGCATCCATGCGGACAAGGACATGACAGTATCAGGAGGGACGGTTCAGATCCTTCAGAGCTATGAAGGCATTGAAGGCGAGAACGTCCGGATCTCCGGCGGTGTGACGACAATCCTGGCCAGCGACGACGGGGTGAATGCGGCCGGTGGAACCACTGCAGGAAATTCTTCCCGGGGCGGGTTTGACCATACTGCTTCCTCAAGCCTCATTGAGGTCAGTGGGGGAGAAGTCTATGTGACTGCCGGCGGTGACGGGCTGGACAGCAATGGCGGGATCCGGATCACCGGCGGGACCATCGGGGTCTGCGCAAGGAGTTCAACCGGTGAAGGCCCGGTTGATTTCAACGGGACTGGTACCATGGAAGGCGGGACACTGATCATCGCAACGACGGGTACGGGCAGGACAGGCCTGTCAGGACAGACGGTGATGAGCGTGCCCATCCGGAGCGCATCTGCAGGGGAAGCCGTCTCGGTTTATGATGCCTATGGAAAAGTCATTGCGTGCTTTGCGCCGCAAAGCACTTTCGATACCCTGATGCTCGCCTCATCATCCCTCCGGGAGGGCGATCAGCTGGAAATCCGCTCAGGTACACAGACTGTCTACAGCGGGAGCATGCAGGATACGCAGAGCGCACCTGGCGCGGGCGGTGACGACGGCAGAGGCGGATTCGGCAACAGGCACAGGGGACACTGAACACTTGCAATTTCTGGTTTGCAGACATACAATCGGACAAAAGCAGTAACACGGAGGGACGGATAATGCACATCCTGTTTGCAGAGGACGATCCGGACCTGAGGCGGGCAGTGAAGGCACTTCTTGAACATGCCATGTACACTGTGGACGCTGTGGATAATGGTCAGGACGCTCTGGATCTGGCGAGGGACGCGCACTATGATGGACTGATACTTGACTGGATGATGCCGGGGCTTGACGGGATCAGCGTGCTCCGGCACATGCGCAGGGAGGGCATAGGGACCCCCTGCCTGATCCTCACGGCAAGGGACGCGGTAGAAGACAGGGTCACCGGACTTGATGCCGGTGCGGACGATTATCTGCCCAAACCCTTTTCGACTGCGGAGCTGATGGCCAGGGTGCGCGCCCTTGTCCGGAGAAGGGAAAACTATATCGGTTCACGTATTACCTTTGAAGACCTCACGCTGGACCGGGACAGCCTTGAAATGAGCTGTGGCCCGAGGCAGGTCCGGCTGACCAACAAAGCTTTTCAGCTCATGGAGCTGTTCCTCTCCAGCCCACACAGGGTTTTTGGCGTGAACCAGCTCATGGACAGGGTCTGGGGTTATGACTCTGAGGCGGAGATCAATGTGGTGTGGGTAAATATCTCTCAGCTGCGCAAGCGGCTCGCCGAGGTGGGAAGCCGCGTGGAAATCCGGGTGAGCCGGGGCGTGGGGTATTCCCTTGAAACAACAGGTGACAGGCAATGATTGAAAAGCTGAGATGGCGTCTTATACGCATCAGCCTGTTTGCGCTTATTGGGGCCATGCTGTCGGTGACCCTGGCCATCAACGGCATCAACTGGCTGAATGTGAGGAGCGAACTGCATGAAACGCTGAAGATCTATGCGGACAGCGGCGGGAACCTGGGCAAAGCCATCAAAGGGCGTTCAAAGCATATGAAAAACCTGGTGACCCTCAGCACCTGCTACGTGGCCCGTGTGGATGAGGACGGCGGGACCCGTATCATTGCGGGGCAGGGACAGGCAAGCGGGGAGATACAGGAACTGATGCAGTCCCTTGCGGAAAACGGGAGCACAGAGGGAATAGCGGGTGATTATCTGTATGCGCGCTTCACAGACAAAAGCGGTTCGTATCTTGCGGTCATGGATGCGGAGAGCAGCCTGACCCGCGTGCGCCGCCTGGGGGTTTTCTCTGCCGTCGCCTGCCTGACCGGGATCATCGCCGCAGCTGTATTCGTGATGCTGTTCTCCAAAAAAATGATGAAGCCTTTTGTGGAGAACGAACGGCAGCAGAAACAGTTCATCACTGACGCGAGCCATGAGCTGAAGACACCTCTGACGGTCATATCGGCGAATATGGACCTGCTGTCCATCGACCTTCCTGAGAACACCTGGATCGACAGCACCCAGAAACAGGTGAGCCAGATGCGGCACATGGTGGATGAAATGGTTTACCTGTCCCGTCTTGAGGAAAGCGTACAGCCGGAAATGCAGAGCGTGGACCTGGGAAAACTGGCACAGGAAGCAGCGGAGCCGTTTGCGGCCATGGCTGAGTTTCAGGGCAGGAAGCTCATTGTCGAGGCTGACCATGCCATTGTCAGAGGAAACCCGGAAATGCTTGAGAGACTGTGCAGCGTTCTTCTGGATAATGCGGTAAAATATACGGCGGAGCACGGTGAAATTCTATTTGCCGTCCGTCAGGACCGGATGGTCACGGTGTATACCGAAAACATTCCCCTCGAACCTCTTGATGAGGCAATGTGTGCACATCTGTTTGACCGTTTTTACCGGGCAGACCATGCCAGGAGCAAGGGACGCAAGGGCTATGGGATCGGTCTAGCGATCGCACAGGCGATTGTTCAGAAACATGGCGGAGAAGCCAGGGCGGAGAAAAGGGGCAATGTTCTGCGCATTGCCTGTGTACTGCCCGCAGAGAAGGAGAGAAAATGAAAAAACTGATCGTGATGCTGCTCATAGCATGCAGCGTACTGGGGTGCGCCTGTGGCGAAGTGGACGTGGACGGGCTGTATAAGAACCGGGACGTGGACGACCGTTTTGACGCAAGCGCGGTGGAGATAGATCTGGACAGTGCTGTGTCAGGCAGTGGGTTTGAGGTATCGCAGGGAACTGTGACGATCACCCGGCCGGGCGATTATCTTCTGACAGGTAATTTTGAAGGGCAGGTCCGAGTAGATGTTTCCCAGGAGGACCATGTCCGCCTGATCCTTCAGAACGTCACCATTGTCTCTCCGAAGGGACCTGCGGTTTTTGTAAGACAAGCTGATAAGCTGGTTGTGACGCTTGCTGACGGCAGCGTGAATACCCTCACGGACACGGAAGGAGCGGTGGAGGACGGCGGAGAAGTGGCTGCAGCGCTGTTTGCCAATGACGATCTGTCCATCAATGGGACAGGCACACTCATTGTAAACGGGAAGGCCAATCATGGGATCCACAGCAAGGCGGACCTGGTGATTGCAGACGGCGAGATCACAGTCAGTGCGGCCAATGACGGAATCAAAGGCAAAAATTCCGTGCTGATCCTCGACGGGACCATCACGTCAGTATCTGGCGGGGACGGCATTGTGAGCACGCGTCAGGACAAAGAAGACAAGGGCTGGATCGTGATAGCGGGAGGAACCGTGACGGTCACAGCGGAAGATAAAGGGATCCAGGCTGAGACAGATATCACCCTGCAGGGAGGAGAGGTCACAGTGCATGCCGGGGACGACGGGCTGCACGGCAGAAATGTGTCGATCCATGAGGGACTGGTCAGGGTCCAAAGTGAAGACGAAGGCATACAGGCCGATGAGCTCCTTCAGATCACAGGCGGGGAAGTGCATGTGCAGGGAGCAGGCGACCTGAAAGGTTCAAAACGTCAGATTGAGGACAGCGCGACCATTGTATATACAAAGTAAGATAAGAAAATCCCCTGTACCCTATAGGGCACAGGGGATGCCTGTTTTTCAGGATCACTTGGGTGATTTGAGGGGATGCACCCGCCTTGCAAGCACGCGTTCCACGCGCCTGTCATCCATGGCCAGGACCGTAATTTCAATTGTGCGGTAGATAAAGGCGTTGCCGACTTCGGGGAAAAAGCCGAAATGCTCAATTGTCCAGCCGCCGACGGTCTCGCTCTCACATTCAAAGTCGTCCCTGCGGATGTCCCACAGATCAAGGAATTCAGCGATGGGCATGTCCCCGTCGATCTCATACTCGTCCTTGCCGCGTTCTTTGACATCCTCCTCGACCGTATCAGTCTCGTCCCAGATGTCGCCGACAACCTGCTCAAGCACGTCTTCCATGGAGATGATGCCCAGTGTCCCGCCGTACTCATCCACCACGATGGCCAGGTGCTGACGGGCCTTGCGGAACGCGGTGAGGACCTCCGGGAGCTTCATTGTCTTGTACACGTAGCACGGCTCCATAAGCAGGCTGCGCAGGTCCGTGTCCTCATCCATGGTGAGCGCTTTCAGGAAGCGGTTGAGGTGCAGGATCCCGATGACATGGTCGATGGATTCCTCATAGACAGGTATACGGGTGTAGTGTGACTTGGAGATGGCAGCCAGAATGTCCTCCCGACTGTCCTCGATATCAATGGCGAGCACGTCCACACGGGCGGTCATGGCAGAGGAGGCGGATATGTCAGAAAAGTCGATAGCGGCCCTGACAAGATCGCTTTCGTTCTCATCAATGACCTCCTCATCCTCAGCGGTATCGACAATCGTCTGAAGCTCTTCCACTTTTTCTTCACTGTCCTCCTGGCGCTTTTCGCCCTTAAAGGGGGACAGGAGAAGAGAAACGAGGAATACGACCAGGCGCACCAGGGGAAGGAGCAGGATCATGAGGATACGGACGGGACGGGCATAGCGCAGGGCATACGTATTGGCGCTGCGCTTCACGGAAATCTTGGGAATGGTCTCACCGAAGATAATCACAAGCAGGGTCATGATCAGGGTAGTGAGCCATGTTTTTGAATCGGACCCGGTCAGCAGGATGAGCAGTGTTGTGGCGATGGAAGAGGAAGCAACATTGACAAGGTTGTTCCCGATGAGAATGGCACCAAGGGCATCGTCAAAATGGTCCAGGATATACAGGGCAAGGGCGGCGCTTTTAGAGCCGTCTTCTTTTTCGTTCTCAAGCCGGAGACGGTTGGCAGAAGAATAGGCCATCTCGGACCCGGAAAAGAAACCGGAGAGCAGCACACAGACAATAATGCCGAGGACCAGAAGGGCAGTGATCATTTGTTCTCTGCCTCCTTTTCATCCTGGGCGTCAGGAAGCTTGAGCATGACTTTGCGGATCCTGTTGTGCTCCATGCGGGCGACGTATACGCGCAGGCCGTGGTACTCAAAATGTTCGCGGACCTTGGGGACCGTGGAGAAGTGCTCATAGACCCATTCGCCGAGGCGGGTATTGACCAGGTCATCATTATCCTCAGGGTCCTCAAAACCGATCTTCCAGAATGCGTCATCGACTGTCTCGCCCGCATCGACCAGGAAGGTGCCGTTTTTCAGGTCGATGACAGCATCCTCGACAACATCTTCCTCGTCGTAGATTTCACCCACAAGGGTTTCGAGAATATCCTCAACGGTGACAATGCCCACTGTCCCGCCGTAATGGTCGGTGACAATGGCCAGGCTCTGTCTTTCCTTGGACATGCGTGGCAGAAGTTCGTCGATTTTGGTACTTTGCGTGACATAGAGCGGTTCATCGAGGAGCTTGCGGATATTGACACTGGGCTCCCCGGATTCAGAGCGTGACTGGATATAAGCGCGCAGATAGCGGCGGATGCGGAGGATCCCAATGATATTGTCGATGGAGTCTTCATAAACCGGCAGGCGGGAAAATTTCTGCTCGCGCACAAAGGACAGGATCGCCTCGGGATCGTCGTCGATATCGACAGCCGCCACGTCCACGCGCGGGGTGAGCACAGATTCGACTGTCACATCATTGAATTCCAGCGCTGAAGAGATAAGATCGGACTGCGCTTCATCAAGTGCCCCTTCTTCGGCCATATCTTCAATGATGTCGTGGATCTCGTCTTCGGTCACGGATACATCAGGCTCCGTACCCTTTTTTCCGGCGGCAAGGTTGCCCAGAAAGGAAAGGGCAAAGGAAAAAGGCGTGAGAACGCGGGACAGAGCTTCTGTAGGGCCGACGCAGTACAGGGCCAGACGGTCCGCGTACTTTTTGGCAAAGCTCTTGGGCAGCATCTCCGCAAAAAAGAACAGGACAAGTGAAGTCACCAGCGTTGAAAGGGTGACGGCACTCAGTCCCCAGATCCGCGTCACTGCCACTGTAACAAGGGAGGCAGCTGCAATGTGGGAGATATTTGTGAGGATGAGGATACTCGAAATGGTCCGGTCAAAATGGTCCAGCGCGGAGAGCACAGCCTGTGCCCGTCTGTCCCCTTTGTCGGCAAGTGTCTTCATGCGCACTTTGGAACAGGAAGATAAAGCTGTTTCGGATACAGCAATGAAATTGGCAAACAAAACCAGAAAGACCGTGACAATCCACGGCCATAATATGGGCCCGGCTCCTGTAAGGCCACCGTCATCCATGGAAAAAGAAAACCTCCTTCACGCTTTGCGTGACCAGAATAGGAGATATTCTAAACTCTCCTATCATACCTGTCAAGGGAAATACATCTTTGTTACAACTTAAACGATTAAGTCAACAGTGCTTTCAGCCGAAACTTGACGGAAAGCCGAGCAAATCGTATAATACCGCCCAGCCGTTCCGGCCAGATCCGGATTCATGAAATACAGAACGTGTGCAAGAAAAAGAGAGGGGGGAGATGCATGCGGTTCAGGACGTTTTTTTTCATGTCGGCCTGTTTTGCGCTGCTCTTTCTCCTCGGGCAGGGACTTGTCTCGGGACCGGACCGTGCACCTGATGAGGTGTTCCCTCCCCTGATGGACATGCCCTGCTATGTTTCACAGCTCCAGGGTGAGCAGGGGACAGGTCTTCCTGCTGCATCCGCCCTGCACAGCAGCCGCAGTGAGGACGCAGCGGAGCCTGATGAACAGGCGCTGCCGGACATCTGTGTATCCGACCGCAATGGGATGCCCCTCTCAGGGAGGACCTGGCGCCGGACAGTTTATCTGGTCTGTCCTCCGGAAGGTGTTCCGGGATAGAATGAAAAATGGCCCGGAATATCAAAATGAATATGGAGGAAGATCGCTTATGAGCAAAAAGAGCTCAAGCAAGAAGACAGGTGCACTGATCGGCCTGTGCATTCTGCTGGTGCTGACCCTGGTCTGCGGCTTTTTGGGCTTCAATGGTATGCCCCTCGACAGCCGCGGACTCTACAAACTGCTTCCGTGGATGCCCACCACAAACGCAGAGAACTGGCCCGCGTCCCTTTCCCTCGGCCTTGACCTGCGCGGCGGCGTTTATGTGGAATATTCTGCTGAAAAGCCTGAAGAGATTGAAGGCAACTTTGATGCGCTGATGGACGGCACCATCGCCGTGATCCAGCAGCGTCTGACAGACAAGGGCTATCCGGAGAGCACGGTGCAGAAAATCAACAATGGCACCGGTATCCGTGTTGAGATCCCTGACGTCACAGATCCTCAGGCCGTGCTGGACTTGATCGGCACGCCCGCTGAACTCTCTTTCCGTGACCCGGATGGCAACGAGTTCATGACCGGCAAGCAGGTCCAGACAGCTTCTTATTTCTATTCTGATGGCGACCATCAGGTGGCATTCACCCTTAACAGTGAAGGCGCGATGCTCTTTGCTGACATGACAGCCAAGTCCATCGGCAAGCAGATTGCCATCTATCTTGACAACGAACTGCTCATCAGCCCGACCGTACAGTCCGCCATTCCTAACGGCTCCGGCGTGATCAACGGCATGGGTTCTGAGGAGAGGGCGCGCACGATCGCCGCTCAGATCCAGTCCGGCGCACTGCCCCTGGTTCTGACCCAGCAGAAGGTTGACACCGTATCGGCTACCCTCGGCGACGAGGCCCTGAGTACATCCATCTTTGCTGCCTTTATCGGCATCCTTCTGGTTATGCTCTTTATGATTATCCGCTACCGCATGAACGGCGTGGTGGCAACCTGGGCCCTTTGCATCTACATGCTGCTGCTGTTCTTCTTTATTGCCGTCATCCCCGGCATCCAGCTGACCCTGCCTGGTCTTGCAGGTATCGTGCTTGGCATCGGCATGGCTGTTGACGCCAATGTCATTATCTATGAACGCTTCAACGAGGAACTCCGTTCCGGCCGTCCCGCCCGCGCTGCGGTGCGCGCTGGCTTTAAAAACGCTATGAGCGCCATCCTGGACTCAAACGTCACAACGCTGATTGCGGCTGTCGTGCTTCTGATTTATGGCACAGGCTCCGTACAGGGCTTTGCCAAGACGCTGCTCTTGGGTGTTATCGTGTCCATGTTCACGGCCCTTGTGATCACCCGTCTGCTCATGAACTGGTTTGTTGCCGTTGGGATCAATAAGCCGGCTCTGTTCTGCACAGTAAAGAAGGAGGAGGAGAAAAAATGACAGTCAAGAACCGTTCCAGGATCTGTCTGATCGTATCCTGCTGCATTTTCGTTCTGGCACTGCTTTTGACCCTCTTTGGCATGGGCATCAACCAGGGCATTGACTTTGCCGGCGGCATGGCCATGCAGTATGCCATGGGTAAGGAAGTCGCACAGAGCGACGTCGAAGAAGTCTTCACAAAAATGGGCATCAGCGCTGCTGTCACCGTACAGGGTGCTGCCCGCGATGAAGTGAATATCCGCATCAAGGACATTGCTACCGAAGATGTCCAGACCATCCAGCAGCGCTTCGTGGAAGGCATTTCCGAGAAGTATCCGGATGTCAGGCAGAACGGTGAAGTGAACTATGTCGGACCTGTGGCTGGACGTACGCTTCTTTCCAATGCGTTCTGGTCCGTTGTCATTGCTGCCGCACTGATGCTGATTTACATCGCCATCCGTTTCGACCTTGCCAGCGGTCTTGCTGCTGTGCTGGGTCTGCTGCACGACGTGCTGATGATGCTTGCCTTCATGGTGCTGCTGCGTTCCATCATCCAGATGAACTCCACCTTTATCGCAGCTATGCTGACCATCGTTGGCTATTCCATCAACAACACCATCGTGATTTTCGATCGCATCCGTGAAAACGAAAAGAAAACACCAGGGGATACCCGCGAAAACATTGTCAACCGTTCGGTGAAAGAGTGCCTTGGACGTACGCTCAATACCACGATCACAACGCTCATCACGATTGTTGCGCTGTACATTGTGGGTGTTGCCTCCATCAAGGAATTCGCTCTGCCCATCATCATCGGTATTCTCTCCGGTGTGTACTCAGCCAATATGATCAATGGCTATGTGTGGGCCATTCTCGACGAGCGCCTCAGCGCCGGCAAGAAAAAGAAGGCCAAGGCAGTCAAAGCCTGAAAACGCACAGATCGTTTATTCTGGGAGGAGCCTGAAACCGGGTTCCTCCCGGTTTTGTTTTCATCACTCTCCGGGTGAACCCGGGAAAGGAAACCATATGCATCGATACCGAAGACGGGGCGGCGTGAGCGGGGACAGTTTCAGGGGCGTGTCCCGCATACTCAGTGAGCTCCTGCGCAGCCGCGGCATTGACACCGAGGAAAAAGCACAGGCATTTCTGCATCCCTCGCTGGAACAGCTCCATGATCCCTTCCTGATGCAGGATATGGACAGGGCAGTCACGCTGATCCGGGATATCATCAGCAGGGGCGGAAAGATCCAGGTCTATGGCGATTATGACACGGACGGCGTGTGTGCGACCTCCATCATGCTTACCCTGTTCAGGATGCTGGGCGCCCATGCGGATTTCAGGATCCCGAGCCGGCACACAGAGGGCTACGGGCTCAACAGCGAGGCTGTTGAAGAGATAGCCAGGGACCATGACCTGCTCATTACCGTGGATTGCGGAATCACGAGTGTCGAGGAGGTCAGGACGGCCCATCAGCTTGGTATGAAGGTGATTGTGACGGACCACCACCAGGTGCCCGACGAGGTGCCGGAAGCGGATGCTGTTCTTAATCCCCTTCTGGGGGACTATCCCTTCAGGCGGCTTTGCGGGGCAGGCGTTGCCCTGAAAATCTGCCAGGCCATGCTGGGCAGGGAAGCGGTCGAGGCCTGCATTGACCTTGCGGCGCTTGCCACCGTAGCAGATGTTGTGCCCCTCATTGATGAGAACCGGGTCATTGTCTGTTATGGCATGAAGGCTATGGAGAAGGGAAAGCGCCCTGGGCTGCAGGCCATGATCCGCAACGCCGGGTGCACGTTCCCCATGACGAGCACACAGCTGGCGTTCCGCCTCGCGCCGCGTATCAATGCGGGCGGCAGGCTGGAGGATGCGGGGCAGTGCGTCACGCTCCTGTGTTCACAGGACACACAGGTCTGTGAGCAGACCGCGGCCCATCTCGAAGAAAACAACCGTCTCAGGCAGATCATGCAAAGCGACATCATCCGCATCGTGGACGATCAGATCCGGCGGACCGTGGACTTTTTCGATGACCGCTGCATTGTCGTGATGGGAGAAGACTGGAACCCCGGCGTGATTGGCCTTGCCGCTGGGAAAATATGCGAAACCTACCACATGCCAACGGTCATACTCAGCCATACCGGGGAGAAAGCGGTGGGAAGCTGCCGGTCCGTTCCCGGCGTGAACATCCATGCCATGCTCAGCCGCTGCGCAGATCTTTTCCAGCGCTTTGGCGGACATGAGCAGGCCGCCGGACTGACTATGGACCCTGCGCTTGTGCCCGAGCTCAGGCGCAGACTGAACCTTGCCATCCGCGAGAACTGTGACGAAGAGGCCCTCATCCCTTTTGACGATTATGATATGCCCCTTACACTTCCCGAAGTGACCCTTGAGATGATTGAGGACCTTGAGCGCATGGAGCCCACAGGCTTTGGGAACCCGTCCCCGCTGTTCTACTGTCAGGACGTGTTTGTCCAGCAGGCCAGTGCGGTGGGCAAAGACGGCTCCCACCTTAAGCTCTCGCTTCTGCAGGACAACGTGATGTGCGACGGGATCGCCTTCGGCATGGGCAGGATGGCGGGAACGCTCCAGCGCGTGGACCTGCTCGTAAGCCCCCAGCGCAATGAGTTCCGTGGCATTGTCAAGCCCCAGGTGCAGGTGGAGAGCATCCGGGTCGCCCAGGGTGCAGCGGCTGTCCCGGGGGAGAATCGGATTTTTCCGCTTTTCATGCAGGAATTAGGGATTCTTGCGTCGAATGATTTAACAATTCCAGCCCCTTCAGCGAAGACGGTAACCCGCCGTCAGGCGCTGGGCATGGGAAGAGGCACGCTGTACATCTGCCATACTGCACAGGGCGCGAGCTCACTGGCCGCAGAAAAGGAACTGGACGTGGCTGTGGGACATGCGGAGGACCCAAGACCTTTTCCCACGCTGCTGATCTGCCCTGAACTGGACAGGCTCGAGGACCGCTGGAAGCAGATTGTACTGATGGACGGGGACGTGCTGCCGGGCGAAGCGGCGCTCATCGGGCAAAGGTGCCCGAGGGCGGAGATCTGTGCGCTCAAGCCGGACAAGCTCATCGGGAGCTTAAGGGAGATCCGGGATAAAATGAGCCTGGAGTTCCTCCGGCACTTCTATGTTGTCCTGCGCAAACCGCCGGATATGGACGGGAAGCAGATGCGCGCCCTGATGAAGCAGGAAAGTCTGAATTTCCCGGAGGTCCATACGGCCCTTACGGTCCTTGCCAGGGCGGGCCTGATCGATTATGCCCTTGAACCCCTTCGGGTCACTGTACATGCAGGGCGGAAAGGGGACCCGTTCGGGACGGACATCATGCGTTACCTGAAAAAAATCTAGTTACAGTGTTTCACAGAAGGGAGGATGCTCGTGTTTACTGTATTTGAAGAGATGCCCCTGGATCAGATGCTGGCAAGGGTGCAGAAATACAACCCCGGCGACGGGTACAAGATTGTCGAGAAAGCCTATCATTATGCGGAAAATGCCCACGCAGGCCAGCACAGGAAAAGCGGGGAGCCGTACTTTATCCATCCCTGCTTTGTGGCGAGCATTCTCACGGAGCTGATGATTGATCCGCCCACGATCGCGGCAGGACTGCTGCACGACACCGTGGAGGACTGTCCGGGCATCGAGCTTGAGGACATCAGGCGTGAGTTCGGGGACGAGATTGCTGAGCTTGTCGACGGCGTGACCAAACTGAACAAACTGAATTTTGCCAACCGCGAGGAGGCACAGGCGGAGAGCCTGCGCAAGATGATCCTTGCCATGAGCAAGGATATCCGCGTTGTGCTCATCAAGCTTGCTGACCGTCTGCACAACATGCGCACCATGAGGTACCAGGCCCCGGACAGACAGCGGGCCATTTCTCAGGAGACACTGGATATCTATGCCCCTCTCGCCCACCGTCTGGGCGTGTATGCCATCAAAACAGAGCTCGAGGACCTGTCACTGAGGTACCTTGATCCGGAAGGCTACCAGATGCTGGTGCAGAAAGTGGGCATGAAGCGGGCCGAGCGGGAGGCCAATATCCGGATGGTCATCAGCGAACTGTCGGCCAAACTTGACGAGAACCATATTCATTACGATGTGGATGGGCGCCCCAAGCATTTTTATTCCATTTATAAGAAAATGGTCCTCCAGAACAAGCCTTTCGAACAGATTTATGATCTTATTGCGATACGCGTGATCGTGGACAGCATCCAGGACTGCTATGCTGTCCTGGGCATCGTGCACACGCTGTGGAACCAGGTGCCGGGGCGCTTTAAGGACTATATCTCCATGCCCAAGGGCAATATGTACAGGAGCCTGCACACCACCGTGATGGGCGGAAGGAAAATGCCCTTCCCCTTTGAGGTGCAGATCAGGACCTGGGAGATGCACCGCGTGGCCGAGTACGGCATCGCCGCCCACTGGCGCTATAAGGAGGGCGGGGGCTCGGCAACGGACCTGGACAGCAAGCTCTACTGGGTGCGCCAGATCCTGGACTGGCAAAGCGATACCCGAGATTCCAAAGAATTTGTGGACACGCTCAAAACAGACCTTTTCTCTGAGGAAGTCTTTATTTTCACCCCAAAGGGTGACGTCATTTCCATGACGAAGGGGGCCACGCCCCTTGACTTTGCCTATGCCATCCATTCGGCCATCGGCAATAAGTGCGTCGGAGCCAAGGTAAACGGCAAGATTGTGCCGCTTGATACGGAACTTCAGACGGGTGACCGTGTGGAGATCATGACCAGCGCCAACTCCAAAGGCCCGTCCACGGACTGGCTCAGGGTCTGCAAGACGGCCCAGGCGAAATCCAAGATCCGTGCTTTTCTGAAAAAAGAGCTGCGGGAGGAAAACATCAATGTCGGGCGCAGCATGGTTGAACACGAATGCAAGCGCCGCGGGGCGAACCTGAATGAGCTGCTGAAACCGGAAAACTATGAGGGAATCCTCCGCAAGTACGGTTTTCAGGAACTGGATGATATTTTTGGCTCCGTCGGATACGGCGGCATGTCCTCAAGCTATGTGGTCTCCAGGCTCATGGAAGAGCAGAAGGCACGCGAGCCCCAGCTGCCCAGGCCGGAGGAAGTGCGCGCGCCGGGCAGGATCAGCAACGGTGTCTTCATTGAAGGCAATGAGGATATGGACATTCCGGTACGCTTCGGCAAGTGCTGCTCACCGGTGCCGGGCGACGACATTGTCGGCTATATCACACGCGGCCACGGCGTGACGGTCCACAAGGCCGAGTGCACCAATGCCCAGTCAGCAGACAAAGAGCGGCAGGTCAAAGTGGCCTGGGCGAACACGGAAACGGGTACGTTCTGCGTGTCCATCAAAGTCATGGCATATGACCATGTGGGGCTCCTTGGGGAAGTGACGACATTTATCGGGAACCTGGGCGTACCCATCCGCAACTCATCTTCAGGGGCAAACAAAAACAAGATTGCCACGATCCGTCTCGTGCTGGAAGTCAAGTCCAGGGAACAGATGGACAGCGTGATCCGCCAGCTCCAGTTCCGGGGCGACGTGATCGACGTGTTCAGGGTGACAGGATAAGGAGAAGTGTCATGCGCTGCGTCATTCAGCGGGTTACAGAAGCTATGGTTACCTCAGAAGGCGAGGTATCAGGGAAGATACAGCAGGGGTTCATGGTGCTCATCGGCGTGAGTGTCCGGGACACCGACAAGGATGTCAAGTACATGGCCGAGAAGGTGCCGAACCTGCGTATCTTTGAAGATGAACAGGGAAAAATGAACCGCTCTCTGCGCGATGTGGGCGGCTCTATTCTTGCCGTCTCCCAGTTCACGCTCTATGGGGACGCGCGCGGGGGCAGGAGGCCCAGCTTTATCGAAGCGGCAAGGCCTGAAGAAGCCAACCGTCTGTATGAGGCACTGGTGGAAGCGTGGCGCGCAAGCGGCGTGAAGGTCGAGACGGGTGTTTTCAGGACGGAAATGAAGGTGCACCTGGTCAACGATGGTCCGGTGACGATTCTCATGGATTCAGAAAAAACGTTCTGAGGTGTTCATCATGACGGGTCTGAAAATTGAGACAGTGCGTGTGGGACCGATCCGCACAAACTGCTATATTCTCTCCCTCGACAGCCGGAGCGACTGTCTGGTTATCGATCCCGGTGCGCAAAGCGCGAAGATCCGGGAACACACGGATGGCAAGAAAATCGCTGCCATCTTTTTTACGCATGGACATTTCGACCATATCGGGGGAGGAAAGGGACTGCTGGAAGAGGGGACACGCGTCTATATCCACCCTCTTGACGAGCCCATGCTCCATGACACGGCGCTGAACTCGGGCCGGACGCTTCTCGGACAGGAGATCACGGGCCCGGATGCGACAGACAGGCTCAGTGACGGCGAAGAGATCGAGGCGGCAGGGATCCCGCTCACTGTGATCCACACCCCCGGGCACACACAGGGCTCCGTTTGCTTTTATGTGAAAGACGATCTCCTTTTTTCCGGGGACACTGTGATGAATATGGGGATCGGGCGCACGGACCTTGCAGGCGGCAGCATGGAGGACATGCGGCGCAGCTTACAGAAGCTGCATCCCTATCTTGCCTCCTGCCGCCTGTTTGGAGGACATGGCTGATGACAGAGGCATACCTTGAAACCATTGATCTTGATCTGCACCACCTCATGCTGCTCTTCGGCCTTCCGGACCAGTTTATGGACGGAGTGAGCTTTACCATGCAGGAGGACAGCGGGCACTTTGTCTGCGTGTTTACCGGCTGCGGAAAGCAGGCAAAGGGAACTGTGCCCATTCCCGACAGTGAGGACACAAGAATCAGGGAACTGCACAGGAAACGGGCCTGCCGGAGGCTCTGCCGCCAGACGTTCTATGAATTGCTGCGGGATGTCACAGGCATCCATCCCCCCTGGGGATCCATGACGGGCATCAGGCCCACGCGCCTTTTCTATGAAGCCCTTGAACAGGGGCTGTCTGCGGAGGATGCGGGACAGCACCTGCAGGAGGTCTTTGATATCCTGCCCGGCAAAGCGGATCTTCTCAGGGAAACGGTACTGACGCAGCAGACCCTGCCCAGGACAGATCCCCGGTTCGTGGACGTGTATATTGGCATACCGTTCTGCACCACAAGATGCACCTACTGTTCGTTTTCCTCCGGCGAGATTGGGAAGGGTGACAAGGTCGGACCTTACCTGGAAGCGCTGTTTTCGGAGATGCGGGAAGGCGCAGAGATGCTCGCAGAAAGCGGGAAGGTACTGCGCGCCCTCTATGTGGGCGGCGGGACGCCCACGGCGCTGGACGGGAACGCGTTTGCGGAACTCATGGACAGCCTCATGGAATGCTTTCCGGGGGCCCAGGAATACACCGTGGAAGCCGGCAGGCCGGACACCCTGACAGAGGATAAGCTCAGGACCATCTGCAGGCACGGCGTAAAGCGCATCTCCATCAATCCCCAGACCATGAACGATGAGACTCTTGCCGTCATCGGCAGGGCACATACCGCCGCGCAGGTGCGGGAGGCATATGGGCTCGCAAGACAGGCGGGCATCCCCCATATTAACATGGATGTCATAGCAGGGCTCCCCGGGGAGGACCTGGCGGCCTTCAGCCATACGATGGAAGAAGCGCTGCTGCTGCACCCTGAGAGCCTTACGGTCCACACCCTGGCCATCAAGCGCACCAGTCGCCTGCAGATAGAAAAATGGCCGCTTCCCGACGGAGAAACGGCCAGCAGCATGGTGGACCTTGGCCGCGAAACGGCCAGGAAGCTCGGCATGAGGCCTTATTATCTTTACCGGCAGAAATCCATGGCGGGCAATCTGGAGAATGTGGGCTATGCCCTTGCGGGGCACGAATGCCTGTACAATGTGGATATTATGGAGGAAAATACAGATATCCTCGCCTTTGGCGCAGGTGGGATCTCCAAGCGCGTGTTTCCCGAAGAAGGGCACATCGAAAGGCAGCCCAATGCCAGCAACATTGAGGTGTATACCGCGAGATGGCGTGAGATGGCAGAAAAAAAGCGGACCCTGTTCCTTTCATGATGTCCCTTGCCACGCATCATGACGCTTCGTATAATCCGGATGGAAGGATGAGGATGATTTGCTGAGATATCCATGCCTGATTGTTGATCACGATGACACGGTTGTCAACTCAACGGCCACTGTTCACTATCCGTGTTTCATTTCATACTGTGAGACCTATTTCCCGGATTACCACTGTACCCTCGAGGATTACCTGCGCAAGAATTTTGACCCCGGGGTGGTTGCCTTTTTCCGTGATGAAGTCGGCATGTCAGAAGAACAGATGCTCCATGAGCAGACCTACTGGAACGCTTATGTCAAGCAGCACGTGCCGCAGGCGTATCCGGGCATACGTGGTATTCTTGAGAAACAGAAGCAGCTGGGCGGAAAGATCTGTGTTGTGTCCCATTCCTATGCAGAGAACATCCTGAGGGACTACAGGGAAAACCATCTGCCCCAGCCCGATGCGGTCTTTGGCTGGGAGTACCCGCGGGAGAAACGGAAACCGAGCCCTTTCCCGCTTGAAGAGATCATGCGGCGCTATGGCTTCCGGCCCGAAGAGATGCTGGTGGTGGACGATCTCAAGCCGGGGTACGATATGGCGCGTGCCGTGCATGTCCCGTTTGCAGCGGCGCTGTGGTCCAATGAAGTGCCGGAGATCCGTCAGTTCATGCGTGAGAATTGTGATACAGCTTTTACAGACGTTGATGATTTTGGTGAGTGGCTTTTTTCGTGAAAAGGAGTATGCACCATGGCCAAGAAGATAACGAAAATTGTTCTGACAGGAGGACCGGCTGCAGGCAAGACGACGCTGATCAGCCGCATTCTGCATGAGTTCAAACAGGAGGACGGGTGGCGCGTGATCACCATTCCGGAAACGGCGACCGAACTGATCTCTGAGTTCGGGATCCGGCCCTTTGGAAACTGCGTGAGCATGCTCGAGTTCCAGGATTTTGTCATCGCTGACCAGATCCACAAGGAAAAGCTTGCCCTCAAGGCGGCAGAAATGGTGCCCGAGGAGAACGTGCTTATCATTTACGACCGGGCCCTTATGGACGACAAGGCATACATCACCGATGAGGAATTTGCCCAGGTGCTGTCGCATTTTGAAGGACGTACAGAAGCTTCGGTCCTTGCGGGCTATGATGCCGTGATCCATCTGGTCACCTGCGCCAAAGGGGCTGAATTTGCTTACAACCTCGCCAACGAGGCACGCACCGAATCGATTGAGTATGCCAGGGAGATGGATGACAGAACGCTGCGTGCATGGAGCGGTCACCCGAACCTGCGGGTGATTGACAACTCTGTGGATTTCGAGGAAAAGATGAACAATGCCATCCGTGAGATCTACAGGATCCTCGGCCAGAGCGAGCCCATGGTGGATAAGCGCAAGTACCTCATCGAGATGCCTGATCTTGAGACCATCATCCGGGATTATCACGCGGTGCCCCTTGAGATGATGCAGACGTACCTTGTTGTGACCAAGCCCGGCGTGGAGCGGCGCGTCAGACAGCAGAAAAACGGTGAGGATTATCTGTACTTTTACACAGAAAAGCAGACGCTCGCCGACGGGACCAAACTGGTTACCGAAAAGCCGATTTCCGGGAAAAATTATATCCGCTACCTGATGGAATCCGACAACGAGATGCATGCTGTGAGGAAAGTCAAGTACCGGTTCTTCTACCATTCGAGCCGTTACGAAGTGGACGTTTATCCGTTCAGCAAGGATAAAGCCATTCTGTTCCAGTATGCCACGGGAGATACGGATATCCCGCCTCAGATCCATGTGATCCGGGAAGTCACGGACCAGGAAGCGTACAAGAACAGACAGCTTGCCATGGTGCAGTCCCTGGGATGACATAAAACAGCAAAGAAGAGCGGAGGTGCTCTTCTTTTGTTTTATGATCAGGGAGCTGTTCAGCATGTTCCGGAGGCGGGGAAGCGCACCGGCTGCCCTGCCTCCGTTGAAATATACAGGGGGACAGGGATTCGTTGCAGACAGTGCTTGCAGGAATCAGGGTCTACTGGTAAAATTCACCATGTGCGAATGAAAAACATTCGGGAATAGACCCCGGAAGAGCCGGGTATACGGAGGTATAGCTATGAGTCAGAACCCCACGTTTGTGATTACCATGCAGGATGGACGCGAAATGAAAGGCGAACTGTATCCTCAGACCGCACCGGAGTCTGTGGGCAATTTTATTGAACTGGCCAACAGCGGTTTCTATGACGGACTGATTTTCCACCGCGTCATCCCGGGCTTTATGATTCAGGGCGGGGACCCAAAAGGCACAGGGATCGGCGGGCCCGGCTACCATATTCACGGCGAGTTTGCCCAGAACGGCTTTGACAATCCTGTGAAGCACACCTATGGCATCCTGTCCATGGCGCGGTCCATGATGCCGAACTCCGCAGGAAGCCAGTTTTTCATTATGACGAGCGTCAGTCCCCATCTTGACGGGGGCTATGCTGCCTTCGGCAAGGTCCTTGAAGGCATGGAAGTCGCAGAAGACATCGTTAACACCAAGCGTGATATGCGGGACTGCCCCCTCACGCCCCAGGTGATGAAGTCCATCCGTGTCGAGACATACGGCCAGACCTATCCCTTTAAGAAACTTGCATAAGCAAAGAGCAGTGCGCGGCTTGAGCTGCGCATCTTTTGAGAGAGGCGATATACATGGAGAACAAATGTAAGGTGGCTGTCAATGTGGGCGGGAAAGGCTATACGCTGGTATCTTCAGACCCACCTGAGCATGTCCAGCGGGCAGCTGCCTATGCGGACAGGACGCTCCGGGAAATCGCCACGTCAACCCATCAGCCGGTGTCCCAGGCTGCTGTGCTGGCAGTCATCTCGCTGGCTGACGAAGTGATCAAGGCCCAGGATGAAAACACGCGGCTCAAGCATGAGATCCAGCTGCTGCGGGAAGCAAAGTGAGGAGAGGGCATGGAAAAGATCGAACTGCTGGCACCTGCAGGGAACCGTGAGGCGCTCGAGAGAGCGTGCGCAGCAGGTGCGGACGCGGTATATCTGGGTTTTTCCGTATTCTCCGCACGGGCATCTGCCGGGTTTGGCGAGGAGGAGCTCCGGTCGGCGATAACATTTGCGCATCTGCACAGGATGCGGGTCCATGTAACGGTAAATACACTGGTTAAAGACAGTGAACTGGACAGCGTATGGAAGGTCCTTTCCCTTCTGCAGGAACTGCATGCAGACGCCATCCTGGTGCAGGACCTCGGCGTGCTGAGAATGGCACGCACCTGTTTTCCTGACCTGACCGTGCACGCGTCCACTCAGATGGCGATCCACAACCGGACAGGCGTGGCGTTCCTTTCAGGGTACGGTGTGCGCCGCGTTGTGCTTGCACGGGAATGTTCCCTGGATGAAATTGAAAAATGTACAGCCTTTGCAAAAAGCCATCAGATGGAAATCGAGGTTTTCTGCCATGGCGCCCAGTGCGTGAGCGTAAGCGGGGAGTGCCTGTTCTCTTCTTATATCGGGGAACGCAGCGGGAACCGGGGCAGGTGTGCCCAGCCGTGCCGGCTGATGTACCGTTTCCGCGGAAAGAACGGGGCATGGCTCTCGCCAAGGGACGTGTGTACACGGGACAGCCTGGACCGGCTCGGGGAGGCGGGTGTCTCCTCCCTGAAAATTGAAGGCAGGCTGAAGCGGCCCGAATACGTGGCCGTTGTGGCACGCAGCTATAACAGGGGACTGAAAACAGGAGAAAAAGCGACAGCTGAGGAGATGACCGGGCTCAGGCAGATTTTTCAGCGCGGCGGTTTCATGCCGGGCTATGCCTTTGGCTCGGAGGATGCCGGCGTGATCGACATGCGCCATGTGAGCCACAGAGGCGTGGAAATCGGACGCGTCCTGTCCATTTCCCCGGACAGGCAGTGGGCCAGGATCGGACTGGATGCTGAACTGCATGACGGGGACCAGCTGGCTTTTTCTGACAGCCGTGATGCGGAAATGCTGTATTCCGGGCCGGGTGCCGCATGCACCGACACGGTCAGGATCAGACTGCGCAAAGACCTGCGGATCCAAAAAGGGGACAGAGTAAGAAGGATCACGGATGCCAGGCAGCTTGAAGAAGCCCGGGCGATTCCTCTCCCGAAGATCCCGGTATGGGGGACGCTCAGGGCCATGCCCGGGGAGAGCCTCATGCTCACCCTGACCGACGGGGAAGTTACGGTCACTGGACAGGCCGGCGTGGTGGAGCGCGCACAAAAGCACGCGCTGCAGAAAGCTGACGCGGTCAGTTCAGTCGGAAAGATGGGCGATACGCCTTTTTGCCTCAGGCAGCTTGATGTGAATACGGAAGACGCCTTTGTCAGCGCCTCCGGGCTCAATGCCCTGCGCCGCGAAACGCTTGAGAAACTGGAAAAAGCAAGAGAGGAGCATTTTGCCCTTCCTGCGCATGAACCGGGGGCTCAGGACACCTTGCGTCTGCCGGAAGGGGAAGTCCCCTCCCTTCTGATTTTCCGGGAACCGGAACAGACCGCGTACGCGCCCTCGGGCTGCACACTGGCCTGGTACCCGGAAGATTTCCGGGCAGACGCGCTTGAGGACGGGATCCGTGTCATGGGCCAGCAGCACATGACGGACGTATGGTTCTGTCTGCCCGAGGTCTGCGAGGATGGGACGCTGCAGGAGCTGCATGCTTTTGTATCGCGTCACAGCGACTTTTTCGGCGGTGTTGTGATCGGGTCGGTCGGACAGCTTGGCCTCACCTGGCCCGTGCCCACAGGGTGCGGCAGCGGGGTGCCGGTGTTCAACCGGCGCGCGGCCCAGTTCCTTTTCGAGGCGGGCTGCAGCTTTGTCACAGCATCGTCAGAGCTGACGGGGGAAGAGCTCCGCACGCTCACAGAAGGGTGCGGGCGGATTCTGACGCCGGCTTACGGCAGGAGCCAGCTGATGCTCCTGCACCATTGCCCGGCAAGGACCTTCCTTGGCCTCAGAGAAGGGCATGGAACTTGCAGAATGTGTGATGAGCACGCACAGGACGCGCTGGAAGGCACCTGCCTGGAGGACCGTATGGGCGAAAGCTACCCGCTTCTCAGACAGAGGCTCCCCGAGGGCTGCCTCATCCGCCTGATGGCCCCCCGTCCTATGAACAATCTGAAACGTACGGCACAAAGGGCTCCGGTCTGTATGGAAATGACAGACGAGACAGACTTCAGGGACTGCCTGGATGCCGTGGATAACCCGGAACGCTGGTTGCGGGGAGTGGAGTAAAATATGCTTCAGACAGAAATGCAAAAGCGTACATTGCGCGTATTGGAATTTACCAAGATCAGGGAGCAGCTTGCGGCCCTGGCCGTGACCGATATGGGCCGGGAAATCTGCATGTCCCTTGAGCCCGAGACGGACCTGAGCGCTGTCACAGAGGCACAGATGGCGACCGAGGAAGCGACAGTTGTCATCCAGTACCTGGGCGGAAGCCCACTGGACAGCTTTTCAGACGTACGGCCGAGCCTGAGCCTGTCGGAGAAAGGCGCAACCCTGTCCCCGAAGGCGCTTCTGGACGTTGCGGCAATGCTGCGCGCATCACGACATGCAAAGGATGCCCTGGTCACGGACCGCGAGACAACGCCCACCCTGACCCGGATGGCCATGGGCCTTTCGGAGGTCAGGCGCGTTGAGCAGGACATCACGGATGCCATCCTCTCCGAGGACGAGATTTCTGACCATGCCTCAAATGCGCTGGCTGATATACGCCGGCACCTGAGAGGGGCCACGGACCGCATCAAGGACAAGCTTAACCAGATGGTGCACTCCCCCTCCATGCAGAAGTATATGCAGGACCCGATCATCACGGTGCGCAACGGCCGCTACGTGATTCCTGTGCGCGCCGAGTACCGCGCCCAGGTGCCGGGACTTGTGCATGACCAGTCCGCATCCGGTGCGACTCTGTTTATTGAACCCATGGCGGCCGTGGAGATGGGCAACGAGCTCAAACAGTGGGAACTCAAGGAGCGCCAGGAAATTGAGCGCATCCTTGCGGCGCTTTCATCGGAAATTGCGCCTTATGCGCAGGCGCTGCGGGAAGACGTGGACACCCTTGCGGGACTGGATTTCATCTTTGCCAAAGGCCTTCTCGGGCGCAGGATGAGCGGTGTGATGCCCAAGCTGAACCAGGACGGGTACATCAATATTGTGCGCGGACGCCACCCTCTGATTGACCCGGACCAGGTGGTGCCCTCCAGTCTGTGGCTGGGCAAGGAATTTACCGAGCTGATCATCACCGGGCCGAACACGGGCGGAAAAACTGTCACGCTCAAAACGGTGGGACTGTTTACCCTTATGGCCCAGGCGGGCCTTCAGGTGCCCGCGGACCTTGGTACCGAACTTGCCGTTTTTGAGCAGGTCTTCGCGGACATCGGGGACGAGCAGTCCATTGAACAGAGCCTTTCCACGTTTTCAGGGCATATGACAAATATTGTCCGAATCATGCAGGAGGTGACGCCGCGGGACCTGGTGCTCTTTGACGAGCTCGGGGCAGGGACGGACCCGACCGAGGGCGCCGCGCTTGCACAGAGCATCCTCACGCGCCTGCTGAACATCCGGGTGAGGACCATGGCCACGACCCATTATTCGGAGCTTAAGGCTTTTGCCCTGTCCACAAAAGGCGTGGAAAACGCCTCAGTGGAATTCAATGTGGAAACCCTCCGCCCGACGTACCGCCTGTCCATCGGGGTCCCGGGCAAGAGCAATGCCTTTGAGATTTCCAGACGGCTCGGCCTGCCTGAGAACCTGATTGACGCAGCCAAAAAACTGCTCTCTGCCGATGACCTCCGCTTTGAGGACGTGATTGCCAATGCGGAGTACCACCGTCAGGTCGCCCAGCGCGAGCGTGAGCTTGCCGAAGAGGCAGCCAAGGAAACGGTGCGGCTGCGGGATGAGGCGGAGAGGCTGCGCAAAGAGATGGAGGAAAGACGGGAAACCATGCTGCGCAAAAGCCGGGAGGAAGCCCGCCGGCTCATGGAGAATACCCGTCGTGAGAGCGAATCCATCCTCTCGGACCTCAAGCGTCTGCGCAAAAATGCCACGGAGAACGTGGATGCCAATGCCTACAGGAAACGCCTTGACCATGACGTGGACGAACTGGCTGAACACCTCAAGGACGGCGGGGAAGAAAATGGTGAGGCGCCCAAGACCGTCAAGCCTGGCGACAGGGTAAAAATTCTTACTCTTGGCCAGGAGGGAACGGTCCTCTCCGAACCGGACAGCCGCGGCGAGGTACAGCTTCAGGCAGGCATTATGAAATTCAAAGCCAAGCTGAGCCAGCTGAGGCTTGTGAAGGTGCCGGAAAAGAAACAGGAAAAGTCATCTGTCATGGCCAAGACAGGGGCCATGGACCGCACCGTGCACATGGAATGCGATGTGCGCGGCATGACGCTGGAGGAAGCGATTCTGGCGGTGGACCAGTACCTGGATGCGGCCGTGCTTGCCGGCATGGGTGAAGTTTCCATCATCCACGGGAAAGGGACCGGTGTCCTGCGCGCCGGCATCCAGCAGGAGCTCAGGCGACACCCGCATGTCAAGTCACAGAGGCTTGGTGTATACGGTGAGGGAGAAACAGGCGTGACCATCGTGACGCTGAAATGAGTTCAGGGTGCCTGGCAGAAGGAAAAATGGCACACCGGCCAGTAAACAGGAACAGGAATGAAGTTATATGCACGAAAAAATCAGCATCCTGGTGGCGGACGATGATTCCAGCATCCGCCAGCTGATCCAGCTTTATCTGGAAAAAGAAGGATATGAAATCCGGACAGCCGCCCGCGGCGACGATGCGCTCTCCTCTTTCAGGCGCTTCCCGCCGGACCTGGTGATCCTCGATATCATGATGCCCGGCGTGGACGGGGTCGAAGTGCTCAAAACAATGCGCCGCACCAGTAAGATCCCGGTCATTATGCTTACAGCCAAGGACGACACCTTTGACAAAGTGCTTGCCCTCGAACTCGGGGCAGATGACTATATCACCAAGCCTTTTGACAGCAAAGAAATGGTCGCGCGCGTGAAAGCAGTGCTGCGCAGGACCCACCCGACAGAGGAAGTGGAGGACACGCTGACCTTTCCGGGCCTGAGTGTGTCGCTCAGGGAATACGAGTGCCGTTATGAGGGCCAGAAAATCGATATGCCGGCCAAGGAACTTGAAGTGCTGTATTTTCTCGCCTCACATCCGGGACAGGTGTTCACGCGCGAACAGTTGCTCGAACATGTCTGGGGGTTCGATTTCCCCGGGGACTCATCCAGAACGGTGGACGTTCATGTCAAAAGGATCCGGGAGAAGCTCCAGGGTTCCGAAAAACATGGTTGGTCCATCCACACGGTCTGGGGCGTGGGCTATAAGTTTGAGGTAGCATAACGTGTTTGTACGTATCATGGCTGTCGTTACAGCGATCATTCTGGCGCTCACCGTGGCTTTCAGCGTGCTGGGCGCCATGGCGCTGCGCAACCAGCAGATCAATGCAAAGCTGGAGGACCTGACCAAGGAGGCGCGGGAGATTGCTTATCTTGCCGCACAGAACGAAACAAGCTCAATGGCGCTTCTTTTCGGTTACAACGATGATGTGAAAGCATACATCGACTGGAAGGCGAACAGTGTCTGGGAGGAATACGGCGCCTACATCCTGGTGGTGGACCGGCTGGGAAGGATCATGGACAATCTCTCCCAGGCGATGGTCGAGGACCCGGATTTCGCAGCGTCCCTGAACCGGGACGAGCTCAAAGATGCGCTTACGCGTGTCCTGAGCGGGGAGGAAGTCTCTGTGAGGGTACTGGTAAACGGTTCGCCGACCTTTACTGTCGGCGTGCCGTTCGTACGCTCCGGCAAAGTCCTTGGTGCAGTGCTCATCCGCACCAGGGCGCAGGTGATCGAAGGGAGCGTCTCCGATCTCCTGCTTCCCCTGATCCTCTTTGTGGTCGCCCTGACGCTCATGGCGGCCATTGCGGTTTTCTTCTCTGTAAGATCACTGATGAAACCGCTCAAGAACCTGACCGGTGCCGCACGCGCGCTTTCCGACGGGGACTACGGGGTGAGGGTGGAGCTGTCCAGACAGTGGCGGGAGACAGAAGAGCTCTCGAAGGCATTCAATACCATGGCTGACCAGATCAGCCGCAACGATGCGACGCGCAGGGAGTTCGTGGCCAATGTCAGCCATGAACTGCGCAGTCCGATTACAAGTATCTCCGGCTTTGTCACAGGCATGCTTGACGGGACCATTCCCCCGGAAAAACATGAGGAATACCTGCGGATTGTGGAGCGCGAGACCAAACGCCTGACAAAACTGATTGCAGACTTGCTGGCCCTGTCCCGCCTTGAGCGTGACGACGCCGCGCTCACTCTGGCAGATTTTGACATCTGCGAGCTATTCCGGCAGGCAGTGATCCGCCGCGTGTCCGACCTCGAGCAGAAGCACATGGAAATTGACTGCCGCTTTGAGGAGGACCCCTGTCCTGTGCACGCCGACCATGACCGGATCGAACAGGTGATCATCAACCTGCTGGACAATGCGATCAAGTTCACTCCCGACGGAGGAAAGATCACGCTTTCTGTCAAGCACTCGGGTGACAGCTGCCAGATGGTGGTCAGTGACAACGGCAGCGGGATAGCCCAGGAGGACCGGGGCAGGATTTTTGAACGGTTTTTTACAGTGGACCGGGCGCATACATCCGGCAAGGGCACGGGCCTGGGACTGAGCATCTGCCAGAGGATCATGCAGATGCACGGGGAGAGCATCCGGCTCCTGGATACGGAGGAAGGAGCAGCCTTCCTGTTTACTCTGCCTTACGGCAGGACACAGCGGGTCACAGCAGGGGAGGAGAGAGAGGACCATGCAGGATAACCGCGACATCAGCCAGCTCCGCACAGGACTGGACAGCATAGATCAGGAGATCATACGGCTCCTTGAACAGAGGCTTGAACTGTCCCGGGCCGTGGCGGACTATAAGCGCGCCAGGGGAATACCGGTCCTGGATGCGGCAAGGGAGGAGCATGTCCTTGAAGACCGCATGCTCCGCCTGCAGGAAGAAAACCTCAGGCCCTATGTCAGGGAAATCTTCATTCAGATCATGGCAATGAGCCGGGCAGAGCAGGAAAAGATGATGGAGGAAAAGGAAAATGTTTGACAGGCACGTATTCCTCGTCGGCATGCCGGGAAGCGGAAAAAGCAGCCTGGGCAAGAAAGTGGCGGCCAATCTCCATGTGCCTTATCAGGATATGGATAAGAGGATCCAGGATATTATGGGCAAGACCGTGGTGGATATTTTCGCTGAATACGGAGAGAAAACTTTCCGCACCGCTGAGACCAATCTGCTGATCCAGATCACGAGGGAAGCGCCATCGCTGATTTCCACAGGCGGCGGGAGCGCCATGAATCCGGAAAATGTCAAGATTATGAAAGCGTATGGTCTGATTATCCTTATCGACCGCCCGCTGGATCAGATCCTGAGTGATATCAAACTGGACCGCAGACCCACGTTCGCAGAAAAAGGCCTTGAAGAAGTGGAGCGGGTCTATCATGAACGGTATGCAACGTATCATGCAGTGGCGGATATCACGCTGGACAACAGCGAAGGCTATTATCACGGCGTAGAAGAACTGGAGAAGATTCTCAGGCTGCGCTTTGGACTGTATACACTGTGAGGGATTCCATGGACGAACAGTTTGAACTGGTGGGCAAGATTGGCTCTATGGCGCTGATCCGCCGCGAAGATCAGGATGTGGATTATAACATTTTTTCAAGACTTGGCGCTGAGCTCAAGCCGGGCATGATCTGGGTAACCAGCGGGGCAACAGAGATTGGGCGCCTGGATTACATGAAGCGCACAGGCATGGAGCTGACAGGCGACCCGGAACAGGACAAGACGGATTACGCTGCGCAGGGACAGGCGATTCTCATGCAGAACTACAGGCAGT
Organism: uncultured Clostridia bacterium; assembly: GCA_946538615.1. Taxonomy (GTDB): domain Bacteria; phylum Bacillota; class Clostridia; order Christensenellales; family Aristaeellaceae; genus UBA2943. The sequence continues at coordinate 34,164 of CAMNGW010000006.1, forward strand.
TTATCCGTCCGGAGTACGGGGTCAGGCAGGTGCTGGTGGAGCACACGCATTTCAATGACCCTGAGAAAGCGGAACACATCCGGCAGCTGCTGCTTCGCGCCGCGAAGCAGCGCGCCATTCCGATTGTCAATTACAATGACCCGGTCAGCGACGTGGAGAACCGGAAGATGGAACTGGCGGCAAGACGCGAAGCAGGCGGAGAGGTCCACGAGTGCGTTGACAACGATGAGACGGCCTCAGTCATTGCAGGGCTTGTCCATGCCAGGCTCCTTGTGATCATGACCAGCACAGAGGGGATCTATCAGGATTCCAGGGACCCTTCCACGCTTGTGCGGGAGGTGATGGCTTCCTCTGTGGAAGAGCTCGAGCAGAAGGTGGCCAAACTGCAGGAAAACTGCATCGGCGCCAGCCGGGCCGGGGCCAATGGCGCACGGGCCAAACTGGCTTATGCTATGGAGGCGGTGCGCAGGGGGACGACCGTGATCATTGGCCATGCACGGCACAGGCTCTCAGATCTCACACAGGGACGTGTACCCTGTACAAGGATAGGACTGGTGTAGCATGCGTCTTCAGGAAGCGGTTTCGTTTTTTGTGGATGAGGCGCATTCCCTGTCCTGCCTTTCTGTCACATGCGGGGACACAAAAACACTGCTCCGGGCACGGGGCGGTGTGCGCAACCTGCAGGGGGACAAGGCAGAGTCCGGGAGCTTATACGACCTGGCCAGCCTCACAAAACTGTTCACCGCACTGTCGCTTCTGCGGCTCCATGAAGAAGGACTGCTGGACCTTGAGGAAAAAGTTACGGCCTATGCGCCTGCGTTCCGGAACCTGGAAAAGGTCAGTGTGAACCAGCTGCTGGGTTTTGAAATTGCCCTGAAAACGCCCCAGCGGGTGGATACCCAGACGGACAGACAGCATGCCCTTGAGCAGCTTTTTGCCATTGAACCTGAAAAAAATGGCCCACGGGCCTACTCGGATATGCATGCCATGGTCCTGAAATACGTGATTGAAGGCGCGGCACAGGCCCGCTATGAAGATGTCCTGGCGTCGAAGATCCTCAGACCTCTTGACATGCGTGACACCTATCTGCATGTCCCCGGGCAGCGCCTTGCGGACTGCGTGGTCTGTGACAGAGAGCACAGGATCGAAGGAAAAATATGGGTCCGCAGGGACAACCCTGTGCCGGGTATGCCCCATGACCCTAAAGCACGCCTTCTGTACGAGGAGGGCTGCGGCCATGCAGGGCTGTTCTCCAGCGAAGATGATATGGTTAAACTGTGCAGGGGCATCCTTGATCAGAAGGTGGTCTCATACAGGACATTGCTCAGCATGTCCGTAAATCGTACAGGCCACCCTCTGCCGGACGGGGGTTATACGCAGTACCTGGGCAGCCTGTGCTATGTGCGCCATCCTCAGCAGGTACATTCCGAAGTCCCTGTGTACATGTCAGACCGCACCATTGCCCTGAGCGGCTTTACGGGCCACCATCTGTCCCTTGACCCTCTTCAGGGGATCTTTGTGATTGCTCTGGGCAACCGTGTCCTCAACCGGCTGACTGTTCTGCGGCCCGAGGAGGGGAAACAGATGACGGATTACGGTCTCCATGCAGACGGTACAGGCATGATCCGGTGGAAAGACGGCGAGGCCATCTGGTCCTCCGCAGGATATGTGCACCTCAAGGATGAACACCTGCACAGGGCTATAGCTGACAGCATGGGCCTGAAGGCCTGGAAATGAATATGGAAAACAGGGGAGAGAAGAACAATCTCTAAAAATGAAAGGAGAGTGCGTTTTGAAGAGGAACATTGGATTATGGCTCGTGCTTGTGCTTTGTTTTGCTGCGGGCTATGTCTGTGCCGATACGGTAAAATACGGTGCCGTTGTGGCAGACACGGGGGATACTTATCTGGACATGGGCAATACGGTTATTGAGAAATGGGGCTCATTTTACACTTTTCTGGAGCAGTTCCCTGAACTGAAGAAGGTGGACATGTTTGCCACACGCGTTGACCGTAAGAAAATCGCAGAGATTGTAGAGCGCTTTCCTGACATTGAATTCGGCTGGACGATCCGGCTTGCGGACCATGTGATCCGTACCGATCAGACGGCTTTCTCCACCCTGCACGCAAGTGATACCCCATGGATGCACAGCGAGATTGAATTTGGCGTGCTCAAGTACTGCAAGCAGCTCAAGGCCCTGGACATAGGGCATAACATTATCAAGGATGTTTCCTTCCTTTATGACCTTCCCCAGCTCCGGGTACTCATCATTGCACTGAACCAGATCAAAGATATCACACCGGTGGGAAGCCTTAAGAATCTGGAATATCTTGAGGTATTCATGAATTATGTGGAGGATATCTCACCGCTGATGAATTGCACCCATCTCATGGACCTGAACATCTCAAAAAACAATATTACGGACCTGACGCCGCTTCACAGCATGAAGAGCCTGAAACGGCTGTGGATGCGGCACTATAACAGGCACGGCGTCTCTGGCAACGCTGCACAGAGGCAGGCAAAGATTGACGAGCTCCAGGCGGCGCTGCCGGACTGCCAGATCAACAACACCTCGGACTCCACGGAAGACGGCTGGCGCAAGCCCCACCCGCATTATGACGTGATCTACAGGATGTTCCACACGGGAGTCTATGAGCCTTTTGAGGACTCTTACCCTGAAGAAAGTACAGAGAGAACTATCACGGTGGTTCCTGCGACATAAGGGACTGCGTGTATGGCAGGCACCGGGGAATGCATGCGGAATCCGGATGAAACTGCCATTGGGGACAGATCAGGAAGCAATGGAAAACGGGGCACAGATTATGTCCCGGAAAGCAGCAGATGGGTGACGGAACGATCAGTATCTGAGGACGTGCCTAACAGAGTTGAAAGAGGAAGGGGCTTTGGCCCATGGCTTCCTTTTTCAGATATCAGACGCAGAAGGACGCTCCTGGCGCAAATGAGCTTTCAGCAGCTGCCTTCCTGCGGTATCAGAAACGGGACCTCATGTCAAAGACATGAATATTGAAAGGAGACTTACAGTATGAGTAATTTTCTCGCATGGCTTTTTTCTCTGATTTTCGCGTTTAACCTTGGCGCAGGAATCCGTCGGGACGCGCCTGCAGACAGCGAGCTCCAGCAGAAGGTCCAGGACCACATGGATGTGATTGTCGACGAAGCTGCAGCGCTTGTGGATGACGTGGCAGATGAGGTCCGCAAGAATGAGAAAGTGCAGGAGGCCGAAGAATTCGTGGGGGATGTGAAGGAAATCATCAACAATACCGTTGACGATATCCATGAACATTTCGATGAGAAGACCGATGAGGCAGCAGAAGGGGCTGCTGAAGAGGTCCCTGAGACGGAAACAGAAGGCGAAAAGGAAGAACCCTCGCAGGAAGAGGCCGCTGAGACACCGGAAACAACAGATGCACCATGAACCCAGAGCACGGAAAAGGAGTGAAGCGTTCCGGCTATGCTGACGATGAAGAATATCCACAAGGAATACCGAACAGGGACACTGGTTCAGAAAGCACTTGACGGCGTTTCACTCGCGTTCCGTGATCATGAATTTGTGGCCATACTCGGACCAAGCGGTTCGGGCAAGACCACGCTGCTGAATATCATAGGCGGCCTTGACCGTTATGACAGCGGTGAAATGACGATCCGCGGCAGGCAGACAAGCCGGCTGAGCGAAAGGGACTGGGACACATACCGCAATCATACGATCGGTTTTATTTTTCAGAGCTACAACCTGATCCCTCACCAGACACTGCTTGCCAATGTCGAGCTGGCCATGACACTTGCCGGAGTCGGCGCCAGGGAGAGGCGGGAGAGGGCACTCAGCGCACTTGAACGGGTCGGACTCCTGGAACAGGCCCACAAGAAACCGAATCAGCTGTCGGGGGGACAGATGCAGCGTGTGGCAATTGCACGTGCACTGGTCAATAACCCGTCTGTTCTTCTGGCGGATGAGCCTACGGGGGCCCTTGACAGTGACACAGGCGAGCAGGTCATGGAACTGCTCAAAGAAGTGGCCGAGGACCATCTGGTGATCATGGTGACCCATAATCCGGAGCTTGCCCAGCGCTATGCCACAAGAACGGTCCGGCTGCGCGATGGGAAAATCACCGACGACACTTCCCCTTGTGCATTGGATGAGGTATTCCCGGAGGACGCTGCAGGGAAAGAAAAGCGCAGGACGTCCATGTCCTTTCTGACTGCCTTGTCCCTGTCTGTTTCAAACCTGCTGTCCAAGAAAGCAAGAACCATTCTGGTGGCGTTTGCGGCATCCATTGGCATTGTGGGGATTGCACTGATTCTGTCGCTTTCCAACGGGGCCAATGCCTATATCCGCCAGCTGGAGAGGGATTCCCTGAGCCAGTACCCTATTGAAATCACCTCTTCAGCATTTTCCATGGAGCAGACCATGCTGACATTTGCCCAGATGCGTCAGGAGGCTTCCACGGGCGATACCACGCAGATCCGTGAGCAGCAGATGATGGGCGGAATGCTTGCTTCAGCCAAGGTCAATGACCTGAAAACGCTGAAACGCTGGTTTGACAGCGGAGAAAGCGGGATGGAGGAAGTGACCCGGGGGATTGATTACCGCTATGGGATCAGCCCTCAGATTTATCTGCTCGGCGATGGAGAGTACAGACAGGTCAACCCGGATCAGACACTTGCCAGCATGGGGGTCAGCCTTGGGGACAACCTGTCATCTGTTATGTCCGGCTACGGTGCCAATGAGGTGTTCAGACCGCTCCCGCAGAACAAGGCACTTTACGAGGATGATTATATGCTGCTGGCTGGAACATGGCCGCAGAAGGATACGGATCTGATGCTCATACTCATGGGCAGCGGCAATATTCCTGACGTGCTTCTCTATTCCATGGGGCTCAAGGATTTCAATGATCTGAACACCATGCTTGACAATGTTGTTGCGGGTACAGGTGAAAATGCGCTTCAGGCGAGCCATGTCTATGAACCGGAAGACTTCCTTGGCATTTCCTTCCGCCTTCTGCCTGCATATATGCGCTACACCTATGAGGAAAAGCTTGGGGTCTGGCTGGATAAAACAACAGATGAGGACATGCTCCGTCTTCTGGGACAGGCCGAGGAGATGCGGATCGTGGGTGTGGCGAAGCCTGCAGAGCATGTGCAGTTCGGGATCCTGGAGATGGGGATCGAGTACCCTTCTTCCCTGCTGACGCGTATGATGCGGCAGGCGGGAGAGAGCGAAGTCGTCAAAGCACAGATGGCGGATGAGCAGACAGATATTCTCACCGGTGTGCGTTTTGGCGAGACAGCTGAAAATCCAATGCAGTCTCTGACCGATTGGGTCACATTCCATCCTGAACATCTTGGGGATGCCATCTCGTTTCACTGGGAGGACCTTGATCATCTGACGACAGATGAGACAAGGATGACCACAAAGCGTCTGGTACGCATCACAAGAGAACTCACAAGGACCGGTAAGTCCGAGACACTCAGTGAGATGATCAGCGCTGCCCTGCCTCTGCTTATGGACCTGATTGAAATCGATGAGGAACGGATGGCGGATGTGATCTCGTTTCAGATGGATGAGCAGCATATGCAGGAACTGTATGCGGCGAGGGCTTCGTCCTCAAGTGCGAGTTATGCGGGAAATCTGGCCAAAATGGGTTATGCAGACGCCGCAACACCGCTGCGCGTGACCATCTATCCGAAGAATTTTGAAAGCAAGCATGAAGTGGTCCGCCTCCTTGATGCGTATAATGCAGCGATGAAGGCGGAGGGGTATGATGACAAGGCAATTACTTATACAGATTATGTTGGTGCCTTGATGACATCGGTGACTACAATTATTGATGTCATTACCTATGTACTGATTGCATTTGTTGCCGTGTCCCTTGTGGTCTCTTCAATCATGATAGGGATTATCACATATATTTCAGTGCTTGAGAGGCGCAAAGAAATTGGCATTCTCCGTGCTATGGGCGCATCAAGGCACAACATTACAGAAGTTTTCAATGCAGAGACTTTTATCATTGGCATCCTTGCCGGATCCTTCGGGATCGGCCTGACGCTGCTGATGCAGATTCCCATCAACCGGATCATACATCATCTTTCCGGCCAGGAGGGCATCCGGGCGTTCCTGCCGCCGGGAGCGGGGGCGGTGCTGATTGGCCTGTGCATTATTCTGACGCTGCTTGGAGGCTTCATTCCATCTAAAAAAGCAGCTAGACAGGACCCTGTCACGGCGCTCAGAAGCGAATAAAAAAAGGACGTCAGTCCTTTTTTTATTCGAAAAACTGCCAGATGCGGATGCCGAGGACGCTGCAGATCACAGGAATCATATCCAGTTTTGGGATCGAGGTGCCCGCCTCCCATTTTTGCACAAGGTGTTCGGAAACCTGGCATTTCTGAGCGAACTCAGCCGGGCTCATTTTACGGCGCCTTCTGTAATAACGGATTGTCTGGTTACACATCACGGGCAGATAGGAAATCTGGTACGAGGGAGTACGGCGGGAACGGCGGTGAGTCCTTCCTTTCCTTGGCTTGACGCCAAAAAACGCCTCGTAGGGAAGACTGAGTGCGGCGCACAGGAAAGGGACCTGCATGAGATTAGGCACAATCTCCCCTTTTTCCCACTTGTCAATACGCGCAGGTGAAGCAGAAAGCTGCTTGGCCAGTTCCTCCTGGGACAGGCCTAAAACAGTCCTGCGGTTAGCGATAATGCTGGCGTAATCCATAACGTGTTCACCTCACGGAGATTCTATCACGCCGCATTTTTTCTGACAAGATATCGGAGAAGGGATTATGGGCGTGCCTCTTGATATGGATATGGGGTCAGCTGTGTCTGCAGGGAATTTACTTTTTCATCAGGGCTTCAATTTCTGCACGGCACTCCATGGCACTTTTTGTAAAAAGGTGTTCTTCTCCCAGCTCCTTGATCAGTACCGGCAATGCGCTGTTAATGGCCTCCATGGCTTCTTCTGCTCTTCCGTTATGGGCGAGCGCCAGGGCATAAATTGCTCGGGCATAACAGGTCTTATAAGAATCATTGCCATAGTACTTTTCATGTGAATGAATCGCCTGTTCCGCATATGCCATGGCTTCCTCAGGCCGGTTCAGGCGTGTGAGAATCTGAGCTGCATTCCTTTGGTGTACGGGTATATTCTGGGACTGCTCGTGCATCTGGTCTATGCGCAGCGCAGTTTTTATGCATGATTCTGCTTCCTTATACATGCCCATATCATACATCAGCATGGCGATATTGTTCTGCAAAGATGCGTAGGGTGTCTGATTGTCGCGTTTCTGCTCTTTGTATATTCGGTCCAGCATCTGGAACTGTTCCATCGCTTTATGGCTGTCACCTGAACGCATGAGGGCTAAAGCATAGGTGTTCCGTGTGCTCATCATATTGACTGAGTCATCCCTGTTGCCCAGTTCAGACATGATTTCAATGCATGCCCCGAGACAGTCTGCGGCCCTGGCATTTTGCGAAAGGTCCAGAAGACAGCATGCCTTTCTGTAGTACAGGTTGGCACAGCGCTGCGTTCCGCTTTCGTTCTGGCTTTGGAGCAGCTGTTCAGCTTGATTGAGGGAATCGAGCGCGAGCTGTGCCTTGTTCAGAGCTACCCGCTGGTATTCTCCAAGAGAAATAAGATGGCTGATCAGACGGTCGGTATTGTCCTCTGAAGGACGTATGACGGTAAATGCTTCACTTATCAGTTTTCTGAATTGTGTGTCAGGAATGTAAGCCCCGTTCTCCAGAAGAGAATAGACCGGAGCTTTGTCATGCATGCTCAGCAGCAGGTGATGGTCTGAGATCAGAGATGTGAGCCTTTGAGTGAATGCCTCAATATTGCCTTTGACTACCAGGTCCCGATAGCACAGTGCCACAAGAAAATCAGCATCATCGCACGTTTCATGAGCTTCATTTTTTAAAAAGTTTTCCGTCAGCTCGTAGAGCGTGTCCGGAAGATGCAGATAGGGAATAAAGGCAATCCTTTTCTCAAGCAGTATGGCAGCTCTGATGTTTTCCAGTCTCAGCGTGGGCAGGCTCAGCACCACAGAAATGAGTTCGCGGATATTTGTCTGATCAAGTCCGGACTGACAGATTCTGTTCCACAACACAGGAAATTCATCTGTACCGAATTTCCTGAGCCTGATCATCTGTGCAATCAGGGGGTGGATGGCGAATCCTTCGTTGCTTCGCATAAGCCAGCCCAGATCACTGAGGATACAGCATGCATCGGTCAGGTCATCTGCATTGGAGAAGACATCCTGCGCATAGACAAAGAGCTGGTCCGGCAAACGGTAAACCAGAGGCAATATGCTCATAAGCCTGAGCAGTTTGTTCTGCTGATCGCTTATGTGGGACATATCGAAGGTTTCGGAAAGCACATTGGGAATGCTGACACTGACAGCCTGCCTGATAAAAGTAAGCCCTTTGATGCCGCTCTGTTTGAGTCTGTCCAGAAGCCTTTCCGCCGGCCAGAACCGCATTTTGCACAGATTGGCAAACAGCCCGATTGCCAAGGGGTGTCCGTAGACAAGATTACATATGCCCTGAACAGCCTCGAATTGCTTGGACGCATCAGGTGCTATGCTCATAAACAGGCTCACTGCGTCCACTGTGGAAAGGCCGTTGAGCTTGAATGAAGTAAATCCGTCCAGTTCGGTCAGCCTCGTTGTAATCACGATATCGCAGCCAAAGGTGCACAGCTTGTTGATATCTTTGTCATCAGCGGGCGAATTGTCAAGATTGTCAATCAGAAGCAATGTACGGCCCTCGTCAGCTTTTTCCAGGATCTCCCGGGCTTTTTCTGCTCTTTGCGTGGCGCTGACCTGATTGAGTGCTTCAAAGGCAAGCAGAAAACTTATAGTGAGGTCAGTTTCGTATTGTACAAAAGCGATACGCTTGTATATCCGCATTGCTTTGAGCTTTTGCAGCAGCTGCCTTGCAAATTCAGTTTTCCCGATGCCGCCGAGTCCTGTGATGAGCAGTTTCCCGCTTCCGTTGACGAGCACTTCTGCCATCTGGTCGAGAGCCTCTTGGTTACCAAAATACCTGCCCTTTTCAAGGGGCTGTATGCACAAAAGACAGTCCCGCTTTGAAATGATCCGGGCATCTGTGCTGTGGAGGCCCCTCAGGTACAATTCGCTGATGCCAAGATCAGCTGTCATCCGGATCTTGTCGAGCATAATGTCCTTTAAGCGGTTGCTGTAAAGGGCGTATATGGAAAGCAGGCCCAGTGCCAGTGCGTGTCTGAATAGGGCGGTAGCCTCACGGCTGCTGACCAGAGAGGTCTGCAGGTTCCGGAACAGCTGTTCGTTTTCCGCTTTCTCCAGTTCACCCGCACACAGCAGGGCCTCCAGGTACCTGTTGAGGCGTACAGTGAGTGTGTCACTGTTGTAATCATATCCGGTGAGTGTGTCCATCCACGCCTGTGTCAGATTGAGAAGCAGCTCTTCGCCATTCAGTTCAGAAAGTTCTCCAAACCACTTGTCGGCCAGCTTTCCGGTGCCGCTGTGATTGAGCAGCTTGGTCAGGGACCTGGAACGTCCGTTTTCACTGTCAAACAGGCTCAGATCAAACCCTTCCGGCAATGCACGCGCGAACAGTTCCCGCCAGAATCTGACCAGTGTCTGTCCATGCATTCCCGTTGGAGGGAGCGGCGGATAGGAATGGCCCATGAAATCGAATTTGGTGAGCATACGATAGATGTTTTTCAATGTCAGCACATATTCACCGGTAACTTTGTTTTCCAATGAAATCCCACCTGCTTCCAGAGTTGCTCCGCTTAATCATACCAAAATTTGCAACCTAAAGGCGCATATTGGCAACTTTTTGCCAAAATTGGCAAAAAGTATCAAAATTTTGGCAAGGCACTATGAAAGGATTGCTTAAAATATAGATGGTTGAAGACATGCCATGGAGCATAGTGAAAAGGCAGTGAATCAGTTAAACAGTTGTCTGTTTTTGATTAGGAGGGACCATTGTGAAACACAAGGTATTTTGGATAATGATTTTGAGCGTCATGTTTGTGCTTGCTATATGCGGTACATCATCTGCGCAAACGACTGTCCCTGTTCCTGCAGGTTCAACCAATCTGGTTGTTGATACGATGACTTATAATGGCGTTACAGTCTCTGCAATATACAGAAGCTATGATGGTACAAATGGAAATGATTCTACGTATTCTTGTGCTGCCCTGGTGTCTAAATTTTATCGGGAAGTGTTTGGTGTAAGCGTTTCCAATCTTTGGTCTTCAACATCGGTTCCCCAGGTGAACTCGGGATCTTTCTCATTAACTTCGTCCCCTGTCGTAGGTGATATTCTCAGAAATAATTCAGGCACACACTGGGCTATTGTGAAGGCTGTTAACGGTAATACGATTACGATTTTTGAACAGAATTCATGGTATTGCTGGAAAGAAGATCAATACAATAAGGCGTGGAAAGAAAGGAATGTCAGCCTTTCTGACAGTTCATATTCATACTTTCACTGGAGCGGACTGACACCGAGGGGAATAGCAACTCTGAGCATGACTCCGGGCAGTTCACTAACCCCGTCGACGTTCACATGGAACAGTGTTAGCGGGGCAACTCAGTATAATTTGCGTATTTTTAAGGATGTCATATACAGCGGACAAGACTATACGCAATCCGGGGCCAGTTCCGGAATCAAGGTGTCACTGCCGGCAGGTAAATATTATGCCTATATTGACACCATATTCGGAGATAATGATTGGACACAGAGCAATATTGTGGAATTTACTCTGCCTGAGGCGTACAACGTCACTTATGATGCAAATGGCGGTACCGGGGCACCAGCCGGACAAATCAAAATCAACGGGACAGTACTGACACTGAGCAGTGTACGTCCTACACGCTCCGGGTACACTTTTCAGGGCTGGGCTACCAGTGCTGGTGGTAATGTAGCTTATGCTTCCGGGGCGACATACACTGGCAATGCCGGATTGACTTTGTATGCCGTGTGGACCGCTACTCAGCCCTATGAGCCGAAGAATGAATGGGAAGAAATGGCAGCTTTGCCGGATAAATATGATCCGGATATCTGCGAAATCCAGTATAATAATCATTATACGTATTCCGGAAGGACAAGTCCTGGGAATGAATGGACATTATATGCAGAAGGCCCGGTTCAGTACGAAAATGACGGTGGTCAGTACAATTCAGATAATCCATTGGAGACAAGTGCAACACGTGTACTGGTGGGACATTATTACTTCCACTGGTGTGATAATGGTGCAAGCTATGGTGCAAACTATTATCAGAAGAGTTACCTGCCTTACTATCATACGGTCCCGATGACAGATATAGGAACATATATAACTGCGACAGAGGCAGGAACAGATGGCGATGGCAGCGGCAGGAAGTTTTACAAGCTGACATGGCTGACGGGGCAGTATGCCGGTAGTACAGTGTCGTGCGGCTCAAATTCGACCCAGGTTTATTACCAGGGTAATGTGTATCAGAACAAAAAAGCCTACCGGATCAATACTTATATAAGAGATTCCGGCTGGAGTGATGAAGTTGATCCTAACGCTGACTCGGTGACATACCGCATCCGCAGAAAGCAAGTGACATCAATCAAGTTTGAAGAAGCGGCTGTTTCAATGCGGCGCGGGGAAACGCTCATCCCACCCATGACTATCCTGCCCGAAACAGCTGAGCGGAACAGCCTGAAGTGGAGCAGTAATACCCCGTCTGTTGTATCTGTAGATGAAAATGATACTATCACTGCGTTGAGTGTCGGAGAAAC
>CAMNGW010000007.1 GCA_946538615.1 uncultured Clostridia bacterium
AGATCCTGATCTGCTGCGGACAGACCTGCTCACAGCTGCGGCACTGCAGGCAGGCCGAGGGCTGTTTGTCAGGGGAGAGCGCACTGAGGGCCATGGGGGCGATAAAGCCTCCGCCGGTAAAGGCGTGCTCATTATACAGGGAGATAAGGTGGGGGATGTCCAGACCCTGGGGACAGTGGCTCACGCAGTAGTGGCAGGCGGTGCAGGGGACGGTCCCCACGGAGAGCATCTGCCTGGCAATGTCCAGAAGCGCTGCCATCTCTGTGTCGCTGAGCTTTTTCTCCTCTGAGAAGGTGGCCAGGTTCTTTTCCAGCTGCTCCTGGGTGGACATGCCCGACAGGATCATGGTGACGGAAGGGATGCTCTGCAGGAAGCGGAAGGCCCAGGCGGGGATTTCCTCATCCGGACGGAGCGTTTTCAGGGTCTGTTCGTGCTGGGGCAGGAGATGGGCCAGCTTGCCGCCCCTGAGCGGTTCCATGACCCAGACTGGGATGTTCCATTTCTTAAGCAGTTCCACTTTTTCCTTTCCTTGCTGGAAGGTCCAGTCCAGGAAGTTCAGCTGGAGCTGGCAGAACTCCATATCCTTGCCGTAGGCGTCCAGGAAGCGCCTGAGTGTTTCCAGGCTGCCGTGGCAGGAAAAGCCCAGGTGACGGATGCGGCCCTCCCGCTTCTGCTCCATGAGATAGCTGTAGATGCCGTATTTCTCATCGTCAAGATAGGCGTCAATATTCATCTCGCAGACATTGTGGAAAAGATAGAAGTCAAAGTAATCCACCTGGAGCTTCTCCAGCTGTCTGGGGAAGATTTCCTTGACTTTTCCCCAGTTCCCGGCATCGTAGCCGGGGAACTTGGTGGCCAGATGGAAGCTGTCCCTGGGGTAGGCGGACAGGGCGGCGCCGAGGACGGTTTCAGAGTTCTCCCCGTGATAGCCCCAGGCGGTATCGTAGTAATTGATGCCGTTTTTCATGGCTGTATCCACCATGCGGCGCGCAGCTGCTTCGTCAATGCGGCTGTCGTCCCCGTCAATCACTGGCAGGCGCATGGCGCCAAAGCCCAATGCGGACAGTTTTTCGCCCTGAAATTCTCTGTAAATCATCTTTGTTTCCTCCTCGTCAGCCCATCCGGGCCTGCTGCCTGTGGATCAGAAAGTCCATCCGGTCCACTCTCTTCTGGCTCGCATGCATTTCATCCATAAGGGTACAGCGCCGTTTTCTCATCTGGAACAGCATTTCGGTATATCTGCCTGCTTCATACAGGGAACAGATCATGGCTGCAGTTTCAGGGTCGCACCCGGCATCTGTCAGCTCCTGTGTGAATTCTTCCGTTCCTGTCATGTTTTCGGAGCCTCCTCACTACAGGATCTTCAGCACTTGCATTGTAAGTCCTTGATAAGATTTAAGCAAATAATTATAATTCATTTCATGATATGCAAAAAATGTATGCCATGATATTTCAGCAAAGAGGTAAAGGAATGGAGATCCGGACACTGCGCTATTTTCTGACGGTGGCAAGGGAAGAAAACATGACCCATGCTGCGGAGCTTCTGCATGTGACACAGCCAACCCTCTCCAGGGCCCTCCGGGGGCTTGAGGAGGAGCTGGGCAAAAAGCTCTTCATCCGTCACAGTTTCAGCATACAGCTGACAGAAGAGGGGAGACTCCTGCGCAGCCGCGCAGAGGACCTTGTCACAATGGCTGACAAGATTGAACAGGAATTTTTTTCCCTGGACGATATCACGGGGGGCGATCTGTACCTTGGGCTGGCAGAATCCTATCAGATCCGCCACCTGGCCAAGGAGATCCGCAATTTCAAGAGCCGCTTCCCCGGCCTCAGGTACCACATCACCAGCGGGGACACCGAACAGGTGACGGAAAAGCTTGACAAGGGCCTTCTGGATTTTGCCGTGGTCTGCGAATCCCCGGATACCCAGAAATATGGGTCCATCATGTTCCCGCAGGGAGACATCTGGGGCCTTGTTCTGCCGGAGGATGCCCCTTTGGCCCAAAAAGCATCCATCTGTGCTTCCGATCTGATCGGGGTTCCTCTGTTCACTTCCAGACAGGGCTGGGAGGGCGATATCCGCGGCTGGGCCGGCGAGGTGTTTGACAGTCTGCAGCTGGAAGGATCCTTCCGCCTGGCCTATAACGCCTCCGTGTTTGTCCGGGAGGGACTGGGGTACCAGCTGACATTTGAGCACCTCGTTGACGGGGCGGACGGGCTCGTGTTCCGTCCGTTATCTCCGAGACTGGAAGCGGACCTGTACCTGATCTGGGACCGCTACCGGACGTTCACGCCGCTGGCCGAACGGTTCCTGAAACAGATCAGGGAACATTTTGCGGATCGGGGAACATAAGCTCAGGAAAGGATACAGCAGGAATGTTGTCTGTAAGCATTACGATACGCCGCATGGATTATGAGGGAACACTGCGCTCCGTTTTCCCTGCCCTTTCAGGCAGGGTACGTGAGATGGACCCGGAGAGCCATCTGATCATACGGCTCTTCCAGCATCTGGGCGATGCCGCACTGCCGGTCCTCCTTGGCGTTATGCGGAAACTGGAAACCGGGACAAAAAACGAGCTCCTGGTCCGCACCCTGAATGCCTGCGGGCCGGAACTCAGGGAAAAGCTTGATGAGGAGCTCAGGAAAGACCCCTTTGGCAGGTGCTTTTCAGAGGGCGGCATGGAGGTGACAAATGAAGACGGCATCCTCCTGCACTTCCGTCACGTTGAGGTGGACTATGCTGCGCTGCTGAAAAATGACCAGGTCCAGGACCTGATATCCGGCCATCTCGGGAGGTTCTCGTCCCTGGCACGGAAGGCTGCGGACCTCGCGGCGGCGCATGCACCGGACTCTCTGGAGAAAACGGTGCTGACCCTGCTGTGGAGAGACGACAATAAAGAAAGACTGAAGGCCGTGCTCGGGCACGTGCTTGACGTGAACGGCATCCATCTTGAAATCGGAGAGATCCGCATTGTACAGGAGGAAGATCCGCATGAGGAGGCGGCCGGGACAGCACGGCCCTTTGTGCTGACACCCGGGATGGAGGACGACATCCTGTCTGCACTTGCTGCGTACCTGCGTGAGCAGGTGTCCCATGAACCATGAGGGGTGCCGCAGCGCCCCTGATCCAGGACAAGGTAAGGTGAGGCACACATGTTGAAGAAAAAGGCAGGGGAAGTGCTGCGCATCGCCGCCCCTGCGGTGCTGGAAAGTCTTGTCAGTGTCGTGATCGCGTCCATCGACACGAAGATGATCTCCTCTCTGGGCAAGGGTGCGATTTCCGCAGTCTCGTTTACCACGCAGCCAAAGCTCATCTTCTTCTCTATTTTTTTCGCACTGGGGACAACCGTCTCCATGTTCGTGTCCCAGGCTTACGGGAAGAAGGACAAAGAAGAGGCGAATGCCTATCTGATCACGGTCCTGCGTCTTGCCGTGGCCATATCGCTGGGGCTTGGCGCGGCGCTGTTTTTCCTCGCACGGCCGGTTATGGTCCTGTGCAACAGGCAGAGTGACACGCTGGAGATGTCCGTCACATTTTTCAGGATCCTCATGGCGTTTTCTCTGTTCCAGGCGGTATCTGTCATCCTCAACGCAGCGCTGCGGGGGATCGGGAGGACCGGGGTGACACTGGTCTCGAATATAGCCATGGGCGCTGTGGACATCGTGGTCAACTATCTGCTTATTGAGGGCCACGCGGGCTTTCCCCGTCTGGAGGTTGCCGGCGATGCCATTGCCACCGTGATGGGCAGCGCAGCGGCCTGTGCCGTCAGCCTGGCTGCCATTTTACAGGGAGACGGCTTTCTGAGCCTTCGCGGTTTTTTTTCGTGCCGCCGCAGCGCGGCGGAGGATATGCGCAGGAACATAAGGGTCAAGGCGGGCAATGTCATTGCTGAGAACCTGTTCACACGTGTGGGTTTCCTGCTCTCGAGCATTATTCTGTCAGGCCTGGACTCCTCTGAAACAGCGGTCTACCATGTGGGCATGATCCTGCTCAACTATTCCTTTGCCTTCGGCGACGGCATCCAGAGTGCCGTGGTGGCACTGACCGGCAGGAGCATGGGGGCGGCCCGGTACGATGAGCTGAGAGCCTATCTGCGGATCTGTGAGGTCATAGGAATGGTATGTTCCCTGTGCCTCAGCGTGCTCTATGTGGCCGGTTCCGGCTGGTTCTTCAGTCAGTTTTTCACGCAGGCACAGGATATCCGTACAGGCTTTGCCACAAGCTGCATTGCGGCTGTGCTTACGTTTCTGCAGATCATCCGCATTGTCCATATCGGGGGGATGCGGGGCATGGGAGAGGTCCAGGACCCGAGGCGCATTGCGACCCTGTGCGTATTTATCCTCAACCCGGCATGCAGTGTGCTGTTTACCGCCGTGTTCCCTTTCGGGATCTGGGGCATATGGGCAGCTTCGGTGGTCACGCAGGCTGTCTGGTTCATCATGGGGACAGTAAAATGCAGGAAGCACCTGGCCGGGATGGGGACATAAAGAAAGGAACGGGCATATGGAAAGGACGTTAATGGACAGGGAGGTCCTCTGCATTCTGGATACCAGACAGATCCAGAGGTACATGTTCCATACCAATACATATATTGATACGCTCGGGGGAAGCGATCTGCTGACCCACATCCTCCGGGATGCGATTCTCTTCGCGCTTACCCATATCGACACGCCCCTTTCTGAAGATGAATATGATATTTCCGATGAGGCAGATATCAGCTGCATACCCTATTTCACATCAGATCAGATCAGGTTCCAGCTCATCATCTGTGCGGCTGGCAATGCGCTGTGCATTGTCCGGACGGGCTCGCTCGCGCAGAAAATCATCAGGAAGATATCAAGGTACTACCTTGAAACCGGCTATTCCCTGAATCTGGCTGCGGCAGCCATTGAAAAGACGGACAACATGGGGAACGATATCTTCTGTCTGTACCAGAAGCTGAACAGGATCAAGGCCGCTTCGGAGATATCCGATCCGGCAGAGGCTCTTCCGGTCGTGATCCATGAGGCCCGCACAGGGGAGCCTGCAATCGGTTTTGACGAAGAAGCCGGCGATTATATTTCGAGGTCCTCCCAGCTGCGCCGCATTGAGGCGAAAAAACGCGGGAAAGTGATAGGGCCCACGGAGATTATGACGGCAAAAGCAGCGGACGGGAAAGAGTACCTCGCCGTCATCCATGCCGACGGCAATAATCTGGGCATCACGATCGGCAGTATCCTTCAGGCCACATCCGGGTATCAGGAAGGGATTCTGCTAAGGAGAAAAATCAACCGGAACATCACGACCGTGTACGGCAACGTGATGCGAAGGACCATCGGGGAACTGAAGGATTATTTTGTTTCCCTCGGTGAAAAGGCTGAAAATTTTCCCCTTGCTTTCCAGGTCATCCATCAGGCGGGGGACGATATCAACATTCTGTGCAGTGCATCGCTTGCTTTCCCTTTCCTCCGTTTTTTCTACCGCAATCTGGAAGGCTCCATGCTCTGGGACGATGGGAGAAGGAAAATCCCCCTGTATGTCTGTGCGGGCGTCTCCTTTGTGACTGTGGGCAGTACGTTCCACGCAGCGTTTATGCAAGCGGAGGAATGCTGCAAAAGCGCAAAGGCAGCGGCCAAAAAGGAAAGCAACCTCCGAAGCGGCCTTGCCGGCAACTGGATCGATTTTCAGGTCTGCGATGCCCCCAATGTGCAGGCGCTGGACCTGCTCAGGGAGCGCTCCTATACGACCGCTTCCGGGGTCGATCTGATGATGAGGCCCTACTGCCTTGACAGGGAGGCAAAAGACTCGCCGTATGCTTTTGACAGGCTGATGGAGCGCGCATCAGCCCTGAAATCCGCGGGGCTTGACCAGAGACAGAGGAACATGGTGAAGGAAGCGTACCATTTTGGCCGGCTGGAATTTGGCCAATGGGTCAGGTCGGCAAAAGCGCATGGACTGGATTTCACAGGTATGCTGGGATCACCTTTCTGTGCAGACGGGGACAGAAAGATGCATGCTGTCTGGTTCGATCCCGTGGAGATCATGGACTTTGTCCCTGAGAGGTAATGTATGCTGTATCTGGAAATCACAACAATCGGAGAAATGGCCTTTTCCCATTCCATGAAGCTGGAAGAAGGATACCGTTTCGATATCCCTTTTGACGAAACTTCCCTCCCTTATATCCCACTGGCCGGCCTTCTCAGAAAGGAAGGGCTGCTGCCAGAAGGAACGGAGCTGAGCTTTGCCCATCCCAAGGGCTATGCAGGCATGGTGCGGAATGCGGACATGCTGCTTCGGAACTCGCCCGGCTGTGCCCGGTTCATCCGTGCATGCTTCACCAATGAGCGGTTTCTGAAAAAAGAGGGCTTCCGGGTGAGGACGCTCAAGGCAGGGCTGACGTTCCGGGCAGCACTCGTCCTGCCCAAGCATGGGGCGGAGCAGGCGCGGGCGGCACTGGAAAATATCTCGCATCTGGGGTTCACAGCGGAAGGGATCACCGGTGAGACGGTATTCAGGACCGTTGAGGATGAGCCGGCGATGGCTGGCGGGGCAGAGCTCCGCACGCTTTGCGACTATACAGCGCTGGAATATTCAGCCACGCTTTTTGCGCCGGCCTGCTTCCACGTGCCGTATGGGGACGGGCTGACAACAAGGCTGTACGTGCCGGGAGCTGTTATGATGCAGTACCTGCAGGGCCATATGGAACAGAAGGATGACACGGACTGGGAGTCCCTTCGCTTTTCCAATGCCTATATGGCAAGAAAGGGGGAGCGCCTTGTTCCGGTGCCCATGTCCATGGCCGTGATCAAACAGGACAAGCACTCGCTCCGGTACCGGTTCGCTTCGGAAAGGGATCCCCGGCTGGTGGAGCAGGTCACCGGTCTGGACGGTGCGTTCACCGCTGATCTGGACACAAGCCTTGTCAGGCACACGACCCCGGCGACAGAGCACATCAGTGACGGGGAGGGCGGGCTCCTTGATGCGCTGAGCGCCGGGCAGAGCTTCCGGGGAATGATATACGGAAAAGATGGAGACCTCCGCCGACTCGCGCAATGGATGGGGGAAAATCCGGTCTTCCATGTGGGAAAGCTTTCGGACACCGGCTTCGGGGAGATGTACTGTAAGGTGGAACGGCTCCTGGAGAGGGAGGTCCCGCTCGAGGCGCCTTCACGCATGTTTGACGTGCTGTGCGTTTCAGATGTGCTGCTCCTCAACAGCAGAGGGATGAACGTCTTCAGTGCGGAGGACCTTGTGGAAGAACTGGAGCACAGGCTTGGCGCGCCCGGAAGGCTGAGGATTGTCAACAGATATACCGGGGTGCACCGCGATTTCAGTGAGAACCCGCGCTGGGGGAGAGACAACCCGACAGTGCGTTTTCTGGCCAAAGGCTCAACGGTGCGCGTGGGAACCGCAGACGGCGGGTACATCGATATTTCGCCCATCAGGCACTGCTTTGTGGGGGAGAGGAACGCGGAGGGATACGGTGAGATTTGCGTGTTCCAGGCAGGGGAGCAGTATTATCGGCACGCGGCCAATCTGCCTCCGGAAAGGTACCAGGTGGATTACCCCATCAGCATGCAGCTGGCCCAGATCGGCGCCCGTTTTACACAGAAGGTGATCCTGGACATGCTGCACAGCCGGATCAGGGGCCTGGGGGCAGCGGACCGCGAGGAACATCAGAGGGGGATCTCTGCGGATGAACTGATGCCTGCCGATCTTCTGGCATTTCTGAAGGAAAACTATGATCCGGAGCTATCTGATGAGACAGTCAGGGCGTGGTACCGGGAAGGATTGGAGGAAAACAGTGATGAATGGGATTTCCATTGGTAAGCTGCCCCGCAAAGGCTTCGTGCTGGCCTACTTCCCGGACAGACTGGTTTTTTCACCTTATTGTGTGAAGGGGGAAGAACTTCTGACACAGGAAAAAGAACTTTTCGAAAAGGTCTGCCCGGATGAGTGCCATTTTTTTGATCATGATACAGAATACAGGCTGGTGCAGAGGCGTTCGAGAGGGGAAGTGATTGAACTTGTCCTCACTGCCGATGAAGAGGAAGGGACCGATCCGGACCTTCTCTTTACAGAGGACGTTCTGGTCAGCAAGGAGTATACGGAAACCGGCATGCCGGAGAAGCTGCGGGTGACCAGCCGCTACCGTTACTCGGACAACGATACCCTGATCCTTGACATGTACAGGATCAGCACGGTTGACTGAATGGTTTTTGCGCTTTTTGTGAGGTGACGCATGTTTATTAATCTGAGCAACCATCCGAGCAGCGGGTGGCCCCAAAAGGAGCTCGAAGCCGCATCGGCCTTCGGCCGTGTCATGGACATCCCCTTCCCGGCTGTAGCCGCCGGGGGCACAGAGGAGGAAGTCCTGCGCCTGGCGGCCGGATACCTGAAAAAGATCCCGGCAGAAGACAGCGGGCCCGTGATGGTCACGGGTGAATATTCCTTTGTCTATGCCCTGGTGGACGCGCTTGTGGAAAAAGGCCGCCGTGTGGTCTGCCCGCAGGCAGATGTCAGGGTTTCCAGCACGCCGGGGCTGAATGGGGCCTCAGAGAGAAAGCTGGTCTTCGATTTCCGCAGATTTGTGGATTATGAGCGTTATCCGGGTGTCCTTGAGCCTGTGAAGGTGCGGCGCCCCATTTTTCTGAACTGCAGTACCCACTACGCAAGCAGTACCTGGGATGAACGGGCAAGGGAGATGGCAGGACACTACGGGGAGATTGTGGACTTGCCCGTCATGCCTCTGTCCGGGAGCGGACAGGACAGGCTGAACCAGGCAGACAGGTACCTGGAGGCAATTGACCGGATCGGTCCGTCTGCGGTGCTGCTGGACGGGGAATTCTGCACATTTTATATGCTGGCAAACGCACTGTACCGGAAAGGCTGTACAGTGCTGGTGAAATGCAGCAGCCGGGACACCGTGGAAAGACAGGAAAGGGACGGGACGGTCACAAAGATCACGCAGTACCGTTTCGTCCGCTACCGCCGGGTCCGGCCGCTGGGGGGATGAGAGCCTGCAATGCACCGCTTAGGCGGTGTTTTTTTGCGCACACAGGCAAAGAAAAACCCCTGTGCGGTGCACAAGGGTGATATGGGCTTTACTGCGGTTTGGTCCGTCCTCTCTTCTTCGGTTCGTTTGCTTCTTTCCTGCCTTTCCCGCGATGGCTCAGAATGACGCTCTGCAGAAGGATGAACAGGCCCAGCATGGCGCCGTTGGCCATTTCCTGCCACCAGGACTCGTTGAGAGGGCTCAGAGCAATGATTTTCTGAATGGTGGCCAGGATCATGGTGCCAAAGAAGGTGCCGATGACGTTGCCGACACCGCCGGTAAGCAGGGTGCCGCCGATGATGGAGGCCGCGATGGCGTCCATCTCACTGCGCATGGCCACACTGGCGTTGCCTGCGGGCTTGTGCATCAGGAAAACAAAGCCGGCCAGTCCGCTGAGCAGACCGCTGAGGACATAGGTGATGAACCGCGTGCGCCGGATATTGATGCCAAGCATCAGGGCGCTCTGCTGGTTGCCGCCGAGGGCATAGATATGGCGGCCCAGAGAGGTATAGCGGAGCATGAGGTAAACCAGCACCACGACACACAGTGCGGCGATGGCCCCGATTTCAAGCTTGGCAGGGATCAGATTGCCATTTTTGGCGGTATAGCCCAGCCAGGAAAAGGCGGCTTTGGTTTTTACCAGGGCAAGGAAGCCTTCATGGGTGACCTTTACAGGATTGACGGAGAGCATCGTGGTCAGGCCGCGGGAAAGGAACATGCCGGCCAGGGTGACGATGAAGGGCTGGATATCCAGATAGCTGATGAGGAAGCCCTGAAGGAGGCCGAAGGCAAGACCGATCAGCAGGGCCAGAAGGAAGGTGGCCAGGATGCTGAGGGTGCTGTCGGGGATGCCGGAGGTATTGAGGAAAATGGAACAGGCCATGACGGTGAAGCTGATGACACCGCCGACGCTGATGTTGATGCCGCCGCCGATCATGACGATGGTCAGCGAGCAGGAGATGATGATCAGGGCCGCGTTGTCATTGAGCAGGTCGAAGAACTGCTGCGTGCGCAGGAACCCGCCGCCCATGAAGACCATGGCTGCGGCATACATGGCCACGAAAATGCCGATGGTTATGGCCATCAGGAGCTGGGAATCCGTGAGCGGCTCCCGGCGGCGTCCGGGCACTGAAATCTGCCGTGCTGACATTCAGCCCACCTCCTTTGAGGGATCCGTGTGCGCGCCTGCGGACCGGATGCGGTTCCACACAGCGGTGAGCTTCTGCTTGAGCACAGGGGAGCCCGCCATCACGATGACGATGATCACGATGGCTTTATAGGCTTTGATGTTCACAGGGTCCACCCGCATGGCGAGCAGCGTGGTGGTGAGCATCTGGATGATGTAGGCGCCCAGAATGCTCCCGCTGATCCTGAACCGTCCGCCGCCGAGGTTGTTGCCGCCAATGGCCACAGCCAGGATGGCGTCCATTTCAATATCAATGAGCAGGGTCTTGTGGCTGACCTGTCCCATGCGGCAGGTCCCGATAATGCCCGCTACGGCCACGCACAGGCCCAGGATGACAAAGGACAGCATTTTGATCCCGACAGGGTTGATGCCATTGAGCCGGGAGGCGCCCTCATTGACGCCCACGGACTCGGTGTAGAGCCGGAGCGTGGTTGTGCGGAAGATGAGCGTGAGGATCAGCCCCACCGCCGCGACGCCGAAAATGGGCGTGGGGATGGGAATGCCGGGAATGGTCATGCCTATGGCGCTGATGATCGGGCTGTCGATCTGCGGTGTGGCGCTGCCGACGATCCAGTAGGCGATGGAACGGCCGCAGGAGAACAGGATCAGGGTGGCAATCATGGGCTGGATCCTGAAAACGGACACCAGGGCGCCGTTAAAGGAAGTGAAAAGGACCGTGACCAGACAGCAGGCAAGGATGCCCAGCAGGACCGTGCCGAAGGTGATATCCGGGAACGCCTTGAGGGTCTTGACAAAAATACTGCCCGCGATGGTGCCCACGGCACCTACGCTGATGTCCTGGCCGCCGCAGGCCGCCGTCACCAGCGTCATGCCCATGGCGATGATGGCCAGTTCACTGGCACTGTCGATGATGCTGATGATATTGCCGGTGAGGACCTGGTTGCCGGAGTTGTTCACTGCCATGCCGATGGCATAGAACCCGGGATCACGGATCAGATTGAACACAAGCAGGATCAGCAGGGCCACAAGGGGTATGAGCAGCTGGCCCAGGCCGGATATTTTCTTTTTCCTCACTGCCGTTCACCTCCCGCAATGGTTTTCATGACTTGCTGCTGGGTCAGCCCGTCCCCGGACAGCTCACCCACAATGTTCCTGTCGCGCATGACGATGAGCCGGGAGCAGGTGCGGAGCATTTCCTCAATCTCAGATGAGATGAAGGTCACGCTCATGTTCTCCTCAGCCAGTTTCAGGACCAGTTTCTGGATCTCAAGCTTGGTGCCCACGTCAATGCCGCGGGTGGGCTCGTCAAGGATCAGGTAGTCGGGGTGCGTGAGCAGCCACCGGGCAAGGATGACCTTCTGCTGATTGCCGCCTGACAGGCTGCCCACAGGGGTGTCCTGGCTCGCGGTTTTAATGTTCAGGGCCCTGATATACTCGTCGGCAAATTTTTCTTTGTCGCTTCGGCTCATGGGGTGGAAGAAGCCCTTCATCACCTGCATGGCCAGGATGATATTGTCCCGGACACTCAGGTCGGCAATGATGCCGTCGCGCTTGCGGTCCTCGGGCAGATAGCCGATCCCGTTTTTCATGGCATCATGGGGCCGGGTGATCCTGACCTCCTTGCCGTGCATGCGGACCCTGCCGCCCGTCACTCTGTCCGCACCGAAGATGGCACGGACGCTCTCGCTGCGGCCGGAGCCCAGAAGCCCGGTAAAGCCGTTCACTTCTCCTTTGCGGATATGGAAATTGAAGGGCCTGCTGGCCGAAGAGGAGAGCCCTTCGGCTTCAAAGACAATTTCGTCCCCCGGCACGCTTTTCTGACCGAACTGTTCAAGCTGGGCCATCTCGTTGAGATCTTTGCCCATCATTCTTGCTACCAGTTCGACCTCGGGCAGGTCCTGCACAAGGTACTCACCGACCAGTTCCCCGTTGCGCAGCACGGTGATCCGGTCGCTGACGGCATAGACCTGTTCAAGGAAATGGGTGACGAAAATGATGCCCACGCCCCGTTTTTTCAGGTCCCGCATGAGAGAGAACAGCATCTCCACTTCCTTTTCATCCAGAGAGGAGGTGGGCTCGTCAAGGATCAGGACCTTGCAGTTCATATCCACTGCCCGTGCAATGGCGACCATCTGCTGCACAGCAAGGGAGCAGGAGGACAGCTCCTGCCTGGGGCGGGCGGGGATGCCCAGATTGTTCAGAATGACGGAAGCTTTTTTCTCATAGTCCTTCCAATGGACGATGGCGCCTTCTGTCCTGCCGATGAACATGTTCTCGGCCACCGTCAGGTTGGGGCACAGCGTGATTTCCTGATACACGGTGCTGATGCCTGCATTCTGGGCGTCCTGGGGGGAATGGATGTGGGCCTCTCCCTCAATACCCTCGATGCGGATACTGCCGCTGTCTTTTTCGTGGACACCGGTGAGCACTTTGATCAGGGTGGATTTTCCTGCGCCGTTCTCGCCCATCAGGGCATGGATCTCACCCCTGCGCAGGGTAAAGTCGACATGATTGAGCGCTTTGGTGCCCGGGAACTGCTTGCAGATCCCACGCATGGTCAATACCGCATCGGCTTGCATGTTTTCCACTCCTTCCAGCCCCTGATGGAGCAAGGGCATACTGGGGTTATGAAAGAAGCGCGGTACGAACGCTGCTTCGTTCATACCGCGCCTTTGTGTTACGCGTCTGTTTATTCGCCCAGACCGTAGGTGGCAATGTCTTCTTCGGTGATGGTGCGGGCGTCGAAGCCTTTTTCTTCGTTGATGATCTGCTTGAGCTCGTTGAGGCCTTCGATTTCACCGCCGGCCTGCAGGGTCTTGATCATCTGGTCGATCAGCTTGGCCTGGAAGGGGGAGCACTGTCCATCATAGTTCCAGTTGCCGGCGAGCAGTTCCCGCAGGGCCCACTTGTTGCAGTCAAAGCCCATGACGATGACGTCACCGTTGACGCCGTGGGTGATGCCGTTGGCATCGAGTGCAGCTACGACACCCTGTGCCATGCCGTCGTTTTCAGCATAGACGATGTTGAACTTCTCACCTGCGTTGATGGCTGCTTCAGCGATCTTGCGGGCTTCGTTGGGGTCCCAGCTGTCGCCGCCGGTGCCTTCGCGCACCATGATCCATTTTTCGTCAGCAGCGCATTTTTCCTGCAGGGGTTCAGAACGGCCGATCTGTGCAGCGGAACCGAGCTGGCCCTGGATGTGCAGGACGTTGTAGGCTTCAAGGCCAAGGCTCTCCAGCCATGCCACGGCAGTCTCGCCTTCCTTGCGCATGTCGGAGACGACGGCAGCGGTGTACAGTTCAGGATCGCATTCGATCATGCGGTCAAACAGGAACACGCCGATGCCGGCTTCCTTGGCTGACTCGAGGGTCTCGTCCCAGCCGGTGGTTTCAGCAGCGGACACAAGGATGTAGTCCACGCCTTCGGTGATGAAGGTATTGGCAGCTTCCAGCTGTTTGTCAGCGGTGGGAGCAGTGACAAATTTGGCATCATAGCCGTTTTCAGCGGTAAACACAGCATACAGGTCGTTGACGTTGGCTTCACGGTACCCGGACTCGGCGGGATCAAGGTTGATGATGCCGACTTTTATGGCTTCATCAGCCTGGGCGAAGGACATAAGTCCGGCACACATGACAAGGGCCAGAACCAGAGCGAGCATTTTTTTCATGGAACGTTTCCTCCTTATGATGTGAGATTCAAACAATCTCTTGTTGGTACAATTGTAGACCAATTCAGACAAATCACAAGGTGAAAATCCTTTTCTGCCCGTTCAAATTGATTGCATTTTTTCCCTGATCAGCCATGTCAGGTTGAATTTCATTTTACTGTGGTTCAATTTGATGCTGCGAGCGGTACTCGGTGGGCGTGAGGCCCAGGTTCTTTTTGAACAGGTAGCTGAAATAATGGGCGTCGTTGTATCCCACGTCCCGGGCAATCTGCGTGCTCTTTCTGTCCGTCCCCGACAGCAGTTCTCTGGCGCGGTTGAGCCGCAGCGAGGTCAGATATTCGGTAAAGGTCTTTCCGCATGCCTGGGAGAACACGGTGGAGAAGCGGCTCTCGCTCATGCCTACGGCGCGGGCAACGTCGCCCAGCATAAGGCCCGCGTCCTGGAAGTGCTCCATCATGTACAGCCTTGCCCGGGAGACCGCGGTGTGTTCCGCGCTGTCCCCGAAGTCCCGGATGCCGACAATCATAGACTTTTCATGGGGCATGTCCCCGAGGACGTGGCGGATATGGGCGGCGCTTTTCATACTGGCCAGGATGCGGTCGGGAGAGGAGACGGTTTCACCGATGCTGATGAGGATGTTCTGACAGCCGCACCTCTCCATCTCTGCAACGGCAGAGTCGGCAAAGGCATAGGCGCGCTCCTCGGCATCCTCGTCACTGTCGCCCAGGATGAGGATGCGCCCGCCTGCCCGGCTGCCCGTCACATGGGCAATGCCGCTGCTGCTGTCCGCCAGTTCCCTCAGCGCGTCCAGGCCCGTCGGACCCGGCTCAAAGGCGGCGTCGACGACCACATAACGGCTGGCGGTGAGGAACACGTTCATGGAGCGCAGCTGCCTGACCACGTTCATGGGGTCATAGGTTTCCTCGGAATAGAGGGCGGCCAGCAGCTGTTCTTTGACAAAAAGGTCCGAGGACCGCTGTGCGGTCCGTCTCCGGTCCTCCTGCTCAGCCAGGAGCTGGGCGGATACGCGGTCGAGGGCCTCCCGCAGCTCCTGGGCAGTGATGGGCTTGAGCAAGTATTCCTTGACGCCCAGCTGGATGGCCTGTCGGGCATATTCGAATTCATCATAGCCACTGAGGATGATGATGCCGATCCAGGGCATCTGCCGGCGCACAATGCGGCACAGCTCCAGCCCGTCCATAAAGGGCATGCGGATATCCGTAATGAGAAGGTCCGGGCGGGTGTCCCGGATCATGGAGAGGGCGATTTCGCCGTCCGGCGCTTCTCCCACCAGCTGGTAGCCCGATGTGCTCCAGGGAAAAGAATTGCGGATCCCTTCTCTGATCACGATTTCATCGTCAGCCAGAAAGACTTTGGTCATTTTCGATATCCTCCCTCGTCCGGCAGGGCACACAGAAGGAGACCCGGGTGCCGTCCTGCCCGCTTTCTATGTTCAGACCGTCCGCCTGGTTGTAATACAGCCTTATGCGCAGATTGACATTGACCAGACCGAACCCGTGTTCGCCGGGCGTCTGGGCCGGCTGCTTTTCAGCCATGCGCGCCCTGAGCGCGGCGAGCGTCGCCGGGTCCATGCCCCTGCCCGTATCGCTGACGGTAAAAACCATCCTGCCGTCTGTTTTCCGCCCTGTGACACAGATCTTGCCCCCGCCCCGCTTGTATTTGATGCCGTGGTACAGGGCGTTTTCCACCAGGGGCTGGAGCAGCAGCTTCAGAATATATGAGCCGTCCATGTCATCGGGGATGTCAATCTCATAGTCCAGGATGTCCCGGTAGCGGGTCTTCTGGATGCTCAGATAGCCCATGATGTGCTTTTTCTCCTGACTGATGGGGATCCAGTCCGCACCGGAGGAGAGGCTGATGCGGAAAAAGTCGCTCAGGGCCCGGGTGAGCTGGATGACTTCCTGTTCCTGGCCGGCTTCCGCCTTCCAGACAATGGCGTCCAGCGTATTGTAAAGGAAATGGGGATTGATCTGAGCCTGCAGTGTGCGCAGCTCAGCCTTTTTCAGGTCCCTTTCGTCCCGGATGCGCTGGTGCATCATGGTGTCAAGGTTGTCCGCCATGATGTTGACCTGTCCTGTCAGGTTCCACAGCTCTTCCACGTTCGAGGCGGGGAGACGGGCACTCAGGTCGCCTTCAGCCAGGCGCGCGGTCACGCTCTCCAGCTGTTCGATGGGCTCACGGACAAAGGTGACAGTGGACTGCGCTGTCCGGCTGGCCAGGAGCAGGATAAAAAGGGACAGCAGGACCTCGGCCACGGCCGTCCACAGAACCACCCTGTAGAGCCGGGCGCTCATGGCCGCAGCGGAGCGGATGGCTGCGGTAATGTAGTCGTTGAGCATGCTGACCACCAGTTCCGCCACGTCCCTGACCTCGCTGAGGACATTCTCGTTGACCGTCACTTTTTCCCCTCTGAGCAGGTTGTCACGGATCTGGTCGACATACTGTACCAGGGTCTCCATGGTGCGCCGGGCGAGGACCAGCTCCAGCTGGTCCTCCTTATCGGTGGTACGGGAAATATCATCTATGGTCCCGTTGGCCTGGCTGATCAGGTCATATGTCCTGCTTTCCTCCATGGTTTCACGGCCGCTGACGACCTGCCATACGGCCCCGGGGATCTCCTCGGAAATCAGGGGTTTGAGAGCCGCTATGGTGCCCATGCGCTGCATGGAGAGGGAATAGCGCACGGCGAAGACAAGCATCAGCGTCAGACTGACCGCCGCGGGCACTGTCATGAGCAGGACAATGTGGCGGCTCATGCCCCTGATGCGGCTGACAATGCTCCGGTTCCATGTTCTTTTTCCCATCTCAGTACCCCCTTGGTGCAAGGGCGGACAAGTCA
Organism: uncultured Clostridia bacterium; assembly: GCA_946538615.1. GTDB lineage: Bacteria > Bacillota > Clostridia > Christensenellales > Aristaeellaceae > UBA2943. Next base: position 16,710 of record CAMNGW010000007.1, read on the forward strand.
TCGTCACTGGTGAAAACCTGCTCCGTGGGATGGATGGCCCTGTCCACGCTCCGGCCCTCTTTCACGGCCTGGGCCGTCTGCATGACAAGTGAGCCCAGCATGGGCGTGCATTCCACGATGCAGCTGATTTTCCCCTCCTTGAGCAGGTCCACGGCTTCCTGTCCCCCGTCAATGGAGATCAGCATCATATCCTCGCCGGGCGTGTAGCCGGCGGCCTCGATCTCAGGCAGCGCGCCGAGGGTCATTTCATCGTTATGGCTGAAAATGACGTCAATTTCGTTCCCGTATTTTTCAAGGAGGTAACGGATGCATTCTGCACCGCGGCTGCGCAGGAAATCCCCGCTGACGCTCTCAAGGAGCACGATGCGTCCGTCCCCTGCCACAGTGTCCCAGAAACCTTCATGGCGCTGTTTCATGGGCGTTGAGTTCTCCGTTCCGGTGATTTCCACAATGTGGAGCCTGTCTTTCCCTGAACTGTCCGCTTTGCGCAGGAGGTACTCTGCGGCCATGACACCTTCCTGATAGAAGTCAGCACCGATCTGGGAGACATACAGGCTGCTGTCCGCCGTCTGGATCTTCCGGTCCACGAGAATCACGGGGATGCCCGCCTGTCTGGCCTCCGCCAGCACATTGTCCCATCCTTCTTCCACGATGGGGGAGAAAGCGATGACGTCCACCCGGCAGGCGATGAAGCGCCGGATGGCGTTGATCTGGTTTTCCTGCTTCTGGTTGGCATTGTCCATCATCAGGCTGATGCCATACTCTTTGGCGGCTCTCTCCATATCTTTCGTGTTGCCGATGCGGAAAGAGCTCTCACTGCCCAGCTGACTGAATCCCAGCACCAGGGCCGGGTCTGCTGTCTGCGAGGGGGCACGGCAGGCACTCAAAAACACAGAGCACAGAAGCAGTGCAGTCAGGGCGTACCATTTTCTTTTCATAACGGCCTCCGTCCAGTTTCTTCTGTATTTTTATGTTCTCCTTTTCCGGGCTTTTTCCTGCAAACAACGTGCCCGGGGAAAGGGGAACAGGGCACAGCAGGCCCCGAAGGGGATGCAGCTTGCCGGTACTGCCCCTTTTAAGCTGATCCTTCTGTCCTGTCGGTTTTCCTGTGCTCCGGACATACAGCGGCTTCATATCCTGCAGATCATGTGTGGCATTGCGGAAACCGGAAACGAAAAGACTTAAACGTTTAAGTAAAGCGGAGCCGGACAGGTCCTGAACAGGAAAATGCCCTTTGCCGGAACGGGCAAAGGGCAGGGGATTTACCTTTCTTTGAGCTTTTCAGAGACGTCTTCAGGCGTGGGAACGCTGGTAATGCCCCCGTGCTTCTGCGTGGAAAGACTGGCAGCGGTACAGGCGAAGGAGACAATCTGTCTGAGCTCTTCTTCTGTCAGGGCAGAAGGGGATTTCCGGTACTTCAGGAACTGGCTCATGGCGCTCCCGCCGAAGATATCGCCGGCCCCGGTGGTATCAACCACATGGATCCCGGATGGGCTGTGAACCAGGACGTGATGAGAGGCGTTTGCGGCATAGCAGCCTTTCGGACCGAGGGTGGCGTAGACCAGGGAGACACCGTATTCCTTAAGAAGCTTCTCTGCACCTTCTTCAGGGCTTATGCCCCACAGGAAGGCGATTTCTTCATCACTGATCTTCACAATGTCCGCCTGATGCAGGCTCCATTCGATGGCCGATTTCGCGTCCTCTTCGCTCTTCCAAAGGGGCTTGCGCAGGTTCGGGTCCAGACTGATGTACAATCCGTGTGATTTCGCATGCTCAATGGCACAGCGGGTGGCAGAGGCGGCCGGCTCATCGGTCAGGGACAGGGTGCCGAAATGGAAGACCCTGGCTTCATCAATCAGGCCTGTGTCAATATCCTCAGGCTTAAGGCAGGTGTCCGCCCCCGGCTTGCGGGCAAAACTGAAGTCCCGGTTGCCGCTTGCATCCAGGGACACAAAGGCCAGGGTGGTAAAGACGGAAGGGTCAATACGGATGCCCCGGGTCTCAATGCCTGCTTTTTCCAGTGTCCGTACCAGCATACGGCCGAACATGTCGTCCCCGACCTTGCCGATCATGGCGGTACGGCAGCCGTAGACATTCAGTGCCGCCAGAAAGTTGCCCGGCGCGCCGCCGGGGTTGGCGGAGAGGGTGGGGTAGCCGTCTCCGTTTACGGATTGGGGGGCGAAGTCGATCAGCAGTTCGCCCAGAGCAACAACATCAAACATAGCATTCTCTCCTTATTCTTTAGTCGTCCCGCCGTAGGCGTAGGTAACCGGGAGGCAGATCAGGGAAGGCACATTGGACAAATGCTTGGACAGTACCGTACTGACGCAGGCTTCTGCGATTTCCTGCACCGGCTGGACAATCGTGGAAACAATGTATTCCTGGTCACCGAACATCCGTATGCCGTCAAAGCCTATGACCTGCACATCTTCAGGCACACGGATGCCCATGCGCCGCAGCAGCCGGATCACCTGCCAGGCCAGGTAATCTGTGCCGATGAACAGGCCGTCAAAGGTCAAAGCACCATTTTTTATGTGGGCTCTGAGGAAGTTTTCGAACTCTGAAAAGGGCTGTCCGTCTTCAAGGATCAGGTCCTCAAAAGGCAGTCCCAGCTCCACGCAGGCGCTGACAAAGCCTTCTTTCCTTTTGCTTGGCTCGTTGGTCAGGGTGGACCCGATCCGCAGAAAGGCCACATTGGTGCAGCCGAGTTCCTTAAGCTTATGGGCTGCCTTCCACCCGCCGCCGAAATTGTCTGAAGCAATGCATGGCACGGAGGAGGAGAAGAAGCGGTCGATGGTCACAAAGGGGATATCCCCGGGGATCTGCAGGCTGGGATTGTAGGTCAGGGCAATGATGCCGTAAACCTGATTCTGGCGGGCCATCTGGATGTATTCGAGTTCCCGGTCCGTGTCGTATTCCGTGAAGCACAGCAGCATTTTGTAGTTCCGCTTTTCCAGGGCCATATTGATGTGGTGCACCAGCGAGGCGAAATAGGGGTTGATGGTATTGGGAATAATCAGGGCGACAGTATTGCTGCTGCCTGTTCTGGGCGTGCGGCTGCCGGATGTGTGCCGGTAGCCCAGGCGCTCGATGGCGAGATCCACCTTTGTTTTGAATTCTTCACCCACAGGATAGCCGTTGACCACGCGTGAAACTGTTCCAAGAGCAACGCCGGCTTCTTTTGCCACGTCGGACATAGTCGGTGTGCTTTTTTCTTTAGCCAAACCATTTCATCCTTTCTGATTATATGAAACCAGTTATATGAAACCAGGCTGTATATGCATCCCTCGTGATTTCATGAAACTATAATAGCATTTTCATGATACCGGGTCAAGATATGTTTTCTTCATTCGGATCATGCAATTTTTCTTGTTTTCATGAAAGTAATCGTGCACATTGGTTCACTTGTTATTTCATGAAAACAAAAACGATAATTTCATGATGCCCAAGCGGAAACTGCTTTGTCTTTTTCGGTGCGATGGAAAATTTGTCAAAAAATACAAAAAAATGGACAAAACCTTATTGACAGGTGAAAAAACGAGTGATAGCATATAGTCAATTCATGAAGAAAATCATGAAAGTATCAATGAAAAAGATTGAAGGAGGAATGCCTATGACTTCAAAGGCTGTAGCTGCGGCACCCAAGTTCCACCGCAAAAGCCTCAAAAAGCGCCTTGCGGACAATTGGCAGCCCTACGTCCTGCTGCTGATTCCTGTAGTGATCACCATCATCTACAAGTACGGCCCCATGTACGGAATCCAGATTGCTTTCCGGCAGTACAATCCGGGCCTGGGAATTACAGGAAGTCCTTGGGTGGGCTGGAAATGGTTCGAACGCTTCTTCAGGGCTCCCAACTTTGACCGCATGATGTGGAACACGGTCAAGCTCAGTCTGTATTCCCTGCTGTGGAGCTTCCCTGTACCGATTCTCCTGAGCCTTGCGCTCAACCAGCTGCGGTTCAAGAAACTCAAGCGCACCGTACAGACTGTCATCTACGCACCGCACTTCATTTCCGCCATGGTTATCTGCGGTATGCTGCGCATCTTCCTTTCTCCTTCAGGCGGCCTGATCAACCTGATCGCCGGAACAAAAATTGACTTCCTTACAGAAGCGGGTGCTTTCCGTACCATCTACGTGGCAAGCGGCATCTGGCAGGAAGCCGGCTGGGGCACCATCATCTATCTGGCCACCCTGTCGAGCATTGACGTTTCTCTGTATGAAGCAGCCAAGGTGGACGGTGCTTCTGTTTTCCAGCGCATCCTCCATATTGACATTCCCTGCCTGCTGCCCATGATCATTCTCCAGCTGATTATGAGTGCATCCGGACTGATGAGCGTCGGCTTCGAAAAGGCCTATCTGCTCCAGACCGATCTGAACCGCGCCACAAGCGATATCATAGCGATCTATGTGTATGAGCAGGGCATTGTCAGCGCCAAGTATGAGCTTGGTACGGCTGTGGGTCTGTTCAATACAGTGATCAACATCGTGCTGCTTGTGATCGTGAACCGGATCGCCAAGAAATTTGGCGATGTCAACTTTGTGTAAGAGGGGAGGAGGAAAAACATGTCAGTATTTTCTAAGAGAAAGCAGGGTGAACTGGGCGGCTTCAGCGACCGCACCAGCGACATTATCCTGATTATTATTTCCATTCTGGTTCTGCTGATTGTGGCCTATCCTCTGTACTACGTCCTGGTTGCTTCCTTCTCGGATCCCTATGATGTCTATGCCGGAAAAACTTTCCTGCTGCCCAGCCAGGCCACGCTTGATGGCTACAAAGCCGTTTTTGCTGAGCCGAACATCGTACGCGGCTACGGCAACAGTATCCTGTATACCATTGTGGGCACGATCTATTCTGTGGCCCTGATTTATCTGGTCGCTTATCCTCTGTCCGTGCCGGAACTGCCTTTCAAGAAAGTTGTCAGCATTTTCTTCATTATCACGATGTACTTTGGCGGCGGTCTCATCCCCACGTACCTGATCGTGCAGAAGACTGGCATTATGCAGACCATCTGGGCCATGTTCCTGCCCGGCGGCGTGGCTGTCAGCAACGTGATCATTACCCGCAACTATTTTGAGTCCAGCATCCCGGGCTCGCTCAAGGAAGCCGCCAGCATTGACGGCGCGTCCCACTTCCGCATTTTCTTCTCCATGATCATCCCGCTGTCCATGCCGATCCTGTCCGTTATGGTGGTTTTCTCCATGGTGGCCTACTGGAACGACTGGTTCACGGCTCTGATCTATATGACCAATGAACAGGCCCCGCTGCCCCTGGTGCTGCGCAATATCCTGATCAAGTCCTCTGCATCTGCCTCCCAGGCCAGTATGATCTCCGGCGGCTACGCTGAGCTCAACAAGATGACAGAAATGATCAAGTTCTCCTCCATCATTGTGGCGGCCGCTCCTATGCTGATCGTTTACCCCTTCGTGCAGAAGTACTTCGAGAAGGGCCTGATGGCCGGCGCTGTGAAGGGCTAAGCTTTTCAACGGAGGGGGCCAGGCCCTCTCCCCACACACTGTTTTCAGGCGCCAATGGCGCTGAAATAATCTTTCACCCATCTACTAAAAGGAGGATTTTCCATGAAGAAGCTCGTATCTCTTCTCCTGGCAGCGATGATGTTGCTGTCCCTGGCTTCCTTCGCATCCGCCGAACAGACAGAGTTCAACGTCCTCAGCGGCATCTCTGCTCTCTCCAGCGGCTACAACAACAATGAAGTTCTCAATGCCCTGCAGGAAAAGGCCGGGATCAAGATCAACTGGGACACCTGGTCCGACTCACTGGGTGAGGTTGTCGGCACCCGCATCAGCGGCAATGCGGCCAGCAAGACCCCGATCGATGCCTTCCAGGCTGTCGGCTTCAGCAACTATGATCTGATGCGTTACGGCGCTGCCGGCACCTTCATTGATCTGACCCCCTATATCACCCCTGAGGTCATGCCCAACCTTTCCGCTATTCTGGAAAAGCACCCTGAAATCAAGGCTGCCATCACCATGAACGATGGCAAGATCTATGGCCTTCCTTCCGGAGAGCAGATGGGCACCGCCGGCATCGGCCGTGAAAAGGACTTCTCCATCTTCTCCGTGCCCCAGTTCTCCATGATCAACAAGGCATGGCTCGACGAGCTGAACCTGCCCGTCCCCACCACTCTCGAAGAACTGCATACCGCTCTTGTCGCTTTCAAAGAGAACGACATGTCCGCCAAGTACTATGGCAATGAAGCAGGCAGCACCATCCCCATGAGCACCGGTTTTGACCAGTGGTGCTGGGGTCAGAACGTGTTCTATGCAGGCTTCGGTTTCACCAACTGGCCCAATGACATCTGCACTGACCTGATGGTGGACGCAAGCGGTGTTGTCAACTTCGTTTCTGATGATGACAACTATCGTGCTGCCCTGACCTATTTCCATGACTGGTTCGCAGAGGGCCTCATGGACCTTGAAATGTTCTCCCAGGACACCAACCAGCTCATCGCCAAGTGCTCCGGCGGCCGCGTAGGCGTCTCCACCTGGTGGGAAATCAACGAAATCATGGGCTCCTATGCCAAGGATTATGTCTATCTGCCCATCCTCACTGGCCCCGACGGCAACAGCAATGTGACACTGCGCACCGGCGGCGCCACCAACTCTGGCCAGCTGTCCATCACCGCACAGTGCAAGGATCCCGCCAAGCTGCTTGGTTTCTATGATCTGTGGTACCAGGGCGACATCGTCATGCAGCTGCAGTATGGCCCCATCGGCGTCTACTTCACCGAGCAGGACGATAAGGGTATGTGGAAGTCCATCACCGATGAGGAATCCCGCGCCAAGTACAACAAGTCTGCCGGCGAACTCAAGGCTTCTTACGAAGTTGCAGGTCCCAAGCTCATCCTTTCTGAATACTACAATGAGTACTTCTACATGGAAGACCGCGCCATGGAGCGTCTTGCTGACACGTATGATTTCTGGTTCCAGTATGTGAAGGACTTCACCTTCTATCCGCAGGACTGCGTGTTCACCGAAGCCGAACTCGATGACATCGACTTCTACCGTGCTGACTTTGAGCGCACCGTTTCCGAACAGGAAGCCCTGTGGCTCAAGAACGGCGGACCTACCGATGCTGAATGGGAAGCTTACAAGTCCCAGCTCGAACGCTGCGGCATGAGCACCCTGCTTGAAATCTATCAGAATGCCTATGACCGTTATGTTGCGGCCAAATAATCCAGTCTGAATCCAAAGCCGGGAGCCGGTTAACCGGCCCCTGGCTTTCTTTATTGGTGGACCGTCAGCACAGGAACGTGCTGAAATCAGCCGGTCTGCCCCTTAAAAAATGGAGGTAAACATGAGTAAGAACCCCACGCCCCTTGAAAGAGTACGGGAATATGAACGGGAACGTGCCATCCATATGTCTGCCGATGAACGGCCCCTGTTTCATCTGACGCCTCTGGTAGGATGGATGAATGACCCGAATGGTTTTTGTTGGTACAAAGGGCAGTATCACCTGTTTTATCAGTATCATCCCTTTTCCAGGGCGTGGGGCCCCATGCACTGGGGCCATGCCGTGAGCCATGATCTCCTGCACTGGACATATGAACCCTGCGCCCTGGCCCCTGACACAGCGGCGGATGCGGGTGGCTGCTTTTCCGGCAGTGCCGTGGAACTTCCGGATGGAAGGCTCATGCTGGTCTATACGGGTGTGCAGCCCGCGGGTACCTTCCGGCGCGAGACACAGGCCCAGTGCATCGCCATAGGCGACGGCAAGGATTTTGAAAAATCCCTGCTCAATCCGGTGATCCGGCACGCCCACCTTCCGGAAGATTACAGTGCCTTTGATTTCCGGGACCCCAAGGTCTGGCGCGCGCAGGACGGGACGTTCCGCATGGTGGTGGGCAACCGCCACGCTGAAAGGCAGGGCTCCATTCTCCTGCTCAGCAGCCCGGATGGGTTCACATGGCACTTTGTGGGCGAAATTGACAGCAGCAACAGTGAATACGGACGGATGTGGGAATGCCCGGATTTCTTCCCGCTCGACGGGAAGCAAGTGCTTATCGTGAGCCCACAGGAAATGCATGCCCGCGAGGAGTTCCACGCAGGCTTCGGCACGGTCGCGATTGTGGGGCAGTTCGACGAAGGGGAGTGCCAGTTCGTGCGCGAAACGGTGCAGCCCGTCGATTTCGGCCTGAATTTCTATGCGCCACAGACCATGCTTGCCCCGGATGGACGGCGGATCATGATCGGGTGGATGGACAACTGGGAGACCTGCAAGGAAGCCCCGCGGCGCCATCCCTGGTACGCCCAGATGAGTGCGCCCCGTGAAGTCTTCATTGAAAACGGCCGCCTGATGCAGCGCCCTGTGCGGGAATTTGAGCTCCTGTGGCAGGATACAGTCCGCCATGACCGTGTCACGGTCAGCGAGGAGACAGGACTGCCCGGCGTGCAGGGACGGCTGATGGATATGACCGTGACCCTACTTCCGGAAGGCTCTTCCTGCCGCCGTTTCACGCTGCATGTCGCTAAGGATGCCCATCATTATATCCAGATCCGGTGCGATCTGGCCCGCAGCGAACTGGTCTTTGACCGCAGCCTCGGCGGTTCGCACCGGGACATTGTCCATACCCGCCACGCGAGGGCTGAAGTGAAGGACGGCAAGCTGACGCTCCGTCTGCTGATGGACAAGGAAAGTGTGGAACTGTTCATCAACGGCGGGGAACGTGTCATTACAGCGATCATTCCCACGCCTTTGAGCGCAGATGGCATTACCTTTGCGGCAGATGCCCCCGTCACCATGAGTGTGGAAGCGCACCACCTGGGATAAGGCGCTTGCGGAACTGACCGCAGAAAATCAATGGCGTTCCCTGTCTGTGCCGGGGAACGCCATATTACTTGAAGGACCGGACCGTACCGCGTCCAAGGAAAGGAAGATGGACATGAAAACAAAGATTTTCCCTATCCTGGCAGTGCTGATGCTCGTTCTCCTGATACCCGCTTCCTTTGCCGGGGCAGAAGAAACGCCTGTTCTCTGCCTGCATTTTGACGAAGGCGCAGGCAGCACGGTGGCCGACGCGAGCGGGCACCTGGGGCAGACTGAGGTCCAGTACCAGTACCTGTCCCCTGCCTATACCGATCCCATGGAGCCCGAATGGCGGGACAACGGTGTGGAAAACGGGTGCCTGCTCTTTGACGGCGCGTCCACATGCATCGCGTATGGCCCGGACGAAATCTGCGTGGGCGGGAAAGCCCTGACGGTCAGCGTATGGGTGGCCCCACGCGCTTTTGAGTGGGACGATCCCAACGCAGCTGAGGCGGGGAACGCCCATCTGACCGCAATCGCAGGACAGTACTACAAAGCGGAGAAGCAGGGTTTCCTGCTGGGGTACCAGCGCTTCGGGAGACTGTGCTTTGAAGTGGGCACAGGGGAAAACTGGTACACGCTGTGGGCAGATGATGAGAGGCTTGAACGCGGGGCATGGAACCATGTGGCGGCGGTGTTTGACGGGGATAACGGCACCATGTCGCTCTACCTGAACGGGGAGCTGGCTGCCGAGATGCAGATTGCCCAGGGCTCGGCGGTCCATTTGGCGGGGAACGAAAGCCTGCTGATCGGGAAAAATGGGTACGGTGAGCAGATCCCTGCGGGCAATTATCAGATGTTTGCGGGCCTTATGGATGAACTGTCGCTGTACGCTTCAGCGCTTTCCGCGGAGAAAGTCGCTGCCCTTGCCGACAGGGAGACTGGGGCCATTGCCTATGAGGACATCGGCCTGGAAAACATCCTGACAGGGGACATCTATAAGACCCAGTACCACGGCGGACCTTACCAGCACTGGATGAACGAGCCCCATGCCCCTGTGTATTACAATGGGGTCTACCACCTGTTCTTCCAGAGCAATTCTGTGGGCACTTACTGGCGGAACATCTGCTGGGGGCACCTTGTCAGTGAGGATACGGTGCACTGGCGGCCGGTCCAGGATGCCATTGTGCCCATGGAGAATACGGTTGTACCCGATGGCGTGTGGTCCGGCGGGGCCGCGATGGACTGCAACGGCGTTCCGGTCCTGTTCTTTACGGCAGGCAATGACAGCTTCCGTAAGGAAGGCCTGATCTCCAACCAGAACATAGGGGCAGCCTATCCGGCGGACCTGAGCGACCCGGAGCTGAAAGAATGGATCGTGTGCGACGAACTGGCTATTGCGCAGCAGGAGGGCCAGGGACGGCCGGGTGAGTTCCGTGATTCCCATATCTGGAAAGAGGGGGACGCGTGGTACATGCTCGTGTGCTCCGGCAGCAGTGCCTCCCAGGGAGGAACGGCCCTTCTGTATGTGACGGACCGCCTGGAAGTGCTGCCCGACGGCAGGATTGACATGGACTGGCAGTATAAAGGCCCTGTCTATGAGATGGAGAACCAGTCCGTGATCTATGGCACCAGCTGGGAACTGCCTATCCTTCTGCCGCTGAGCAATGAGGCGGGGACAGTTTCCCGTTACGCCTTCTTTATTTCCCCGGCCCCCGCAAGCATTGCGGATAATAAGGTGTATTATTTCATCGGGGATTTTGACCGGGAGAGCGGAAAGTTCACGCCGGATGCGTCCATGGGCGGTCTCCCGAGAATGCTGGATTACGGCAATAACGTGTTTACCGGGCCCAGCGTGATGCAGGACCCGGTCACAGGAAAGGTCTGCATGTTTTCCATTATGCAGGACCAGCGCCCCGGACCGGAACAGGCTGCAGCCGGCTGGGCGCATGCCGTGGGCCTGACCCGGAACATCTTTTTGAACGATGAGGGTACAGATGTGTGCATCGCCCCGGACCCACGCGTCTATGATCTTCTGGAAGAAAAGCTGCTTGGCCTGGAAAATGTCACGGCTGAAGAAGCCAATGCGGCGCTGCAGGGGGTCAGCGGTGACCTTCTGTACATCAGGGCCGTGCTGGTGCCTCAGGACCAGAAGAATTTCTCTCTGACGTGCAAGGCGGCGGGAAGACGGAACCAGACCAGTTTCACCTATTATGGCGAGCGGGGCACGATGGACGGCTTCACCACCAACCGCGGCAAGGATGCCAAGGCGTCTGTCATAGAAGGGAAAGTGCCCCTCAGGGACGGGAAGCTCACCATGGAAGTCTTTATCGACCGTTCCCTGGTGGAGGGCTACTTTAACCGTGACAAGGCGATCAGCATTCGTTCCTATGCGGCCCCTGACGCCCAGCAGATTTTCCTGTCCGCCGACGGAGAGGTCCAGGTGGAGTCGCTTGAGGTATACAGGGTATCCTCGATTTATCAATGACGGCTGCCGTGGGGCGTGAACCCGGGGAAGCCTGCCGGGAGGCGGAAAAGGATAGCTGTCCGGCCAGGCCCTGCTGAATGAACAAAAAGTCTGTATGATCTGAAGCACACAGGTTGCGTCTGCGAAACGTAGCCTGTGTGCTTTTCTGTGTCAGTGAACATCCCGGGGGTTATTCACGGTGAAGCGGTGCCCGCACGGCAGGGAGCTGTCAAAGGCGGATGAGCGTTTACGCTTTCCTGAGTGCCCGGCGGACAGGGGAGACGATCCGGGTGATGCGGGAGCACCTGTGCAGCGGAAAGGTAGGGAACAGAATGTGCATTCAGTCCCTGAAAAGGCCGGAAAAGGCAGACGGGGATGGTCTGTCCTCAATGGTTCCTTGCGGAGGAAAGCGGGGAAGCGGCTTGCAATCCGTGAAGATCCGGGTACAATGAATGCAGAAAAAGAAACAGGAGGCGTTTATATGAGAAATGGGTCCGGCAGGTACCGGGACACTGTACCTGGCACATCTGTCACTGTGGACGCACTGGCGGACGTGGCGGTTGCGGTTGTGGTGCTTATCGCTGTACTTCTGATCCAGTTTGTCGCAGTACCCTATGTCAATGAGACGTATCACTATACAGCGGAAACTGTGGGAATTGATTACGGTTTATCCGGGCTTGTCAGAATCATCTTCACATCACCGCCGACAACGTGGTTCCAGACAAAGCTGCTGTCTTTTGATCTGCCGAATTATGCCTGGTACACTGCCCTGCTGCTGGCCGTTACGGTTCAGTTGATCACGGCCCATATTCAGTCCTGCATTGAGCTGTCCTGGGTGACGCGCTTTCATCCTGCCGTGCAGGTTGCTGTCCGGTTCCTCAAGGCATGGCTGATGACATCGTTGATGATGTCCCTTCTGACATTGGCGCTGATAACTGTTTGTCCTCAGAATGTGCCCCTGCTCTACCAGCTCTTTGAGATGTTCCTGTTCTGCCTGCCGGGCCTGATCCATACCATCATACGGTCCAGAAGGCCCAGGAAGACAAGACCCTCCCTCTGGGCGGGTCTGCCCCTGATGACTGTCAATGCACTTCTGGCTCTGCTGATGGTGGGCTATCCCCTGGTAGGCTCCCTTCTGCTGATCGCGGCAGACTATCTGAGCACACAATGGAGCGCACCGGGAACAGATACAAAACGAATGGACCGGGAGCGGCCCTTTGAGCGGCTGGCTGCGGTGGTCATATCCTCGGTGGCCATTGCTGTCATTGGGGCGGTCTTCATTATGCCGCAAGTGAAGATGCACGGACCGACCATAGAGACACACTATGAGTATTACAGTGTCAAAGCCATTGAGGCAGACGGGCGGCGGGCCGTGTTCCTGCGTTCAGATGGTGCCGCTGTTGACCAGAACAACCGGGTCTATACGGATCATGTCCGTCAGGTCTCGCTGTGCACTTCCAATGCCTTTTTCCTGAAAGATAACGGAGACCTGGTTGTCGTTTCATCACCTGAATACGGACCTGCTCCATTTCTCAAGGACATTGTCTGGACCGATTCCTTTGATGACGTCCTGATCGCCGTCGACGGGAAGGGCAACCTTTGGGGGTACGGTGACCTGACGGGCTATCTGCCGGAAGGTGCATACTGTGCCAAGCCAACGCTGATTGCGGAGAATCTGCACCTGGTGCAGGCCGATATCGGACCGGACCATATCCTGATGATTGACGGGGATGGCAATCTGTATGGCATGGGCGGGAACAAAACGGGCCAGCTTGGCAATGGTGCCTGTGCCATAAAGCCCCAGCCCGTCAGCCAGATTATGGCAGGCGTTCAGCAAGCCAAGGCGGGGAACGGCTTTTCTCTGGCCCTTTTGAAGGACGGGACTGTCTGGGGGTGGGGGCGCAATGACGTCGGCCAGCTTGGTACAGGGGTCAGGATCAGAAAGTTCACCATCGGAAGGGGCTATGCTGTCAATGACGGGCTTGCCTTTGTGCCTGAGCCGACTCAGCTTTCCTTCGCTGATACCGCCATTGTGCAGATTGCAGTCGGAGCAGAAGGGGCTTTTGCCCTTGACAGTGAACAGAACATGTGGGTGTGGGGAAAGAATGTGAACAGCGAATCCATCGCGGAGCCTGTAAAGAAATGGCACAGCGTGGCATGGATTGCAGACAACAAGGTCCAGCAAGGGGTCCTTGACCAGATCTGCAACTATGTGGCTGACGATGGGAAGGCTTATAAGGTTGCACCGGGCCAATTGCAGGAGAGCGATACAACGACAGAAACCATCGTGCTGGTCTATGACCCGATGAGCCCCGACTGGATGCCAAAACCAGTGGAGGAAATCAGTACCCGTATGGAGGAATGGCTGAAAAGCCTCCATATTTTCCCCGAACCTGAACCGGAAGCGGCACCTGAACCCATTGTCTCTGTTATCAGAGCTCCTGAGCGGAGGGACCGGTCCTGCGAGCTCCAGTTCTTCGGCGGGCATATGTACCAGATCATTCCTGAATACATGTATATGAAGAATGCACAGAGCTATTGTGAGAGCATGGGCGGACATCTGGCGACCATTACCTCGGCAGAAGAGCACCAGTTTCTCACGGCCATGGTGGAATCAACAGATGGCGAATATGGAAGATTCTTCAGCATTGGCTTAACAAACGATCAGAACTTCGCCTGGGTCACAGGTGAATCCACAGCATATCTCAGCAAGCTGAATCTCCGGCCCGCCTATACACTTGAAAACGGTGAGGGATATATCAGTCAGGACGGAAAGCTGAATGTGGGCGCAATCATCAAGCATCCGTTCATTTGTGAATGGGATTTCGATGAATGAGCACAGCGGCCTTACTGATGACAGCACCGGGAGGGCAGCTGAGTGGGTCCTTGGCTTACGCAGCCAAGGGTCCTTCGCATGCAGGAAGTCAGTCCTTATACCGCATATGCGGTACGGGGTAACTGTCCCAGGGGATAACGCGGCTTCAGGCATCCGAACCTGGCAAGAAGACGGATACCCGGGGAACATGAAAATATGGTTGATTCACACTGCTGCTGGCCATGGTGCTTGCGTCTGGCAGCACGGGCAAGGGAAGGGCGGACATGATTCCTGCCCGCGGCGAGGGACAGACCGGCTTTCTGGCTGTGGTGCTGTGTGAACTTCTGACTGTGCGGCACGAGCCCAGCGCTTCTTCAGATGCCGTGAAAACGCTGCATTTCGGTGACGTGATCATTGTTCAGCCGCAGACAAGCGGATGGGTCACCTGCTTCCTTTCCCGGATGATGTGGATGGAAGCTGCGCGGGCTGGGTCAATGAGGATGACCTGCCCATAGATCCCGACGGGTTCAGTACCAGGGCGCAGACTCCGGTGCATGCATGGAACGATATGGCAGCTCTGCGACTTGCACGGATGGATAAAGACACGCTGCTTCCCATTCTGAAAACCGAAGGGAACTGGCTCCTGGCCGGTCTGTGTGGCGCTGTCGCGGATCAGACCGGAAGACAGAATGGGGAACGGTTTGAAACCACGATCATGCTGGAAGGCATGGAGGAAACGGTACATTGCGAACACATCATCAATACCGGGCACGGGATTGAAATGGACTATGACTATGAAAACTTCCTTCGCCGGAGCAAAGCGGACCGGGAATGCTTCGTTCCTCTTTACGGTGCCCCTCAGGAGCCCACGGATGATCTGAAAGTGGCATTCAGCTCCCAGGATGCCGATGCTGCCGCAGAATGTCATACCTGCTGCCAATGGGTGTATCGTGGCAAGGGAAAAATGCACGACCGAAGGCCCCGGAGGCTTTGGGGCGCGGATCGGACACATGATGAACACTTTCGCCTTCATCAGCGCACAGGGACAGTAAGGCCGGATGGCAGCCAGTATGCCTGCGATTGCCGTTTCACTCAACAGGCCCGGGGACGTTTCTTCCCGGGCCTTCTGTGCCCCTGCAGTCCTGACGCACTGAAGGCATGCTGCACTTTTATGCGGCACGGAACATGGTGAAAGGCCGTCTGGCGGACATGTTCTTGTGGACCTCTGGCACAAATACGGCAGTCTGCCTGTAAAGCCAAAGGAGTGTATTGAAATCGGCGCAGATACTGAGGAACACTAAGGATCAAAGGATCTGAAGAGGAGAGATCATGGCATCGGGACAAGAGCAACAGCGAGTTGCTTGCTGTTCTGCTCCGGACAGGCGATAATTGAACTGCACCAGTCAAAGAAAGGAGGCCTGCTCAATGGAAGTCAAGGACATACTGAAAAAACTCAGAGAAGAAAATAAGCTTACGCAGGATGAGCTGGCAGAACGTGTTATGGTAACAAGACAGGCTGTCAGCCGCTGGGAGACCGGGGAGACACAGCCAAATACGGATACACTCAAGCTGTTGTCCAAGGAATACAACGTTTCGATCAATACACTTCTTGGAAGTCCAAGACAGCTTGTATGTCAATGCTGCGGCATGCCATTGAATGACGATGGAATGATCAGCAAAGAACCGGATGGAAGTTTCAATGAGGCGTATTGCAAATGGTGCTATACGGATGGTGAATTTGTTTATAAATCAGTGGATGCATTGCTCGAGTATCTGATTGGGCATATGCCGAACCCGGATCATTTACCTGAAAATGAGAGACGAATACAATACAACAGATATCTTTTACAGCTTAAACACTGGAAACAGGCGGGGGACAGTGCAGTCCACAACCAATAAGGTGATTCCTTTGTTAAGGACATATATTGAAAGTGGTATGATCTGTAAGTTTCCTGATGAGAAGTTATCGGCACAGAAATATACGCCCGGAATCCCTGAAATCAAAGGGATTTGGGCGTATATTTGTATTGAGCCGGAAATTGCGCTGCTCGCAGAGGGTGCAGAAGAGCCATTATTTTGGGGTCGTGCCAGGGGTTATACCTCTGCTGATCTCCTCAGTGAACGACAAGTCAGTCAGAATAAAATACAGACCGCTGCTGATGTTATGGGTTGCCTGACCTCTGTGTGCCTTGGAATGGTTCGCCCGGCACGGCGATGTGTGCGTCACTTCGACATCAATGCTGCATGTTTTACTGCAGATATCTGAACCGGTTTTCTTCATCCCTTCCGGATCAGGCATTCTTTCTCTTTGAAAGCGAATCCATATTTCAGAATTTTCTCTTTCGGAACCCCACGGGAGAGCAGCGCCGTCTCATACTGCTTTTCTTCAATCTGTTTCAGCGCGTTTGCTGCAGTGTCTTCCAGCGAACTCTCGTCATCTTCTTTGTCAAACACTTTGAACTCCAAAATAGCCGCGGGCTGGTCTGTCTTTTTAGGGACCATCATGACATCGTACCTGCCGTACCCGCTTTCCCGGTTGGATGTAATTTCATAGTCACGCATGTTTTCCGCCAGGAGCCCAAGTACAAGACCGTGATAAAAATTCTCCGGCATCCGACCAGAAGGCCGTTTCCCACCGTCAAAATAACTCATGCTGTTCATCATGATCTCGTTCAGTGAACGACGTATGCCACGGGTGTCTCCCTTAAGCAGGGCTTCCGTGAAAGGAGACAATCCGCCGGATGTCTGTGCAAACCAGTCCCGGAACATGATTCTGAACATGCGCCTGACTTCGAGATTGGTCAGCTTCAGCGTGTAGAGCCGGTCTGTCCCTTCCCTGACAGCTTCCTTCTCTGTCATTGCGGTAACAATTTTCACGTACCCGGTTGCAAGCAGCAGGCTCCAGACCGCATCTGCGTTAGTATCCAGTTCGTTATAGATGATCTGTTCATTAATAGGTACGGTTACTTCTCCGCCGTTCATCAGGACCTCAAACAGACTCTTCATCTCCGGAACCCCCTGCCGGAGAAGTCTGGCAATCAGACCGTTGCCACTGGAGTTGGCCCAGTATGTATCCAGTGTCCGGAAATTCAGATAGTTGGTCACAGACCAGGGATTGTAGATGTCCTGTACACCGCCAAAGGAAAACCCGTCATACCAGGTTTTGACTTCCTGCTTGTCTGCTTCGACAAAACCCTGCTGATCCAGCGCGTCAAAAACCTCATCTTCCGTAAATCCGAAACAGGTTGTGTAAAATGGGGATGTTGTCGTGATCACAGTCAGA
Organism: uncultured Clostridia bacterium; assembly: GCA_946538615.1. Lineage (GTDB taxonomy): Bacteria > Bacillota > Clostridia > Christensenellales > Aristaeellaceae > UBA2943. The sequence continues at coordinate 34,040 of CAMNGW010000007.1, forward strand.
TTATTTAAATCAGAAAAAACGGATTCCATGCTCACGCGGGTAATTCCTGTCATGATGCCCTGCTCCATAGACATGTTGGTCTTAAAAGCGTTGTTGAACATGGTCCGGGTAAAGACCACCAGCTCATCCCAGAAACCATGAATATAAGCTTCCTGCAAAGGGGTATCATATTCATCCAGCAGGATCAGAACTTTCTTTCCGTGAATCTTTTCCAGCAGCGTTGAAAGCAAATTCAGGGACAGGGCTGCGTCATCATCCCGCATATCTTCCCGGATCTGGTCGAGGGCTGCCTGCTCGTTCCGGTCCAGTATGTCTGTTCTGTACAGTTCAGGATGCGTGGAAAACAATTTGACAATCGTCTTCTTCATCTGAATCATCGTGCTTGCAAAGGTGCTTCCTTTGATGCCTGCAAAGCTCAGAAAAATCACTGGCCACTTTCCCTGCTGTGCCTGCATTCCTGGATATTCCCAGACTTTCAGTCCCTCAAACAGTTCCCCGCGGTTCGCGTATTTATTTGAAAAAAAACAGTTCAGCATGGACATGTTAAGGGTTTTGCCGAATCGCCTGGGCCGAGTGATCAGAGTAACTGCATCGTGTCGTTCCCACCAGTCACGGATCAGTCCCGACTTGTCCACATAAAAATCACCATTGTTCCGCAGCATTTCAAAGTCCTGAATCCCTGTACCGATTTCCCGTTTCATCATAAAATGTACGCAAGGAGACCCCGACCTCTATAGGTCGTGGGAGGAATTGCGTTCAGACAACTCCAGTGCCCCCATGACATCTCCTTTCTGTTAAATAATTGGTTGCTGTTTCCAATAATTTAAGTTTTCTTGTACGATACAGAGTTTGTTATGATCGTCCCGTCCAGTTTCGAAAGAGCGAAGTATCCTGAGGAGCGCCTTCCTTTAATAAAACACTTGTCCCGTCCATAACGCACCTTATCCCAAAGTCTGAAGCCATAAACTTTGTACGGCGCCTGATTTAGTTTTCGGATGCCACCTTTCAGGAACTTCGCTTTGTGGATCTGTCGGTTGTGGCATCTTACTGGTTTAACCAGATATGTCTCTTTTGTAGGGACAGCGTCCATCATGCCTGTTATGCACCTCGCATCGTTTGTGTGCGTCTTTGGAATGCTGTACTTCTCCCTGCGGTACTTGGCAATATATCCGTGGGTTTCCATCACTGGTACGCTCAGTGTGGATTGCAATCTCGCAATCAGCGTCTTTTTCATGATTCCCAGATGCATCACGGGTCGGCTTTCCCCGGCGCTTGCCCTCTGGAAGTGTAATCTTACCTTCGTACAGTGCGTGGCACAGCGTAATCAGCTTTTACAAACCCCCACTTCAAGCCTTTAGGCTAAGTGGTGGGTGGCTGACTCATCTTTTTCCGTTTAACTGTCTTCAGGCCAGGGAACCGTACAGGGAAACCGTTTGACCTTTACGGTCCGTTTCCGGGTGCTGTCCTGATCCGGATTGGCTGTGTCTCTTAATTATATCCAACCCTGAAACCATTGAAAAGATCAGAGCACCTCCTGTACAATGACCATACCTGGAGACTCCCTGATAATGCTGCTTGTCATCATACCGCATTCTGATAAAGGATATGTGAGCAAGGAAGTCCTGAATGATGCAGCCTATCATCCTCAGCAGCAGAGTTGGGATACTCAATCGGCCATTTGTGATGTATCTTTTCACCTACGAGGATTATCCCTTAACACAGGGCGTGTTATATTTCTCCCTTCCCAGTGACAGGCGGATGCTCTTATTCAGGCTTAAGTAAACCTCACTGAAGGGAAGTGGATTTTCCCGGACACTGTGCTGTTGCCGGGCTGCATTGTCCTGGCACCTTCAGGTCATATATAATGCACAGACAGGGGAGCCAAACGCAGGACCTGACAATTCTGACTCTGATGTCAGATTGTGACATGATTGGCTGAAAGCATCAGTGATGCGGACATCTGTGCAAAAGGCAGGAAAACATACATGTGCGGCGAAATAACCATGCAAAAATGAGACTGAATGAATGGATGACATATCCGGACATATGACAGACAAAAAAGGAAGCATTCTTTTACAGGAGGGGTGAAAACAATGAATGACCACACAACAGTGCGCCACACCTGTTTTTTTGTCGCCTTTCTCCTGCTGGCAGGCGTGGCAAATGTGCTGAGCCGCTCCGGGATTGCGGTGCTGGAGTCGCTGTGCACCGGCTGCAATTATCTGATCTATGTCGGCCTGCTGCTTTACTGGTTCCAGTCCGTCAGGGCGAGGCTGCTGCCGTCCCGGACGAAAGACTGGATGATCGGTGCGGCACTTCTGCTGCTGTTTTACCAGCTGCTGCGGGTATTCGCGTACCGCTTTGCGACGGAACCGGTAGAGGTACGCTACCTGGTCTACCTGTTTTTTGTCCCAATGACGCTGGTCCCGACGCTGTTTCTGATGACCTGCCTGCGCATCTGCCGGGGGAACCGGCCGGGACGCTGGGACGAAGCCCTGCTGCTGATTCCGCCCGGCCTCCTATCACTGATCGCCCTGACTAACGATGTCCACTTTTGGGTGTACCGGCCAGAGGTGGACCTGCCCGCTTTCGCTGTCCAGACGGGCACCTATACAAGGGGCCTGGTGTTCTACACGCTCTATGCCTGGATGATCCTGAGCTTTGCAGTGGGCCTTATTCTGCTGTTCCGGGAAACGAGGATGCAGGCCAGGAAAGCGCTTCCGTACCTGATTGCTGTCGTGGGTCTGTGGCTGGGCGCGTTGACGGTGTTTGTCCGGGTGATTGACGGGACCCAGCTCCCGCGCATGTACAATAATCCGGATATCAACATGTTCGGCATGCTTGGCGTGCTGGAAGTCTGCATCCGGTACCACATGATCCCGCACAACGCGGCCTACGCTGACTTTTTTGCTTCGCTCCGGACATCTGCTATGGTGACAGACGTGGCACTGCGGCCCGTCTTCCGCTCCGGCGGCGGACTTGCAGCAGATACGGAGCAGCTCCGGGCGGCGCTCGCCTCACCCGTATGGCTGACACCCGACCTGAAGCTGTCCGGACAGCTGGTCCGCGGCGGCTATGGCTTCTGGACGGAGGATGAGACCGATATGCACCGGGCACAGGAACAGCTGGAGGAGGCCAACGAACTCATTGAATCGGAAAACAGCCTGATCAAGGCGGAGACGGAGCAGCGGGAGAAGGACGCCTGGCTGCAGTCCCGTCACCGTATTTATCACGAGGTCGCGGAGATCCTGTATCCCTGTCAGCAGCGCATTGGAGGGCTGCTGGGACAGATGAGGCCAGACACGCCGTTTTTCCGGGAGCAGCTGGCTGAGGTGTCTGTGCTCAATGCCTATGTCAAGCGGAAGACGAACCTGCTCCTGCTGTCTTCGGAGCGGGACTGCCTGACTACCCAGGCACTGTTCCTGGCGCTGAGGGAGTCCGCGAGCTATCTGTCGCTCGCCGGGCTGCAAACTGACGCGCGGCAGCCGGAGGCGGAGCAGACTTTGCCCTCTGCCACCGTAATTGCCCTGTACGATGCCTTCGAAACGGTGGCCGAGCAGCTGATGGGTCAAGCCTCCTCCCTGATGGTTTCCTGGCAGGGCGGTGCCCTCGTTCTGGCGACGGGGACAGCGCATGTTCCTGACCTGGAAGGCCTGCCCGTTCCGGTGCGTGTGAGGGAGGAGGAGGGCATCCTGTATCTGGACCTCCTTGCCGGTGAGAAGGGCGGTGAGCTGACATGACAGTCAAGGAAGCCATGCTGTCCGCCGCGCGGCTGCCCGTGCTGGGCATGCTGTTCCTGCTCCTGACGGCTCAGATGGCAGTGGTTATCGCTGCCTTCCGGGACAGCCGGAGCCGTAACTTCAAAGGTGCTGTGCTGGCCGTTTTTCTTCTCAGCGCATCCGTTTTCTGGTCCTGTCTTACCGTGATCAGCTGGAGGAACAACTATCCCGGCTGGACCCGGAAGCCCCCTGCCTGGCTGGATGCGGTCTGCGCCTGCCCGGTGCGGGCAGTTTGGGTATTTGAGGCTGTCATTGCCGTAATCCTGTCCTTCGAAGTCTGGAGCATCTTCCGATACCGGAGGAGCCATGTCACGCTGGGCAGCGTCAAGCAGGCCATGGACCTGCTGCCGGTGGGCATTGCCTTTGGTGAGCCTGACGGGACAGTGATTTTCCGCAACCTGGTGATGGACCATCTCTGTGTGTCACTGACCGGGAAGCTGCTCACCGACTGGAGAGCCTTTCAGGCGGCAGCGGGCGGGGAACAGGTGCCTGTGGAGGGCAGAATCTGGCAGCTGTGCAGCCGGGCGACGCCGGGAAGCGCTCTCACGCAGCTGACTGCCACGGACATTACGGAACAGGCCGGCATCCTCAAGGACCTTCAGGAGAAGAACCGGAAGCTGAAGGACATTCACCTGCGTCTGGAAATCTACAACCGCCAGGCTGAGCGGATCATTATCGCACAGGAACTGCTGAATGCAAGGATGTCAGTGCATGACGAGCTGGGCAGTGTGCTGCTGGAAAGCCGCCATTACCTGAGCGAACCGGCCTCTATCGATGAAGAACTGCTGCTGCAGGCGCTGAAGAACGCCAACACCTACCTGCTGCGGGAATATGAGAGGGATGACACCGCTTCCGATCCTCTGACAGAAGCCATCAGCATGGCGGGGGCCATCGGCGTGAAGGTGGAATTGACCGGTCTTCCGCCTGCGGAGGAACGCCCCCGGGAGATTCTGGCCGCCGCTGTCCGGGAATGTGCTGCCAATACGGTCAAGCATGCCGGGGGAGACCGCCTTGCGGTGGATGCACGGCGTGCGGATTCCGGGTACACCTTCATCTTGTCCAACAATGGACGGCCACCTGATGCACCCATCCGGGAGACCGGCGGTCTGCTCTCCCTGCGGACACTGGTGGAGAGGCAGGGAGGGACCATGCAAACGGGATCCTGCCCGTGTTTCCGCCTGTCGGTCACAGTCCCTGGAGCAGGGGACACGGCATGAAAGCGCAGAGCAGCTTTTGGCAGAACGGTCCACTGCAGAAGAAAAGTTTCCATGTGATGGGGCCTGCTTTTTATACAGTCCCAAATCCGGATGTTTACCGGAATGCTAAAAACAGGAAGACCGCTTCCGCATACAGGGCCCCGGCGGAAGCTCCGGCTGACGGAGGGCTGCGTACACAGGCAAAAAAAGCTGGATCCGGTCTCTAAAATGGGCCGTCTGGCCCATGACGGGCCGTTCTTCAGGGACCTATAATTATGAAAGGGAAAGTCTGATTCTTCATATTCTGCCGGGAGGTGATGCGTTTGGAAAAGAGAGCCAGTGTGGTCGTGGTGGATGACCAGTATGTGTCCCGGAGCTTTTTTGAGATCCAGGTGCAGATGAGCAGGGGCTATGTGCTGGCCGCCTCCCTCTCCAGTGCGGAACAGGCCATTGCGTTTTGCATGGCGCACCAGGTGGACCTGGTCATCATGGATGTGATGATGAAATATGGGCTGGACGGCCTCACCTGCGCGAAGGCCATCCATCACAACAATCCGGGTACCAGAATCATTCTGACCACGTCCACGGCGGAGACCCAGTGGATCAGTGAGGCACGGGAAGCGGGGATCGAGAGTTTCTGGTTCAAGGAATACTCAGACATCCCACTGACGCAGGTTATGGACCGTACCATGGCTGGCGAGCGTGTTTTCCCGGACAGCCCGCCCAACCCGGACTTTGGCGATGCGGTAAAGACTGATCTGAGCGACCGGGAGCTGGAGGTGCTGCGGGCACTGACCCGGAACCTCACCAACGGGGAGATCGCGGAGCAGCTGCACATTTCCCCGCACACTGTGAAGCGGCACATCGAGAATATGCTGCTGAAGACCGGATACAAGAACCGCATCGACCTGGCGGTGAACGCCAAGGCCCTGGGCCTGGTTGTACATGAGGACGACCGTACCGAGAACAGGACGCCCAAAGGGGAAAACAAAGCAGGAAGCGGGAACTTCGGACCGTCATGGCCCTGGCGGCGCTGATCGGGCTGCGGAACCATTGTCCTTCAAGGGCAACAAGGCAGTTATGCGAATCACCGTCGGCCAAGGTGTGAGACGTGTCATGATATCTCTTACAGAGCGGTTCCCGGCTGTACACTTCCGGGTCCCCGCGATGGATTCCGGAACAGATGACAGCGTACCGCATGGCATGCTCTCTGAATAAGTGACCAGGTGCTGTGGCATACAGCACCTTTTTCAGTGAGGGGAAGTTTTGTTTTAAAATGGGCCGTTTGGCCCATGACAAGTCCCTGGCTGTTTGCTATCATCCGGACAGACAGGTATGCCTGTTGGATACGGGAACTGGAAGCGCTGTGTAGCAGCCCCATCAGCCGGGAGAGCGCGGACGATTTCCCCGCACACTGTGAAACGGCACACCGGGAACATAATGAAGAGAAACGTATGCAAAAACTGCATGATCTGCGGTACAACCGCACTGGGGACGGACCACTCAAAGGAGGGGACAGAGCATGAAACAGAAACTGTTAACCATTCTTGCGCTGGCGGCGCTGATGATGGCGCTGTGCTGCGGTACGGCACTGGGCGACAGCCCTTCCTTCACGCACCAGCCGTCTGGCGGCACGGTCGTCCCGGACGGTGGACGGCTCATCA
>CAMNGW010000008.1 GCA_946538615.1 uncultured Clostridia bacterium
GTGACATCAATATTCAGCTTATCACAGATGTAATCCAGGTATTTGTTGTGCTCAAGATCTGCACCTTCCGGGAGATCGACAGATCCGGGATTCGCACGGCCTACCGTCATGCTGATTCTCTCCGTGTAGGGTGCGAAGGCCACATCATCGCCTGCAGCCAGTACGTGAGTACATCCCAGCATCATCATAAAAGCAACGGTCAGACAAAAAAGCTTTCTCATAACGACACCTCCGATTCAATTGTGTGGAAAACTCTCCGCTTTCCTTCTGAGACCAGTATACGGGACCCTGCCTCATCCCTGCAATGATTCATTTTTTTGATTTATGCAATAAATTTTGGTATTTTGTCCAAAATTCCACCAGATATCTCATTTTTTGGACGCTTCGTCCAAAAATCCTGCTATAGCCTTTGCCCCGCTGTTCCTTTATAATCCTGTGTGAAAGAACCGGAACATATGAAACTGATTTCCGGAGCGTTCTGAAATACGGAGGTGGACTCCATGTCTTCAGCATCCTTTTCCCTGCTCAGCCGGATTGCGCTGTTTACGGATCCGGCCATACCGGCGTTTGCTCCAAGCGAAGAGCAGATTGATCCGCCTACCTGGAAGGTGTCGGACCCGGATCCTGACCTGCATCTTCCCGGTAACGGGCTTGCTCAGCACTCCATGCTTCTGGTCGGCGAAGGCTGCAACCGCATGTTCCTGGTCCACGGCGGACGGATCATCTGGACGTTCTGCGCCGGAAAAGGCTGGGAATATGACGATGTCTGGATGCTTTCAAACGGGAACATTCTGTTTTCTCGCATGACGTATGCCGCGCTGGTTTCACCGCGCAAGGAAATCCTGTGGCGCATGGATGCACCGCAGGGCACGGAGATTCATACCATTCAGCCGATTGGACAGGATGAGGCACTGCTGGTGCTCAATGACATGCCGCCACTTGCCATGATCGTGAATCTGAAGTCCGGAAAAGAGATCCTCCGGCATCCCCTGGACTATGATCCGGCACTCAGTGTGCATGCGCAGTGCCGGCGGTTCCGGAAAACGGCACAGGGTACCTATCTCCTGCCATGTCTTGGGATGAGCAGGGTGGTGGAGTATGATGCCGGTTTTCGTCCCATCTGGACCTATGAGGTGGGCAGGCCATGGGCAGCTGTCCGGCTTCCGGATGGGAACACCCTGATCACGGATGAAGAGACACAGACGTATATGGAGGTCACACCGGATAAAAAGACGGTATGGTCGTTTGCCCTGTCTGAACTGCCGGAACCGTTCCGTCTTCATGATTCCCAGTCCTGTACCAGACTGGCCAACGGGAACACCATACTCTGTTCGAGAGGAAACGAAGGCCTCGCGCCGCAGATGGTTGAGATTACCCGGGACAAACAGGTGGTCTGGGTATTCCAGGACTGGTCACAAATCGGTCCGGTTACAGCCGTACAGGTACTGTCTGAGGCGGGGATCCCTGAAGTCCCGGGTGCGCTTCTGAGATGAATGTTCGGGCTGCTGTGAGAAAGACGCCAGACGCGCCGGGTCCACTGACATTGCTTTCAAAAACGTTTCCTGCCGTCAGATGAGTTTACAATTGTGCTTCGCATTCTGGCTCCCCCACCCCCCTCAATCCTGAGGGGGGCCTTCTTTTCCCGGGTTGACTTTTTTCTTTCTTCTGTTTTCCTTCACGCTGGACAGTTACAGGTTCTTTGCGTTGCATGCATCGTCTCCATGATGTGTGTATAACCACTTTTCTCAGTGAAATGAGGCCACCTCAGTCATCCGGGAGCTGACACGGAACCCGTGCCGGTACGAATGCCTGATTCATTTCTTTCATTCGTCAGCCTCCTCAGCGGATCAGGCTATTTCTGTGATTCATCACCGCACAGTGGACATCTTCTTATATAATTGATAATATAAGCAGCGGTACCACACGGCTGTGACCTGTTGCATGAGGAGAAAACAAACATGACCACCATCTGAACAGAGAACGGGATCGTGTTACCAATGTGCCGGAGGGCTGCCTGAATACCGTCACTTCCCCTGAATTGGAAAAGAGCTCAGGGATTCCCTGGACGGGGCGGAGCGCATGATCTCAGATTTCAGCAGCCGGGCCCTGTTTTTCCCGCAAGACGGAGGGCTCTTTAGGCCGCACACGAAGCAATGAGCAAAAAGAACGGCCTGATGACCGCAGATGTCAGCGGAATTGTCCTGGACGTTTTCAGCATGTCCGGCTCTGCAAACATCCTGACGGCTGGGGGGCGGACCTGCGAAACCAGACCTGTTCTTTCATGGACTGACCATGAGAAAAAAGAATATAAAGGAGAAACATGTCATGAAAAAGATTTCAACCCTGCTGCTGATTCTGCTTTTGCTGTGTCTCACGTCCTTGCCCGCGGCCGCGGAAAATCAGCCTGCGCTGCTCACGGAATACTGGACGCAAGATTCTGCGGCAGCTGAGAGCCTGAACGCTTACCTGCGGGCGGTCACAGATGAAGCATCCCCCGATTATATTCCTGTGCCGGACCGTGTTGCTGTGTTCGACCTTGATGGCACGCTGATGTGTGAAACCTGTCCTTTCTGCTTTGAATATATGGTATTCGCGGATTATGCCCTGAACAGCGGCAGCGGTACCATTACCGGTGAGGTCAGGGCCGTGGCCCAGGAAATCCTGGACGCCGCGGGCGGCGAAAAGCCCAGCAACATGAGCACCCGTCAGGCAGCAGCAGCTGCCATTGCCTACCGTGGAATGACCATGCAGGAACTGGCTGAGATGGTGCGCACATTTAAAGAAAGCGAAGCCACGGGCTTTTCCGGCTTAAAGCGCGGGGATGCATATTATAAGCCCATGCTGGAGCTGTTTGATGCGCTGCTGGAAAACGGCTTCACCGTATATATTGTTACAGCCACCGAGCGGAATATCGTGCGTGAAGTGATCCGCGGAACGCTGAACGTTCCGCCTTCCCATGTGATTGGCACGGAATACGGCTATACCGCTGTCAGCCAAGGTGATACGGCAGATACGGATTATACCTTCCAGCCGTCCGATCAGATCGTATTCGATGGCAGTTATGCGGGTGAAAACGCCAAAACCAGCAAGGTGGACGCCATTGTGCGCGAAATCGGCCAGCAGCCGGTGCTGGCATTCGGAAATTCCTCCGGGGATCTGGCTATGGCAATCTACACCATTTCCAATAATCCCTACAGGAGCGCAGCCTATATGGTTGTGGCGGATGACGTTGAGCGGGAGTACGGAAGCGCGGACGGCGCCGATGATAAGAAAGCCAGCTATGAAAGCATGGGCATCGGTGTCATTTCCATGCGGGATGACTTTGGAACCATTTACGGTGACGGCGTGCAAAAAACAGAAATCATTCAAGCCGTACAGGAAACCGAAAAGAAAGAAGCACCTGAAACCGCTGAGCCTTTTTCTGAGCAGGAGGAGACAAGCGCCCAGGACAGCGTTCAGTACGTGCTGTATCTGGGCACCAACGACAAGGATACCAACAGGCCTGTATTTACACAGGCGGAAGCGATGGAAAAGGCCCGTGAAGTTCTCATAAAGCGCTTTGGAGGCTACACCATTCAGGAAGCCCGTGGCGGCTGGATTGACGATGACGGCGTGGAATGCCAGGAGTACACGCTGGTCATTTATCTGAGCGATACGACGGAGGAACAGGTTCACGACGCTGCGAATGAACTGATCAGCATTTTCCATCAAAGCTCTGTTCTGATCCAGGCAAATCCTACCAGAACAGAATTTTACACGGCAAAATGAAATGTTGCCGTGAGTCTGACAAGAGCAGAGTACCGCACGGTCGTATATGATCCGCTGTGCCTTGTGTCAGTACCATATGCTGTATAGCTCTGAACACTTTTGCTCCGCTGAGCAGTCGTAAATGAAAACCTGCAAAACGAAGGCCCCGGGATAAGGCCTTCGTTTTTTATATATTCATGGATGTCTCACCTGTATGGACAGGACTCTGCCTTGATGAACACACAGCGTACAGGATAACTGTCCAGTCTTCTTCTCTGATCTGGTTTCCCATATACAGGAGGACCGACTGAAGAGGCAGCTTCATCATATGCAGCACAGCCAAAAACATCCATACAGATCGGCCTGTTATCATCATCTTTCAGTTCATATGTGACAATTTCAGCTGTCGGATCATCCTTTGGTACATTTCTCCGGGTACGTTTCAGAACCTGACCTCATGCCTGCATACCCTTCCGGATGGCTGTCCTTTCCGTGGCAGGATGATGAATCCAGAGAAAAGGCTGCCCGGATCACCTCAGAAGGAAATCCTCAGCGCTTTGACGTTGTGATCTGCCGTTACCCGGGCCGTGGTGATACCAATTCAGTCAAGCGGATTGTAGGATTTCCGGGAGACACGGCTGTAGTCCGGAATGGGTACCTGTCTTTGCCTGTCCGGATGTTGAAAATACCCCCTCCCTGGTGTATACTTTTTCATGACTATAAGAAGTTTTTTAGACTGACTTTCATGAAAGGCGGAGGTTCATCGTGTCTGGCAAGTATCGTTCACACACCAGGCTGCTGCCTGTTCTTTTCCTTATACTCTGTACCCTGTGGCTTGTACCGGCGTTTGCTGAGCGTGCCCTGACGCTTCCCTCCCATCTGTCCCTGATCGGACCGGAAGCCTTTACAGGCAATACTTCCCTGGAGAAAGTCATCATTCCTGACGGGGCCACCTCCATAGGCCCGAGGGCCTTTGCCGGATGCAGATCGCTTTGGTGCGTTGTCATCCCCGACAGTGTAAGTTCCATTGCCGATGACGCTTTTGATGGATGCCCCCTGCTTTCCATCCGTTCCAGCGAACATGCCTATGCCTGTTCCTATGCGCTCTCCCGCGGCATTCCCTACATGAACAGCGACGGACAGCTCTCGGGCACGGATGCCTCTGGCCTGCGCTACAGTCTCAGTGACGGCGTCCTGACCCTGTCGGGCAGCGCGGGAATGGCCACAAAGTCTTCCGCAGCCGGATATCCCTGGTACCATGTGCGGGACCTGATCCGCAAAATCGTGGCTGAAGACGGCGTGGAAACCATCGCTGCGAGAGCTTTTGAGGGCTGCAGCGCCCTTCAGGAAGCGGTCCTTCCGGACAGTCTTTATTATATCGGGCGCTCTGCCTTCAGCGGTGTCCCGGATACATTTACCGTCTCCGGCAGGAGCGGCTCCTATGCCCAGGAGTGGACAGAGGCCCAGCACCACATATTCCAGAAGAAACTGGAAATCATCTCCTCCCCTGATGTGGTCAGGTTCTTCGACCTCGAGGAGGTCTCCTTTCACGTGGACGCCCTCGGCGACGGTCTGACCTACTTCTGGGAACGCTCCCCCCGCGGAAGCGACAAGTTCTATACCATTTACGGTGCGTATCCTTCCGTTGATCCCCTTGCCCTCACAGACACCTATACCGACACCATGGACTATGACATGGACGGCTGGCGCTACCGCTGCACGGTAACCGATGAACGCGGGAACACCCTGACAACGCAGCCGGCTGTCCTCTCGCTGCGCAAAACCGCAAAGATCACCAAACACCCGGGAACCGTGCGCGTACGTGCCGGTGATCCGGCGACCTTCTCCATCGAGGCTGAAGGGGACGGGCTTGAATACTTCTGGCAGTACAGACTGTCCACGTCCTACTCAGAGGAGGACTGGCGGGACGTCGTCGGGGCACACAGCCCGAGCCTGACCATCCTTGTCGAGAACAGCAACAAGATCTACCGATGTCTGATCAAAGACACGTACGGCAATACAGCCAGGAGCATGTATGGCCGTATCCGTCTGGACATTTCCATGTCGGACCCGGAGGACCTGTCGGTCGATGCCGGCGGGACCGCCGCTTTTGACGTCACGGTAAGCGGAGAGGACCTTACCCTGCTCTGGCAGGTATGCTATGCCGGTGAGACGGTCTGGCGCGATCTGGGCGCCTCATATGGTTCGAATACGCGCAGGATCTCATTTACAGCCACCGCCTACATGGACGGCAACCGCTACCGCTGCGTGTGCAAGGACGCCTCAGACGCCGTGCAGACCTCCCGAGCGGCGCTGCTGTCGGTCAATGTCCCTGTAACAGGTGTTACCATGCAAAGCGCCATGAGCATGGAAACCGGCTCCATCGCCCAGCTCGCAGCCACTGTCGAACCCTATCTGGCCTCCGACAGGCGCGTGACATGGAAAAGCAGCCGGCCTGATGTTGTCGATGTGACAGGCAACGGCATCCTTACCGCAGGCAGCCATGAAGGCACCGCTGTGGTCACCGTGGCCACCCTTGACGGAGGATTTATCGCTTCCTGTACTGTCACCGTATTTGACAACCTGAAGCTCGCCGCCATCACACCTTCCGTGACACGGATAGAATGCGGGGAGAGCCTCAGCTATACGGTGGACATTACGGGCGGCGTCAGGCCCTTCACGGTGACAAGCAGCCTCATGCGCCTTGGCAGCAGCAGTCCTGTGCTCACAAGGACCCTCAGCGGGAGCTCGGACCGCTTTACAGATGCCTTCACCATCAACCAGCCGGGGATATATTACCTGTCCTGCAAGGTGGCGGATTCCGACCTTGTGGGCGCCAGCGGCACGTCAGATTACGTGACAGTCATCCGGCGCGCCACGTCGCTCCGTCTCAGCGACAGCACCCTGTTCCTTACCGTCAACGAACACGCCAGACTGACAGCCACCGTGCTCCCCTCTGACGCCAGCGATCAGGGGGTCAGCTGGAACGTGCTCAATCCTGAGGTGGCTACATGCACGGACGGCATTGTGGTGGCCCGCGGCGGCGGACAGACCATCGTATCCGCCACCTCAGAGGACGGCGGCTTTACCCTTCACTGCACAGTCTTTGTCAGCGTACCCGTCCAGGGCGTGTCCCTCAGTGAGACGTCCCTGAAACTGACTGCCGGACAGGTCTGCACCCTGAAGGCAGAGATCCTCCCCGCCAACGCCTCAAATCCCGCCCTGGTCTGGTCCAGCAGCGACCCGTCTGTCGTCACTGTGGAAAACGGTGAGGTCCGGGCCACAGGCAAGGGCACGGCCAAGATCACAGTGACCACGCAGGACGGCGGGTTCCAGGCCTCCTGCACGGCAACCGTCACGGAGGCAGTCAGCGGGATCCTCCTCAGCCGGGAAAAACTGGTCATTGAGACCGGTTCTTCCTCCACAATCGTTGCCACTGTGCTGCCCGACGGCGCAGATGCCAACGGCGTCACGTGGTCAAGCAGCGACACGGGGGTGGCCCGGGTCGGCGCCGGCTATGTCTCGGCCGTGCATGCGGGCACAGCCGTCATCACGGCCACCTCCCCTGACGGGGCATACACAGCACAGTGCCAGGTGACAGTCTATGATCCCCTTGCCATCGGCGACATCACGGCCAGAGAGAGCACAGTGAACGTGTTCTCGGGCGGGTGCGGCTACGACTTCAGCATCTCAGGCGGCGTGGCCCCCTACACCTCCCGCTATGAGCTTGTGTGCCGCGACAATGGCAAAGTGACAGGCTCCGCCAGCCTGACGGACAGCTGGGACACGGACTGCCATGTCAACATAGAATTTTCAGAGCCCGGCACCTTTTTCCTGGTGGCCGAAGTGACAGATGCCGAGGGCCACAGCGTGAAAAAAACGTCACCGGACATCACGGTCCTCTCAGGCGTCGCGATCAGTTCTGTCACCCTCTCCTCCACATCCGTTCAGGCAGGGGAGACTGTATCCGCCTCTGTTTCTGTGAGCGGCGGGCAATCGCCCTACACCGTAACCATGGAGCTTTTCCGCGGCAATGAAGTAACGGACAGCCGTTCTTTCCAGGGGACTGGCACAAGCTATACCTGGAGCGGCATCTGTCCCACGGCCTCCGGCACCTATTTCGTCCGTGCCACCGTCATGGACGCCACTGAGCAGACTTCCTTCAAAGACTCCCCGTCCCTTACCGTGGGCACTGTCCTGTCCACGCGCATCGTGCCGAGCGTCACAGAGCTCCATCTTCTGACAGGCACCAGTGCCAACTTCTCCGTCACTATAGAACCGTCCAATGTCTCCAACCGCAGCGTGAATATTTCTGTGACAGACACCTCGGTCATCCGCTTTGACCAGACCGCCATGACAGTGGCCGCCCTGAAAGCAGGGACAGCACAGATCATAATCGCCTCTGCAGACGGCGCCAGCCGTGCCGTCATCCCGGTTACTGTGGAGGACCCGGTTCCCATGAGCAATACCGAACTTGGCATATCAGAAAGGGGCATACAGTTCATCCGGGACCACGAGGGCCTCAGCAAGACGGTCTATGACGACGGCACCGGCGTTTACACCATCGGCTATGGCCATACCTACGGCGTGACCGCCTCAACGCCTCCCATCTCTGATGAACAGGCGGAAGCCTATCTGATGGAAGATATTGCCAGTAAAATCGGCCGGGTGGATGATTTCCTGAAAAAGAACAACATGTCCCTCCTGCAGCACCAGTATGACGCCCTTGTCTCCCTGGTCTTCAATCTGGCCACCAACCCGCTGGGCGGCGATTACCGTCTCACGCGCCTTCTGACCGCCTACAAAAACAGTCCCGGCACCATTCCCGCAGAGAAAGTCTGGGAGTGTTTCGCCACCTGGCACAACTACAAAAACAAAAAAGACGAGTCCATTGACATGTATGGCCTGTACAACCGCAGAATGGATGAGGCGCGCCTGTTCATCTCCGGCGACTACTCCATGAAGACAGACTGGAAAAAACCATCCTGGCTCAAACCGGAACAGGTCGGGGACGATGTGCCCGAAGGCTGGATCCCTGATGAGGCAGGCGGTCAGGAGAACAACGACCCAGTGCCTCAGACAGCATTTGCCTTCAATAAAGGGCTCCTCAGCCTGAGCGACACGTCCTATGCGTACTGCTATGCCCTCAGCAAGGGAAGCATTGATGTGTATACCAGCAAGGAACTGACCACAAAGGGCACCGTCGACACGGGTGCCGGGAATTCGCATTACATCGACGGCGCCCATGATGAGCTGTGGCTGCTTGGGGTCGGTGTGAGCGGGAACTGGCACTGGGCCAAAGTCTCCTATCCCATTTCCGGGACCAGTCAGCGCCATACCGCCTATATTCCCCTTGATGAGATCGTCTACGGGCGGATCCTCACGAGCGAAGTTGCTTCCGGGACCTGTTATGTCTGCGACCGGAGGGACGCACAGATCAATGATGACCATTATGTGTCCCCCGGCGACACGGTCCATACCCTCGCCTACAGTGACGGCTGCAGGCAGATCCTTTACCCGGTCTCAGGCGGCAAGTACCGCATTGCCTGGCAGCGCAATGATGAGGATGTCCACGGTAACTACAACAGCGGCCTCGACCTCCTTTCCGCCTCCCGTCCCGCCTACGCTTTCGCTCCCGGGAACACCACCGTTGTCACATATACAGACAAGAACCTGAGCAGCCGCGGCAATGAAGAGAAGGGCGCCTACAGCACAGCCGGGATCACCCCGCAGACCGATGACCTGCAGATCTTTGACGTGGGCACCACAAACGGCAGGACCTGGGCCTACCTCACCTATCCGGTGGGCAACATACGCTACCATGCCTACGTCTATCTCTCCGATCTCATACCCGGCACGTCCAATGAGCATCACAAGTCCACCATCACCTACGCTGTCTCAGACCGTCCGGGTGAGGGCACCAATCCGAACCACTATGTGGAGCCCGGAGATGACGTCTATCTTCTGACCAGGAACGGGGACGGCTGCCAGATCATGTACACCCTCGCCAGCGGCTCCTACCGGATCGCCTGGTGCACGACCGATGAATACAACAACCAAAAAAAGGAACCTGACCCGCCCACAGGCCTGATCTTCTCCTTTGCCGCCGCATCGGATTCCTATACCGCCTTCGGCAAGAACGGGATGAGCTATGCCTACAGCGCCTTGAAGGACCACGCGGACAGACAGGATGCCCTCAATGCCATGCTCAAGGAAAAAGGGTACACAGCTTCAAGTCTTTCCCAGATCAGAAAGCTCATCGTGTTCCTTGACGGCTACGGGTACAAAGTGTCCGACGGCAGCAAGCGCACGGCACTGTGCGTGGTGTTCAGCTACGGCAAAGTCATCTTCGCCAGCGACCAGGCCAGCACGCTGCCCGACCGGCCGTTCGATTCGAAGGGGAATCATACCACATCCGATTCCAGATCGACCGATATCGGTACCCTTGTGGACGGCACCTATACGGCAGAAAATACGTACCACAAGAAATCCTATCCCGCTCTGAATGTCAAGGGCGCTTACGCGGTGCGCATCCATGTGGGGTCCACATCATCTTCCGAGCACGACATGGGCTCAAAGAACAACAACGGGTCATGCAAATGTCCCACGCTGTTCGGCCACCAGGAGATGTCGCTGGTCCATACAGGCATCAACATCCACAGGTCAACCATTGCCACGATCCGTTCCGAGGGCAGCATACCTGATTCCGCCGGCTGCATTAACGTATACACGGATGATTATGCACGATTTGCAGCTGCTGCCGGGTTTGCCACCATAACCAACAGCTCCGGTGTCCCCACGGCTTCCGTGAGCAGTGCCAGCGGCGGCAAGAGCTGCAGTGTCACTGTCATTGTGAGCCGGAAATACGGCTATGAGCATTCCACCGCCTTCAGGAACTTCGTACGCAGCAAATATACTGCCGGCGGCACCTGCCACGAATCCGCCATCAATGCGATTCTGTCCGGCAGCAAAACTTACACAAAATAAACCGTGCTCATTTTTCAGGCACAGAAATGAGGGAACCATGAAACCTGTCCGCAAACTGCATGCTGTCTGTGCGCTCCTTGTCCTCTGCCTGCTGCTGACCAGCCTGGTATGCACGGGGGCAAAAGCGGATTCATATGCCTATACATGGCCGCTCCCTGTTTCCACCGGCTATGTATCCAATTCGTTCTCATCCAAACATATCGGCACGGATTTCCATGCCTCCATTGGCACAGAAGTCTATTCCATCGCTTCAGGGACGGTCATCAAGGCCATCGATAACGGCTGCACCGGCTCGCACAACGGCTCCTCTTATGCGCCGGTATGCACCAAGGCAGGCTGCGGGGGAAGCTATGGCAACTACATTGTCATCAGCCACGGCAACAATGTCTATTCCCTCTATGCCCATCTGAAGACAGGCAGCTTCCGCGTCAGCGTGAACCAGACCGTCTCGCAGGGGCAGCTCATCGCCCTTTCCGGCAACGCGGGCAACACCTATGGCGCCCATCTGCACCTGGAGTTCATGGTGGGCGGCATAAGCCAGGGTGGCACGGCTTACAACAAAAACAGTGAAAACTACCTGACCAAGGTCAATGTCGGCCAGATCATTCCTGACACCTGCAGCTGCTCCACCTCCTATGCCGGGCACTATACCGTGAACGTCAGCTCCACCCTGAACCTGCGCGACGGCCACGGGACAGGCTTTGCCTCACTGAGGAGCATTCCCAATGGCACCACGCTCTATGTGACCAAATCGGACGGGACATGGGCGCATGTCACCTATGACGGGGCTGAGGGCTGTGTCGCCCTCCGCTATCTGTCCCTTCAGCAGCCCGACCCGGTCCCTGCGCCGGACCCCGCCAACGACGATGCCTACCTTTTCCATCCCCTTGTCTTTGATGTCAATTTCTACCGTGCTGCCAATTATTATGATCTCGGTTCCTTTTCAGATGACCAGCTCAGGTCCCACTGGAAAAACAACGGCGTCCACGAGGGCCGCCGCTCCAGCGCCGTTTTCAGGGTCTCAGAATATGTGAATTACCATTACGACCTGAGGAACACCTATGGCAGCGACTACATTGGCGCCATCCACCACTTTGTCGATTTCGGCATAGCCGAGGGGCGCTCCAGCTGTGAAGAGTTCCATTTTGACACGTACAAAGCCAATTACGGCGATCTGCAGAACGCATTCGGCTCCAACAATTATGATTACTTTGCCCACTACATCAACTATGGGCGCAGCGAGGGCCGCATCGCCAACGCCAGGCTGCACCTTCTCTTCGATCCCAACGGCGGCTCCGTGTCCCCCTCCAGCATGGAGATCACAACAGAAAAGGCCTACGGGGCACTCCCGGTCCCTGTGAGAAGCGGCTACCTTTTTGAAGGGTGGTACACCCAGAAAAGCGGTGGATCGTTAGTCACAGCCTCCAGCACAGCGCCCGGCCTGCCCCACGCGGACCGGACCGTTTATGCCCACTGGACCATAAACAGCTGCACGGTCACCTTTGACGCCGGGGCCATGACAAGCGTGTCGCCTGAGAGCAAGACGGTCACGCCCGGCGGTGCCTACGGCGCCCTCCCTGTCCCAGTCCAGATGCTGGTTACCGGGGAGATCTTCGACGGATGGTACTATGAAGACAACCTCATCACTTCCACATCCATTGTGAACGTCTCCGTCGACCACACGCTCACGGCAAGATGGAGGGGGGCTTCGAGCACCGCCACCTTTGACCCCTGCGGAGGGACGCTGCCCGCAGGCAAAGCGCAGAAAACAGTCGTCCAGGGGCTCCCCTACGGCGAACTGCCCGAGCCTGTCCTGGAGGGCTACCGTTTTGACCACTGGGAGCTGCGCCGTCTCCCCAACTACACAATCCCCATCACCAAGGAGGTGACGCGGGACACCATCGTTGTCCACTATGAGGACCATACGCTCTATGCTGTTTACACGCCTCTGACCTACACCGTCACCTACGATTATGACGGCACCAACAGGAAGACCCGTACACTCAGCTACGGGGACACCTACGGCGAGAAGCTTGGCAATCCTCCTTTTTACATCTATGAGATGCCCTTTTCCCTTCTCACGCGCACAGGCTACACCTTCGCTGGATGGGAAACGGAAAACGGCGTGTCCGTCACTGGCAGCACCACCCTCGTCCTTGCCAGGGACCATACCGTGTACGGCAGGTGGACGCCCAACACCTATCAGGTCCTCTTCAAATACGGCAATGGGACAGGCGATGTCTTCCAGACCACCGTCACATACGGGAAACCCTACGGCAACCTCCCCCTGGCAACCAAAGAGGGGTACACGTTCGGGGGCTGGATGCTGGAAAACGGCAGCATTGTGACGTCAGGCACACTGGTTGCCACGGCGCAGGACCATGAACTGCAGGCCAAATGGGTCCCGCTGTCCTTCACCGTCAGTTTTGATTCCCTGGGCGGTTCGTCCGCTTCCTCCATAACGGTATCCTATGGCTCGGCTTTCGGTACCCTGCCGTCCCCGACAAAGATCGGCCATACCTTCGACGGCTGGTACACACTGCCACAGGGTGGCAGCAGGATCACCAGCACCACAACTGTTTCGGTCCTGAAGGACACCATCCTTTACGCGCACTGGACCCCCAAGTCCTTTACCCTGAACTTCTCTGCACAGGGCGGCACGGTCAGCCCGGCAAGCAAAACCGTTGTCTATGGCTCTCCCTATGGGGAACTGCCCGTACCTGTCAAAGAAGGCTATGTGTTCTCCGGCTGGCGCTACGGCGGGCTGACCATCAACGCGGAAACCATCTTCTCGGCCCCCTTTGACACAACGGTCATCGCCCAGTGGACGCCGCAGCAGTATGCCATCATTTTCTCCCCCGGCTCAGGCAGCGGGACAGCCTTCACCCTCTGGAAGAACCATGGCGAGAACCTTACCTTGCCTGACTGCACCTTTGTAAAGGAGGGGCACACCTTCTCCGGCTGGTCCCTGGAGCAGGGCAGCACCACAGCCGATTTTGCTGCAGGAACCGCCTTCACCCTTAACCAGAGGACCACGCTTTACGCTGTATGGTCGCCCCTTCAGTACACGGTAAGCTTTGATGTGAACGGAGCGGACAGTGGCGCGGCGCCCATACTGGTCACACACGGCGGGAAATACGCCAATCTCCCCAGTGTGACGCGCAAAGGGTACATTTTCAAAGGATGGTACAGGGGAAACCCTGACAGTGCCTCTTCTGTCCGGGTGTACAGCTACAGCTATATACAGAACGCTGACCATACCCTCACCGCCAAATGGGAGATCCGCAAATGGCTCATTGTCTTCCACCCCAATGGCGGCACCTACTCCCTTGAGGCCGTATGGAAAACCTGGGACGTCCCCCTCACCCTTCCTGAAGACCTTCCTGTGAAGGCGGGCTGCCGCTTTGCTGGCTGGTCACTGAGCAGCAGCGGCACACAGCCCGACTATCTGCCGGGGGGCACGTACCTGAGCAATACCGAAGAGGACCATGTCATGCTCTATGCCATTTGGGAGGAGATCCACAAAGAGGATATGGTCATCCGCGACTCCGGCGTGCTCTTTACCGGGCGCCGCTATGCGCTGACAGAGTTTATTGACCCTTCGCTGTCGGGCCTCACGATGGATGACCTGTCGCTTTCTTCGGACTCTTCCGTGCTCCGGATCAGGGACGGTTTCCTCATCGCCTATGGCGACGGCAGCGCGTCTGTGACCGTCCGGTTGGCCCAAAAGCCGGATGTGTCCTGGACCCTTTCCTTTGTGACCTTCGACCTTGACGCCCATATGGTCTGGCTGCCCGAGGCCCTGACTGAAATCGGAGAAGAAGCCTTCATGGGGTCCTCTCTGGCGGCAGTGACCGTTCCGGACACCTGCAGGGCCATCGGCCGCAGGGCCTTTGCCGGCTGCGGGCAGCTGGTCTGGATCTTCGTCCCCGGCACGGTCACCGACATTTCCCCGGATGCCTTTGAGGGATGCCCGGATACACTGACCATCTTTACCGACAGTGAGCGGATCGGGCGCTACGCCCAGCAGCAGGGCATAAGCTGGTCCCTCACCGGTCCTGGCACATAACTGCACATAAAAGGAGCCCATCTTAGCACATAAGATGGGCTCCTTTTTCCTGTTTCCTCAGGCGACCTGTTCAAACTGGCTGTTATACAGTTCTGCGTAGAACCCGCCTTTTTCCAGGAGTTCCCCGTGTTTTCCCTGCTCAACAATGTCCCCGTCGCGCAGCACCAGGATCATATCCGCGTTGCGGATGGTTGAGAGCCTGTGGGCGATCACAAAGCTCGTCCGCTTTTCCGTCAGCTGGTCCATGGCGCGCTGGGTAATCAGTTCTGTGCGCGTGTCCACAGAGGAGGTTGCCTCGTCCAGAATCAGCATCGGGCTGTTCTGGATCATGGCCCTTGCAATGGTCATCAGCTGTTTCTGTCCCGCTGAAATGGCTGTATTGTCACTGAGCACCGTGTCATACCCCTCAGGCAGCGCCTTGATGAACGCATGGATCCCGCAGGCCCTGCAGGCCGCCTTCATCTGTTCATCTGTAACGCCCGGCGTGTTATAGCACAGGTTCTCACGCACGCTGCCCTCAAAGAGCCAGGTGTCCTGCAGCACCATGCCGAACTTATCGTGCACCTCGGAACGCTTCATGTCCCGGATATTGACGCCATCCAGAAGAATCTCGCCGCCCCTGGTTTCGTAAAAGCGCATCAGGAGATTGACCAGCGTCGTTTTGCCCGCGCCTGTCGGACCGACAATGGCCACTTTCTGGCCCGGCATGACATGGGCCGAAAAGTCTTTGATGACAAGCTCGTCGGGTTTATCCGGGTACGCGAACTGCACATGGCGGAACTCCACCTCGCCCCGCGTTTCCTCCGTCCTGTGCGCCTTGTCCTCCTCACTGTCCATTTCCTCTTCATCAAGGAACTCAAAGACGCGCTCGGCAGCAGCGGCAGCCGACTGCATACTGGTCATGGCCTGAGCGATCTGCTGGACCGGGCTCTGGAACTGGCGCACATAGATCATGAAGGCCGTGATCACGCCGAAGGTGATCGTTCCGTTCATCGCCAGCACGGCGCCGACGACACACACCGCGACATAGCCGAAGTTCCCGATAAAGCCCATGAGCGGCTGCATCATCCCGCCCAGGAACTGCGACTTGAAGTTCGCCTCGCGCACAGCCGCGTTCAGCTCGTCAAAATGGGCTTTGACCTTTTCGTCGGCATGGCTCGTGCGGATCACATCATGTCCTGTGTACATTTCCTCTATATAGCCGTTGAGGTTGCCCAGGTTCTGCTGTCTGGCCACAAAATACTTCTGGCTCCTGCCCATAATGACCATCATCACGGCCATGGCTATCAGGGTGGAAACGACAGACGTTCCTGCCATGATCCAGTTGGTGATGACCATCATCAGCAGGCACCCTGCAAACTGCGCCGCCGAAGACACAATGCTCGCCAGCGAATTGGACAGGGACGCGCTGATGGTGTCCACATCGTTGGTCACCCTTGACAGGACGTCTCCGTGCTCATGGAAATTGAAATAGCTCAGCGGCAGGGTGTTGATCTTCTCCACAATGTCTTTGCGCATCCTTTTGGACAGGCGCTGGTTGAACCCCGCCATCAGATAATGCTGAAGGAAGGTAAACAGGGAACTGAGCCCATACAGCGCGATGAGCACCGTGCCGGCCCTTGCGATGCCTGCCATGTCAATGCTCGTCATCAGCCCGGCCGTGATCAGGTCGGTGATCCGGCTGATCTGCCTGGGGCCGATGATGGTCAGCACTGCGCCGCCCGCAGCGAGGAGCAGCGACACGAGGATCACAGTCATGTCCCTGCGGCAGTAAACGAGAAGGTCCTGCATCGCCTTTTTCAGGTTATGCGGTTTTTCCTGCATCCTTCCTCTTCCATGTCCTCTTTGCATCTCATCCCGCCTCCAGTTCACTCTGTGAGAGCTGGGAAACAGCAATTTCCCTGTATACCTCACAGTGCTTCATCAGTTCCTCATGCGTGCCAATCCCCACTGTCCTGCCCTCATCGAGGACAATGATCCTGTCCGCATGGCGTATGGTCCCGATCCTCTGGGCGACAATCAGACAGGTCACGCCCTTCAGATCGCTGGAAAGACGGGAGCGCACCTCTTTATCTGTACGGTAGTCAAGTGCAGAGAAGGAATCGTCAAAAATCAGGATCTCCGGCTTTCTTGCGATCGCCCTGGCCATAGCCAGGCGCTGTTTCTGTCCGCCCGAAAGATTGGTGCCGCCCTGGGCGATCCTGGCGCCTTCCTCTCCGGGCAGCTTCTCCACAAAATCGGCCGCCCCTGCGATCCAAAGGGCCTTTTTCCAGTCTTCTTCTGATACGCTGTGCCCCGCATCCCCAAAGGTCAGGTTCTCTTCAACGCTTCCGGAAAAAAGGACGGCTTTCTGTGCGATAAAGCCGATTTTTTCATACAGCTGGCCGAAGGTGTAATCAGTGATCGGTTTGCCGTCCAGCAGGATCCTGCCGGATATGGGGTCAAAGAGGCGCGCGGCGAGGGAGACAAGCGTGGATTTGCCGCTGCCGGTGGCGCCAATGATGGCGACCGTCTCCCCCGGGCGGACATCAAAGGAGATGTCCTGCAGACAGTCCTCCGAGGCATCCGCGTAGCGGAAGGAGACATGGCTGAAGGAGAGGCTCCCTTTCTCTGTCCCTTCCGCACCTTTCCCCTCGCGCACCCGGATCCCGGCGCCGAGGACTTCCTCAATGCGGGCCGCAGAAACCTGGGCACGTGGGAGCATCATAAAGATCATGACCAGCATCATAAAGGACATGATCACGTAGACCGCATAGGAGGAGAAAACCACGACCTCGCTGAAAAGCTGTACCCTGTCCCCGATCGCCGTGAGGCTGCTGATGGGGATCCCGTTGACCATGGCCGCCCCCAGCCAGTAAATGGCCAGGGAAAGGCCGCTCATCACCAGAGAGATCACCGGCATGAGGACAGCCAGGTGCCGCGAGGTATAAAGCTGGGTAGCCATCAGGTTCTGGTTGGCCTCTTCAAATTTGGCCTCCTGGAAAGATTCCGCATTGAACGCCCTGACGATCCTAAGTCCCGTCAGGTTCTCCCTGGTCACACGGTTCACATCGTCAATCTGCTTCTGGACAATCCTGAACTTGGGCAGGACAAGACGCATCAGCACCAGGATGACCGACATGATGATGATCACCGCGCCTGCAGTCACCAGGGACAGCTGCCAGTTCTTCCCCACAATCTTCAGCACGGCCCACACGGCCATAATCGGCGCTTTGATCATCACCTGCAGACCCATGGCCACAAACATCTGGATCTGCGTGATGTCATTGGTCGTGCGCGTGATCAGGCTCGCCGTGGAAAACTTTTTGATTTCCTCCGCCCCGTAATCCGTCACCTGATGGAACACGTGCTCCCGGATGGTGTAGCTGAAATTGGAGGCAAGCTTTGCCGCAAAGTACCCCACAACCACCGAGAGCAGTGCGCTGCCCAGTGCGCACCCCAGCATCTTTGCCCCTGCGGTCCAGATGGCCGACATGGCGCTGCCCGGTGTGACAATCAGCCGGGTGATATCACTCATAAAATCCGGCATGGTCAGGTCCACCCAGACCTGGCCCGCCACCAGCAGAAGGCACAGTATGACATAGCCCCTGTCCCGTCTGCGCATGAAACGGAATATCTTCCACATGCTCTTTTACGCCTTCTTTCCTTCCTGCCAGTCAGATGAGCGCAGGTAATTCTCATAAATGTCCAGCATCTTCTGATAGATCCGGACCAGCTGCTCCGTGTCCTCCCGGCCAAGCCTTGTCAGGAGCCCCACGGTCATGCGCATCGCCTCCTCACCCTTGCACTCCACCAGTTCGCGCCCGCTTGCGGAAAGGGAGACCCTGACGCTCCTGCGGTCATCCGGGTTCATGGTGCGCTGCACATATCCCTTCTTTTCCAGGACATTGAGCAGGTTCGCCACGCCTCCCGAACCGATGGCCATGGCCCGGCTCAGTTCGCCCGCTGACATGGGCTCCTCCTTGAGGCACAGGCACCTCAGCACACCCATCTCCCCCACCGAAAAGTCCCTGGCGTTCTGGTGGACAGGTTTTTTCTGGGATTCAGCGAGCAGACGCAGCAGTTTTTCCGCAGCTTCGCGGAAATACATCTCATCATCCAAGATTCTCACCCCATGAGATATTATGGCGCAATGCCCCATGCTGTCAATGGGCATCCCTGGGTTTTGCCCAGTTACAGTTTCAGCTGACGGGCAAAGGCACGGCAGAGCCTTTCCTTTGCCTCGCGGCTGTCGCGCTGCCAGGGCGTGAGCATATCAAAAGCGTGAATGTCCTGATGGTACACATCAAGGTGCGCCTCCACACCGGCGCGCTGCAGGGCTTCCGCATAGGCAAGGGTCTCAGCATAGAATGGTTCTCCGTCCCCCACAAAAGTGTAGCACGGGGGAAGGCCAGAATAGTCCGTCTCCCTGGCCGCGCTGGCGTAGGCAGGCACGTCATCCGTGCCATAAAGGTCCCCCAGATAGGCCGCCCATCCCCTGTGGTTGCGGGCCGTGTTCCAGACCCTGCCATGGTTGTCCGCAGAGGACGCCGTGTCCCGGCAGTCCAGCATAGGGTAAAGGGGCAGCTGCATGGCAATGGGGATCTCACCCTCGTCCCGTGCCTTCAGGCACACAGCTGCCGCAAGACCGCCCCCGGCGCTCTCCCCGCCCACCACGATCTTCTCCCTGTCCCCTCCCAGCTCCTCTGCATGCTCCCACATCCAGGACAGGGCGGCAAAGCAGTCTTCCAGTGCCGCCGGGTAGCGGTGCCGCGGTGCGAGGCGGTATGAGGGCGACACCACGATGCCGCCATAGCGCTCCACCAGCATTTTCCCGCAGGACCCATACACCATGCTTTTCATTCCCAGCATATACCCGCCGCCATGGATCCAGAGTATGGCCGGTCCCCGTTTCTCCCCGCACAGCGCGATCATCTTCATGTTCCGTCTGCCCACACGGGTACTCGTCAGTATGCTGTGCATATCATACAAAGCGGTAGCCCGCCGCCTCCAGGGCCTCATGGGCCTTCTGTCTGCTGTCTTTCCTGACCAGAATGTAATCGGTATTGAAGGTTGACACAGCAAAGATCCCTATGGCCTTCCGGGCCAGGACTTCAGTGATGCCTGCCAGGATCCCCACAAGGGAAAAATCCAGCACGCCTTCGATCCTGAATGCATTCCAGCCGTCCTCACGGGCCAGGACGGATGCCGGGACCCTGTCTGTTTCACACACCAGGGAAAGCTCCTCATCCGTCCTCCCCACAAAACAATAAGGGCTGTTCAGGTCAATGCCCGACGCGTCCTTCACAGAGCAGACAGAAAAGTCCGCTCCGATCCATTTCAGTTCCATGCCGTTCCATCCTTCTTTCTGAAATGACTTCGTCCTTCTTCCCCACAACGGTTTGCATCATACACACAGGCCCGTGAAAGTCAAGCAGGGCCGCAAATGAAAAGAACTTTCAGAAAAAAAGAAAAAAATATGACCCGGACCGGGTTTTTTCTCCGTTTTTATGGTATCCTAGACAGGCGGCAGATTCGTACGCCGCATCAACGATTCTCCAAATGGAAAGCGAGGCGTTTCCAGGATGCTGGAAATGAAACATATCTTTTTCGGTGTGGAAGATGAAGGTTCCGAAAAAGAAATCATCCGCGATATCTCCCTGAGCCTGCCCAAGGGCAAGCTTGCTGTGATCACGGGCCCCAATGGCGGCGGAAAATCAACGCTTGCCCGCCTGATTGCAGGCATTGAAAAGCCGTCATCCGGTCAGATTCTCTTTAACGGACAGGACATCACCTCCTGGAACGTCACAGAAAGGGCCCGGGCGGGCATTGCCTTTGCCTTCCAGCAGCCGGTCCGCTTCAAGGGGATCCAGGTGCTTGACCTGATCCGTCTGGCCTCCGGGAAAAAACTGAGCGCCGCCGACGCCTGTGACTACCTCTCCCGGGTCGGTCTGTGCGCACGGGACTATATTGACCGTGAAGTCAATGCCAGCCTGTCCGGCGGTGAGCTCAAGCGCATAGAAATTGCCACGGTCCTCGCCCGCAATGCCGTGCTCTCCGTCTTTGATGAACCGGAGGCAGGCATCGACCTGTGGAGCTTCCAGAACCTGATCGAAGTTTTCCGGGAAATGCGTGAATCCGTAAAGGACCGCTCCATCCTCATCATCTCCCACCAGGAGCGCATCCTGAATATCGCCGACGAAGTGATCGTGCTGCGCGACGGGCGCCTGGTCTCCCAGGGAGAGAGAAATGAAGTCCTGCCCGGTCTGATCGGTACCGCCGCTGCGGTCAAGGAGTGTCCCAAAACGTTCCCGGGAAAAGGAGGCAATGAGCCATGCTGAAGCTTGACGAGATCCAGATGCGGCTGCTCAAGGAAGTCGCTGATCTGCACAGTGTCCCCGAAGGCGCATACAATATCCGTTCCAACAGCCAGTCCGCCGGAAGGCAGTCCACCGCCAATATTGAGATCGTGCCCAAGCAGGACGTCAGCGGACTGGAGATCCGCATCAAACCCGGTACCAGAAACGAGAGCGTCCATATCCCTGTGGTCATGACGCAGAGCGGCCTGAAGGAAGTCGTCTATAACGATTTCTACATCGGCGAAGGCGCCGACGTGGTCATTGTGGCCGGCTGCGGGATCGACAACTGCGGCAATCAGGACAGCCAGCACGACGGCATCCACCGCTTCTTCGTGGGCAAAGGGGCACACATCAAGTATGTGGAAAAGCACTATGGCTCCGGCGACGGCAAGGGCAAGCGCATCCTGAACCCGGTAACGGAAGTCTATCAGGAAGAGGACAGTTCCGTTGAAATGGAAATGGTGCAGATCAAAGGTGTCGATGACACGAACCGCACCACCCTCGCTGAGCTGAAAGCCGGCGCACGTCTTGTCGTCCGCGAACGCCTCATGACCCACGGCCAGCAGAACGCCATCAGCACCTACACCGTCCACCTCAACGGTGAAAACGCCAGCGCGGACGTGGTTTCCCGTTCTGTGGCCAAGGACCAGTCCTATCAGAAGTTCGATGCCAAGCTTGTGGGCAACGCGGCTTGCCACGGCCATACCGAATGCGATTCCATTATCATGGACCAGGGCCGTATCCTTGCTGTCCCGGGACTTGAAGCCAATAATGTCGATGCTGCCCTGGTGCACGAGGCAGCCATCGGGAAGATTGCAGGCGATCAGATCATCAAGCTGATGACCCTCGGCCTAACCGAGCAGGAGGCGGAGGAACAGATCGTCAACGGCTTCCTCAAATAACCCATCCTAATGCAAAAAAGCAGCAGGCGCTCCCTGCTGCTTTTTTGCGGTCCGTTGTCCGGTACTCCACGTCTCTGGATCTTTATATTGCATATGATTATTCCCGCGTCTGACACGCTCCATGTTGCATTCCGCACTGCAGCGCGTCCGGCGTCAACCCGTTTCCGCCAGGAGATCCTTAAGACTTGTCCTTATTATACGCCCATTCTGTCCGCATGCAAGCCAAAACATGTGCCGTGTCCCTTGATGGATCCCCGCATTTTCTGTATCATTGTCCAATACTTTGCCAATGGATTCAGACAGCGCTTTGACAGAAAACACCTGTGATACAGGTCCGGAAAGAGGGATTGTATGCATCTTCCGTTTTTCGCCTCCGACAACCCCACTCTCAGCCGTGCCGCCCGGATCGCCACCGGCGACATCGTCGGCAACATTCTGCCATACAAAGACGGACTGCTCGAAGAAGAGGAGCCCTGCTGCATGGCAGGCCTGGATTACCATGAACCATGGACCAGGGATGCAGCCATCAACACCATGAACGCCCTATGTTTTTTCGACCGGGAGACGGTGAGGAACACCCTGCTGGCTGTGTGCAGCAAAGGACCGGACGGGGACTGCATCGGCGGGCAGTACTGGGACAAAATCATCTGGGCACCCGCCGCCTGGCAGTACTTCCTTGTGACCCGGGACATGTCTTTCCTCGCTTTCGCCTGCCGGACGGTCCTGAACACACTCTCCCGGCTGGAAGAGGATGAATGGGACGCGGACACCGGACTTTTCTGCGGGCCGGCTGTCTATGGCGACGGGGTGGCGGCCTATCCCGACCGTTACGCGGATACGCCGGACTGCCCCTCAGGCATCATGAGCTGGCCCGCTCTCCATCCATCCCAGCGGCGCGAAAAAGGGTACGGCATCCCGATGCAGACCCTGTCCACCAACTGCGTGTACTATGCAGCCTACACCGCCGCGGCTGCCATGCTGGACCTGCTCGGGCAGGACGCTGCGCCCTGTCTTGAAAAAGCCGGCTGCCTGAAACGCGCGATTCACCGCGTACTCTGGGACAGCGGCCGCGGGACCTACGATTATTTCACAGATCCCTGGGGGCGCTGCAGTGCCCAGGAGGCGCTCGGCCTCGCTTTTTCCATCCTCACAGGGGTCGCGGACCCCGGACAGTGTGAAAGCATTGCGGAACACGCTTATGTGTCCGGGCACGGCATCCCCTGCGTCTACCCCAGTTTCCCCCGCTACACGGAAAAGAGCGGTTTCGGAAGGCACTCCGGCACCATATGGCCGCACGCCCAGGGCTTCTGGGCACTGGCCATGATCCGGTGCGGCCATAAACAGGCTTTTGAAAAAGAACTCTTTTCCCTTTCTGAGAAAGCCTGCCGTGACAAGCATTTTTCAGAGATCTATCACCCCCTGACCGGTCTCCCCTACGGCGGTCTCCAGGAAGGCGGGACGGACGGCACCATCCTCTGGTACCCCTGTGAGAAGCAGACATGGAGCGCAACAGCCTACTGGTCCATGATCTTCTATGGCCTCTTCGGGATCAGCATCACCCGGGACACTCTGACGCTCCGTCCCTTCCTCCCTGAAAACTGCAGCCATATGGAGCTGAAAAACATCAGCATCATCCATGCACAGATCCATGTCACAGTGAACAGGGGCACCCAGGGACCGTGTTCCGCCTGTCTCCCTGCCGGTTCCCTTTCCAGTCCCGGTTCCCACGACATCCATCTCTGGGTGCCCTGATCCCTCAGGGATGCATAAAGGCAGCAGAATCCGCTCTGCTGCCTTTTCCTTTGGGAAATCATTATTCCCCGCCGTTTTCCTGGCGCCGCACGCCCTCTTCCTTCCTGATCCAGCTCAGCGTCTGGCGCAGCTGGTCATCCTTGCTGATTCCGGCCAGGCGCATTTTATGCGCATAGGCCAGCGCCTCGCTGAACAGGCTGCTGGGCCGGACGCCGGCCTGGATGAGGTCTCTTCCCATCACATAGGGCTGGGCCATTCTTTCCTTGTACATGGCAAGCATCTCCTGCAGACACTTCCCGATTTCTTCATAAGCTGTTACCCTCGCGGACCGGTCCACCTGGCCGCCCACACGGCCCAGGTCATCCGCCCTGGCCAGCAGGAGCAGGTCCTCAGGGCATGTTGAGCTGTCGAACATTTTCATAAAAGATTTGGTGCTTGCATGTTCACGGACTTCCATGTTGGGCCTCATATGCAGTCTGGTCATATTCAGCACATAGCCCTTGAGCTTGGCCTCGGTCGTGATCCTGCTGAGGAAATTCTCTGCGAGCGGCACACCCGTATTTTCGTGCCCATAGGCATGGACCTCATCATCTTTTTCATCTGTCGTGACGGCCTTGCCGAAATCATGGCACAGGGCCGAGAGCATAAAATACAGCGGCTCCCGTGCCTGGCCCCTCAGCCTGGCCGCTTCATCCAGCACCTGCATTGTATGGGTCCACACGTCCCCCTCCGGATGGTACCGTTCGCTCTGGGGAACCCTGATGAGCTTTTCAACTTCCGGGAACCATACAGACAGCTGCTTCATCTCCCTGAGCACTTCGAAAAAGACAGAGGGTTTTTCTGCCTTCAGCAGGGCCTTGGTCAGCTCCATCATGATCCGTTCCCCGGCCAGGGCAGCGACATCCATGGAAGAGGACAGTGCGACTGTCTCTTCAGCAACAGAAAAGCCGAAACGTGCCGCGAACTGGGCCGCGCGGAACACCCTCAGAGGGTCTTCAGCGAAGCTCTGCTGATTCACATGGCGAATCCGGCCGCGGGCCATGTCTTCCTTTCCTCCGAAGAAATCCAGTATTTCACCGGTCAGAACATCCTGCATCAGGGCATTCATTGTGAAATCCCTCCGGCTGGCGGCTTTCTCCTCGCCCAGGAAAGGATCGACATACACTTCAAAATCCTTGTGGCCCCTGCCCGTTGCAATTTCTGAGCGCGGCATGGCAATGTCCAGGTCATAATGGCGAAGCCCCATGATGCCGAAACTGACGCCCATCGTCAGGCGCTCCCCGAGTGTGTCCAGAATCCCTTCAAGACAGGATACAGAGACCCCGTGTACCTCAATATCGATATCCTTATTCTCCCGCCCGAGGAGCTGGTCCCGGACATAGCCGCCCACATAGTAGGTCCGCCCGCCTGCCTGACTGACCTTATAAGCGACCCTGCGGGCCATTTCTGTATTCTTATCTTCCATCGTTATGATCACCCCATCAGAACATGTTTTTTGTCTGTCCTTAAGGCGTTCCAGCGCATGTCCCCGCAGGAACGCCGTGTCTTCCGCACTTCCTGTACGCGCACTCCGCTCAAGGACCGCCCGTCCTGGGCATTGTAGACTGGATTGGCTTGTTTGGCAACCTCCTGCCGGTCCCTGTTATGCCCGAGGCGCCCTGCCTGTCGCGGGTCCTTTCCGTTCCTCCCGCCTGCCCTCTGATCCTATACCTCATCTTACCCTTCTTCACGGAAAAAAAGCTGCGGGGGCCGGGAACCCGCTGCAGGCAAAGCATAAGCTTGTCTCAGAGAATATCCGTGGAAACGTACCTGTACATGTTTCAGAGCGAAACAAAAACAGAAGAAATGTTACACAATGACGCGTGACATCTATTGTGATATCATTATAATCAACTTGGCGGTCCGATACCTTACAGCATATCTGGCAGCGCCATAAAGCGGGACCCACGGCAAGACATGCAATGCAGATGCGCGTCGGGTCAGGTGCGTACCGTTCCAATGGAAGTTCCTCTCCGCTGGAACATACAGGGTCCCGCAAAAAAGAAAAACAGGGAGGCACAGTATGAAAAAAAAAGGAATTCTTCTTTGTCTGGTTCTGCTCATATGTCTCGCATTATCTGTTTCCTTAGCCGAGACAAAAGAGTTCACCAGAGGAAAACAGCTTGAGCTTTTCAATGAGAACGGTGTGAAGGCTTATCTGACAGGCGAAGTGTCAGATGACGGTTTTGGTGCTCTGATGCTCAAGGCAGTAATTGAAAACAATACAGACCACGGCATCGGGGTCAGCTATACAGGCACCGGGAACGGCTGGAACATCTCCACTTCCTATTTTGGCGACGGCGGAGAGAACATCAATGCCCATGCCAAGGCAAAAACATACCTGCGGCTGGACTACGAGGCACTTGATATCAAACGCTTCTCAGATCTTGAGAGCATCGAGGTGACGTTTGCTGTTGAAGAGCCCTCGGACTTCCTGAGTATCGGAAAAACAGCCACATACTTCACTGTCGGGCCCATGACCATCTCCTTCGGAGGCGGCGGTGAACCGGTCCGGGAGCTGACCTATTACGAAGAAAGCCCGAGTCTTCCTGTGCCCACCAGCTATTCAGATGTCACCGAGAGCGGCTCCGGCTCCAGCCGGGTGAATGGGAAACTGACAAGTATCCGTTACACCTACAGGCCCATGAGCATGGCTGACACAGCCAAACAGATGATGGAGGATTACAGGGAAGGACTGAAAGCGGCAGGATACGCCGTATCCGGCACGGGCAATTCCTTCACCGTTTCGGTCGGCGGCAAAAAACTGGCCACGGTCACCCTGTCCGGCAACACGTTCCAGATGGAGATCGCCCCGGGCAACGAAAAGCTGAAGACAACCCCTTCTTCACAGAATGTGGCTTCTGTTGCCCCGGCTGCGAAAACATACAAAATCGGGGACACGCTTAAGGCCGGAGATATCACCATGACGCTGGAGAAGTCCGGCTCTGCAGACAAAATCAACTCCTATCTCGACAAGCAGCCTTCCACCTGGAGATATCTCGAGGCACAGTCCGGCAATACCCTGTTCTTTATCCGCGGACAGTTCACCAATAATGGCAGCCGGAGCGTCGATATCGAGCGTCTGTACCTTGAAGCGTCCTTTGACGGCGGATCATCCATCTATGACGGTCAGGCATGTGCCCTGAGGACAGACGGACAGACATTTGACAATGATGTCTCATCCAAGAGCAAGGCAGCCTATTATGTTTTCTTTGAGGTGCCCAAATCCGTCGCGTCAAACTATAAAAAATGCACTGTCAGAATTGGCGTGACCAATGATTTTGGCATAAAGATCCGCAAGAATGACGGCTACAACTTTGATCTTTGCGATTACGTCTTTGATGTGGAACTGGAAAAAGGGAGCCGTTCCATCGCTGTGGGCGTTTCCTCGAATAAGTCAACACCGGCGAGCACCGCTAAACCCTCCGGCCAAACGACAACGGTTTCCACATCAGCCGTCGTCGCATCCACAAAAAAGTCATCTTCGTCCTCCGACGATGCAGGTTCCTCCCCCATCACGTTCCAGAACATTCCGTGGGGATCCAGTCCGGAACAGACGAGAAAAGGTATTGCGAGTGCCAAACTGATCAAATCGGCAGGCTCCATGTCCAGATGGGACGGGGGCACCCAGTCTATGCTCTTCAATCCCGAGGTGGGATTTACACTTTCCCAGTATTATACAAAAGTGATCTGTGAAGATTACGTCCTCAGCCAGAAGATCACCGGAAAGATCGCCGGATATTCCATAGGCACGATTTCAGCATGCTACGCCTATGAGGTGAAAAATGGAAAACTGAATAAGCGTTCCCCAAAGCTCATATCTGTTTTTGTGGAACTTGAAACCCCCGATGAAGATGCAGCCATGGAAGACCTTGAAAAGAAGCTGACAAAACTCTATGGAAAACCCAAAAAAACCAGGAACCTGACCTATATCTTCCAGGGGGCTGATGACACGGCTGTCGTGCTGATGAATTTCTTCTCTCCCTCTCTTCTGTACGCCAAAACAGACAACCTTGAACTGGTTCAGGGCATGTACGATGAACTGGGCTATACCATTGACAGCGATGATATGAGCGGATTATAAGGCGCAGCCGGACCATTGCGTGCATACCTCCTCTTTTCCATCTGATCAGGGAGAGTGCAGCCCTGACGCGGGTCCCCAGGATTTCCTGTCTCTGACAGGTCAATCCATGACGGACGCGTTTTGGAAGGGCAGATTTGCCAGCTGAGATAAAGCAGGGCTCCGCATTCCGGCTCACCCACCCCCTCTGTCCTGAGGGGGTGCTTTTTTGCCCGGAAGGGCAGAAAAAAAGTTCCAGGGACCTCTCCCCGGGCCATTTTCAGCGCTGGTCCGCTCTTGTGAAAAAGCATCCGGCACGTGCCCTAGCCGGCCAGGCATCTGCAGCTTCCATGGTACATTATGGGAAAAGAACGTGCCATCCTTTCTCTTCAGGCACATCCATAGCCAGACGGATGGACGGAAGGCCATTCATAGGATCCAGGATGCCTATATCAATGCTTTCCCATGCAAGCCCGTCCAGGTCCACACTGGCATGGACCATCGTGCCGGGGAGGACCCCGCTGAGCGCTGCAGGGACCGGAATGACATGCTGTTCCTCGCCTGTCCGGACCCGGACCATGACCGGCCAGTCATAATAAAAAGGTGCGATCCCGTCATTGGTAAAAGTCAAAGAGAGCCGGGACCCTGTCACACTGGCCGCGGCCACACGCAGGCGGTACCCTGTGTTTTCCAGGATCCGGTCCAGCTTTCCCTGCAGTTCCCGGTCCTGTACCTCTGAAAAGCTGTTGGGCCCGATCCATGAGGTATGGCTCAGCCTGAACAGCCTCATGCACAGGTCCGCCGAATCCTGCAGGAGCTGCGGCGGCGGGACAGCTGTTGTCAGCTCGCCGCCCACAGGCGCCGTCTTCCATGCGTCAGGCGCCGGCACCAGTCCTTTCTCTTCATCCTCATAGCTGCCCCCGTTCCCGATCCAGTCCAGCCAGATGAGCGTTTCCTCAAGGCTGCCGGAGGCATCATTAAACAGGCCGAGGCCGTAGGCTGAGACCTCCTGAAAAGGCCGCCTCATCAGCAGATGGGTATGGGGGAAGGCTTCTGCATACGCCCTGACATAGCTTGTCCGCACATCCTGGGGCGGCATTTTCCCTGCCCTCTCATGGATGTGCCATTCGCCCCAGTGTCCCAGCGACCCAATCTCAATAAAAGAAACAAAGGGGTCATTGTCGTAGCGTTCGCCCAGACGCTTCACAAGCTCGCTGTGGTGCGCAATCAGGACCGGATCGCTGTAGTCAGGGCAGTAGCCTGCCCCGTACGGGCACTCATAGTATGCACCAGCCGTCCGCTCCATCAGCCACTGCGGCAGGTCGCTGTGCTTCTTTTTCCCCGGAAGGTCGAGCGTGAGCCGCAGGATGATATGCTTGCTTTGTTCTTTCCACCAGGAAAAATGGCAGGCTTCTTCGACTATTTCAAACGCGTAGGCCCCTTCTTCCGGTTCCAGATCGCGCCAGGTGATATTGGCATAGACAAGCGTAAACGGCTGAGGGTGCGCTGATACGTCCTCCGCCCAGCAGACATTGCCCGTCAGTGGGTTGACTATGCACCCGGAGAGGGGGGCGTATTCTTTGAAAAGGGTTTCTGCCCTGCCCGCTGTCATGGCAAGCAGCATCAGCATGAGTAAGATCCTTTTCATCAGTCAATATAGTCCCCGCTGTACTGTACCAGCGTCAGGTCATGGATCTGGTCATCGGCGCGCAGTGCGTCCACAAAGCGCATATCATTCTTTCTGACGCGGACCTCGATGGCCATCTCCACATCCTGCTTGCGCAGGGTTTTTGATTTGATTTTATAGGGATGGGTACCTATGGCGCGGCGGACCTTTTCTTCAATGCCCTCCCCCGTATAATGCACAAGGAGGATGTACAGCTCGTCCCTTCTTCCGCGCGCATGCGACAGGATCAGCAGGACGATGGTCATCACCACGAACACAAACAGGGCGATCAGGAACATGCCTGCCCCTGTCGCGATTCCGGAGGCCACCGCCCAGAACAGGTACAGAAGGTCCATGGGGTCCTTGACCGCGGTGCGGTACCTCACAATGCTCAGCGCGCCGACCATGCCAAGGGAAAGCACCGTGTTGGACTGTATGGTGACAATGATCGCGCACGTGAGGATAGTCATGCCCAGAATGGACACGGCAAAACTTCGGCTGTACACCACACCGGCATAGGTTTTCCGGTAAAGGACATACAGCAGCGTCCCGATGACGACGGACAGCAGGATATAGATCATGGCCCTCATCAGGGCAGAGGAATTCAGCCCCTGCATGAGTCCGCCTGTCTCCAGAAAGGATTTTTTGAAAATATCCG
Organism: uncultured Clostridia bacterium; assembly: GCA_946538615.1. Lineage (GTDB taxonomy): Bacteria > Bacillota > Clostridia > Christensenellales > Aristaeellaceae > UBA2943. The sequence continues at coordinate 30,219 of CAMNGW010000008.1, forward strand.
AAAAGTTCAACGTTTCCATTGGAGTCCCTCCACTCTGTTATAGGGAAATTCGCGCACGGCGGCATCACAGCACAGGACGTACTTGGAAGCCGCTGTCAGTTCAGCGCTGCGCGGCGGCAGAATGCTCCGCACCTGCCTGGGCAGGAACTGGGTAAACTTGACCTCCATGATCATCTGGTCCCCCCTGAGCGTTTCCGCCGTGGGCAGCGCCGGATCAAACAGGTCGAACGTGCCCATGCCCGCACGGACATGCTTGTCAAAGGTAATGCGGACATCGCCCGCATCCAGCACAAACGGCTCCCGGTCATAATCCACGATCACCCTCGGACGCATCACGCGTGAGACACATTCAAAGTAAAACTCCTTAAGGAGCTGCGCCCCCTCGAGGAGACACGCATATCTCCCTTCGAGGACACTTTCCACCTGCTGCCTTGTCATCTCAGCGCTCTGCTTCCAGATATACGGGCCATACTTGTTTTTCCTCTCAAGGAGGATGCGGCTGTCAGAGCAGTTGTATACCCGGATCCGGTACTTGTGTCTTGTCAGGACGCCTTCGTCCTTTTCTTCGTAGGCGGTGTTCCAGTAGTCGTCAAAATACAGGCTCCGGATCATGTATTCCCCGTTTTCCCCGGCGTGGGCATCGCGTTTCACGCCCACCGGGAGCCTCGAGCGTAGCATGGCGTAGTCCGGCAGATTGATCAGGTACTTCAGCTCGTGCCTCCATCTCTGGCCTTTCATATGCCGTTCACCACCGTCCCGTCCGCCTGGACCATGAAGCGCCGCATGCCGGGATGGATCCCGCTGGAGGTCACAATGCTGTCAAAGGACACCTGGGAGAACCCGCTTTCATTGGTCACAGTGACCTTCCAGAAATAAGTCCCTGCCCCGGGGAGCGGGAGCCTGGCCTCTGTCTCAAGCAGTCCCTTGGCTTCCCACAGCACATCCTTAAACTCCCAGTCCCTGCACAGCTGTACATCGTAGCGCAGGTACTCCCCGTCAAAGTCATAGGATTCATCCCAGCTCAAGACAAGCTCGTCCCCGTCCGCTGTCACCTCCCACTGATAGAAAGGCATTGGCTTTTCCAGTGAGAGCAGGTAAGCCTGGTAGTTCGTCTCAATGTCACCCGGCATAGCGGCATAGATCGTCTCTCGGACCTGAGGTGTCCCCATCATCTGCTCACTGTCGGGAAGGCTGGAGGTGAACTTGTCCGTAACCTTCCGGTACTTTTCAATCAGAGAGGCGATCTTCTCCTGGGTGATTGTGCTGTGCAGAAGCTCCATTTTCTCACTCAGGAGGCTGCGGAAGGACGGCAGGCGCAGGGCGCGGTTGAAGAGGACAACGCCCCAGTAGTTGCTGACCCCCCGTGTCCACTCCCCGTTCTGCCACTGGGGTTTGCGCAGCTTGTCTTCCGTATAACCCAGGCTGTCGTCCCCGTCCCAGCACAGATAGTACCACCGTCTGGCGTCCAGGGGGCTGTAGAGGAGGTAGTTCTGCGCGTCGCTGTCCTCATTGCCCATGAGAAGGTTGAAGGCCAGATAGCTTGTCAGATTGTCGACATCAAAATAGGTGTCAAGCAGCTCCTCGGTGGAAAGGGTGTAATTGTTCACGGCATCCAGCATTTCAAGCAGCTTGGTATGGTCCTCGCCGGTTTTCGTCTCGAGGATCTCGCTGAAAGCCTGTGCATCATAATCCGGGTCCGTAGACAGCTTGAGCGTCTCCGGGTAGCGGAACATTTCGCACAGATTGGCTTTGTACAGCTGTCCGTCCACGCTCAGCCCATGGTTGCGCAGGTACCGGTTGTTGGGCAGTTCCACCTGGGTATAGAGCCCATAGTCCTCAAAGACGCCGCTGGGATGTTCCGCCGTCATGTCTTTGATATAGAGATGGACGAACTGCGTCCTCAGGCTGGGGATGGAGGGGACGTCCCTGAGCAGTTCAAAGTACAGCATGTTCCTCAGCCTTGTCACATCCGCCGGGTGCTTGTTGAGCGCAATGGCCCGCTGCCCGCGCCAGAACCCTGCGTCTTTGTAAAAAGTCAGGCGGTACGATTTCTGCGGGTATTCCGTGGAGGTCCTTCCGCGCACGTTCATTGTGGCGTTCCCTGTGAGGGAGGTATAGCCAACCTCACCCTCCTTGGGTCCGTTTTCATCGCCGATCTGCACCAGCACTTCCGTCCGGATTTTCTCCACACCCGTCATGCCCTGCAGATTCAGGTACCTGTTGATTTCCTCAAAGGTGTGGTCCGTTCCGTCGGCGGCGTTGCCGCCAAGGACCGTCACGTAAAAGCAGACCACGTCCGTCGGATCATAGTCATAGAGGGCATCATTGTCCCTGATGCCGTTGCCCCGGCCCTCCGCCTTCTCCACAGAGAGGTGTCCGTCAGACGGATCGCCTGCATCCCCCTCCTGCGCATCGTCCTCAAGGAGCACGCTGCAGCCGCACATCAGGCACAGGCACAGAGCCAGCATCAGGCACAAGCGCCATACCGGTGGTCTCATTGCATACCATCCTTTCGCATCCTGTTGCGTCTCAGGGCAGCAACTTCCGCCCGTCTTTCAAGTTTTTCAGCCGTTTCTTTCCAGAAATCATGACTGAGTTCCTGGAAAACCGGCTGTGAGCAGTACACATTGTAATCGATCCTGCGCACGTACTGTGCCAGCCGCGGGAAAGAAGCGGCATACATCGCGATCCCACCGGTAATCACGCCAATGCCGTAGTAGAGCGATCCGAGGCGGAAAGACAGGAGCGTACCCGCCAGATTGCCGGCAAAAAGCGCTGCGGCTGTCGCCATGGCACCTTTGCGGTCATTGAAATAGAGCTGCAGAAGCATCAGGCTCGTCCCTATGCAGTAGAGGCTGTAGCCAATGCACATCAGGCGGAACATATGCATCATGTCGGTCGTAAAGCCGATGACCGGCAGAACATAGGACATGACAAGCATATAAATGACCATGCCAAAGAGCTGTACGACAATGAGGTTCGTGATCTCCTGCCACAGGGACCTTTCCATGCGGATGCGCGCCAGACGGATCTGGGGCATCGTTCCCCCGTCCGTGATCGCGGAGAAGTACTCCCTGTAGGTGCTGTAAAAGTTCACTTCAACGGAAATAATAAAATTGATATTGGTGGGAAGCGTGACAAGGTAGGCGTAGAACGCCGCCGCGTCAAACAGGGAGGCCTGCCGGAAGGCGCCCGTCACCACAGAGCCCAGGGGGCTGAACCACATCAGGACAATATGCACAAAGGCCCCTGTCATGGAGAGCGTGCCTGTCACAAGGAGGTCCGGAGTATGGGACAGCCAGGCGATGAACCCCAGCAGGCTGCCCTTCCCCCTTGGAAAATAATGGAGGAGCACCCAGAGCATGCCGCAGAGCATGACACCGTAGCCGAGTGGAAGCGCGGCCAGAAACGCCGTAAGGGGATCCGTCCCCAGCGCAATCAGCACAGGGCCGCTGAGCAGGGCAAGGACGACGCCCGCAAGGAAGGTGAGAAGGATCGCCTTGTAATCTTTGGCCGCCGTGATATACGACATGAGCAGCCACACCGGGATCAGTTCCATGAACAGGATCCAGTTGAGCAGTTTCTGCAATGGGGACAGTTCCACCGCTGTCATGATGAGAAGGGCATACACCGCCCCGCCTGGGACCATCAGTGTCAGGGCCGACCCTGTCAGGGAAGGCAGGACGCGCCCGAGCTGATTCTGGTACATCATGTCAGCCACGTACCGGGAAAGGAACATCTGATAGCCGCTGGTCATGATCATGCTCAGCAGCAGCGCGTAGACCATGGTGATCACCAGCACCTCGCGTTGGTGCTCGCCCATGCCGTAGGACTGGGCGAGGGCCTGTATGCCAAGCAGGAGAAGGATGGCGAGGATCATGGTGCCGGAGCATATGACGGCCGCATAGGCATACGCCCTCAGCTTGCGGATCACGCCGCTGCCGACAAAGAGTTTTTTCAGTTCAAATCCTATGCCTGCCATCTTTCAGCCCCCTTTCCGGCCCGCGCTGCTTCCTGGAACAGGTCCTCATAGCGCTTGAGCATCTGTTCATGCTGGTAGTTTGCCTCGACTCTGTTCTGCCCGTTTTTACCCATGCGCAGGCGTTCCTTTTCCTGCCGGCACATGTCGATCATCGCCTCCGCCATCGCCCGCTGGTGCATGGGCGGCACGCAGTAGCCCGCGATTCCAAAATCATCACCCACGCCTTCGAGCAGTTCACGGCAGCAGCCGACGTCCGTGGTGACGGCGGGTCTTCCGGCTGCCATGCCTTCCAGCACGGCCAGGGGCTGGCCCTCTGAAAGTGAAGTCAGGAGAACAAAATCGATCTTCTGCAGGTACTCAAGGACGTTGACCCTTCCCGTAAAGACCGCATGCTCCAGCTTCAGTTCATCCCTCAGATACACGCACTCCTGATAATACTCCTCGTCCTCCTCCGTAGGGCCCATGATATGCAGCCTCACATGGTCCAGCTCCTGGCACACCAGGGAGAAGGCGTAGAGCATGGTCTTGATATCCTTGATGGGCACAAGGCGGACCACGGCGCCGATATCGACCCATCCGTCGGGCTCCTTGAGAGGGATCCCCTTGAAGCGCGAATAGGCCACGCCATTGGGAATGACCCTGCAGCGGTCGGCACTGCACCCGATCTCCTGCTGAATGAGGCTGGCGCGGTGGAACAGGGAGGTCACGCGGAACGCATAATGGTAGGCGCAGCGCGTGTACATGTAGAACATCCTGATCCACAGGTTCTTGAAGTGGGGCGCCACCCAGTTGGTGCGCAGGATCTCTTC
>CAMNGW010000009.1 GCA_946538615.1 uncultured Clostridia bacterium
TCCACGCCCTGCGCGTGCTCACGGACCCGGCAGATACCGGGGCGGTGTGCCTGGCCATGCCCCAGGACGTGGAGGGCGAGGCCTATGATTATCCCGTTTCCTTCCTCAGGAAGCGTGTATGGCACATGGACCGCCGCGTACCGACACAGGGTCAGGTGGCCCGTGCGGCCCGGATCCTGAAAGAAGCCAGGCACCCGCTCATCATTGCGGGCGGCGGGGTGCGCTACAGCTTTGCGCACGATGCCCTTGCCAGCTTCTGCGCATCAACGGGGATCCCCTTTGCGGAGACGCAGGCAGGCAAGAGCGTCCTTCCCTGGACGCATCCCCAGAACCTTGGCGGGATCGGCGTGACCGGCGGTGAGGCGGCCAACGTCATGGCAAAAGAGGCTGACGTGATCCTTGCGGTGGGGACAAGGCTGTCGGATTTCACCACCAGCTCCAAATGGCTGTTCCGGGAGGATGCGAAAGTGATCGGGCTGAACATCTGCCCCTTTGATGCGGTCAAGATGGATGCGGAGCCCATGATCTGCGACGCGAAGGAGGGCCTTGAGGCCCTTGAAAATGCCATGACCGGCTATGTCTATCCGGATGCCGGGAAGGCAAAGCTCGCCATAGCCAGGTGGAACGCCACCGTGGACGGATGGTACAGCGCCAGACAGGAAGGCGGTCTGTGCCAGACGCAGGCCCTGGGGATCATCAACAGCTTCATGAAGGAAAACGATATTGCCGTAGGCTCAGCGGGGAGCCTTCCCGGTGACATGCAGCGCCTGTTCCGGCCCACGGGCAGGGACTGCTACCACATGGAATACGGCTTCTCCAATATGGGCTACGAAACCAATGGCGCGCTGGGCGTGAAGCTGGCGTGCCCGGACAGGGAAGTCTATACGTTCTTTGGCGACGGCACCTACCTTATGGCCCACTCTGAACTGGTGACCTGCCTGCAGGAAGGGCTGAGGGTCCACTTCTGCCTGTTCGACAACTCCGGATGGGGATGCATTGAGAACCTGCAGAACAACCAGGGCAGCCCGACATTCGGGACGGTTTTCCGCTTCCGGAACCCTGAAACCGGGGAGCTTGACGGCGGGATCATTCCCCTGGACTTTGCCAGGAACGCGGAGGGCTACGGCCTTAAGACGTACACCATCCGGACAGAGGATGAACTGAAAGCTGCCCTTGAGGACGCGCTCAGGCAGGACAGGCCTGTACTGTACGACATCAAGGTGCTCCCGGGCACGATGACGCCCGGCTATGAGAGCTGGTGGCGCGTGGGCGTGGCAGAGGTTTCTGAACAGGAGAGCGTGCAGGCAGCCTACAGCGACCTTATGTCGCATGTGAAAGACACAAGAAAATTCTGAGAAATGAGGGATTGACGATGCTGGACCCCAACAAGGTGAAGCTGGCGATTGCACCCATTGGCTGGACTAACGATGACATGCCGGACCTGGGCGCTGAGAACACCTTTGAGCAGTGTGTCAGTGAAATGGCCCTGGCAGGCTTCAAAGGCAGTGAGATCGGGAACAAGTACCCGCAGGACGTGAAGGTCCTCAAGCACAAGCTGGACGTGCGCGGCCTTCAGATCTGCAATGCATGGTTCTCCACGCTCTTCACCTCCCAGCCCTATGATGTGACGATACAGAATTTCATCGCGCACCGTGACAGGCTCTATGCGCTTGGCGCAAGGGTGATCGGTGCCAGTGAGCAGGGCGATTCGATCCAGGGCAAGGACCTGAATATCTTTGGCGGAAGCAAGCCGGTGTGGACGGACGCCCAGTGGGAGCTGATCGCTAAGGGCTACAACGAACTGGGCGCGCTGGCCCAGGAAAAAGGGATGACCCTGACCATGCACCACCACATGGGCACAGGTGTCCAGACAGTGGAGGAAATCGACCGGTTTATGGACATGGTGGACCCGGAAAAGGTTTTCCTGCTCTTTGATTCGGGGCACCTGACTTTTGCAGGGATCGATCCGGTGCCGGTGCTGAAAAAGTATATCGGGCGCATCCGCCATATCCATCTCAAGGACTGCAGGCTGAAGGTGCGTGACCAGGCCCGGGAAGAGGGATGGAGCTTCCTGACAGCTGTGCGCAACGGCGTTTTCACGGTACCCGGTGACGGTGACGTGGACTTTGCCCCGATCTTTGAGACCATAGAAAAGAGCGGCTATGAGGGCTGGGTCGTGGTCGAGGCGGAGCAGGACCCTGCCAAGGCGAATCCGTTTGAATACGCCAAACTGGCCCGCGCATACATCCGCGAAAAGACGGGACTGTGATCCCGGACAAACAAAAAGACAGCTGCGGCTGTCTTTTTGTTTGTCCGGGAAAGGCCCTGGCTGTGTGCTGTTTACCTGAGAATGGCACAGAACCTGAAGGTTTCAAAGTCCTGGGTCTTAATGACCATGCTGGCCCCGGAAGGGTGCACGGCTTCCAGTATGCCGCTGCCAGCTGTGAGGAGCTGCCACTCGCCCTCCGGTTCAGAGAAAGGTTCGCCCTGCTCGAGGACATAAGAGATATCATAGGAGTTAAAGCACATTTCAAGACCCCAGAAATCGGGGTCAAGGTCAGCGATGAGATGGAAAAGCGTGTTGTAAGCGTCAAGGCACGGGGGGAAATCAGCATCATCCATCTCAAGGTCTTCAAAAGCCCCGGTCAGAATGATTTTGGTGACACCTTCACTGGTCCCTTCAACACAGAAAGAACAGTCATGGCCGTCCATGACGGTATCATGGCAGATATGGACCCGGTCGCCTTCCCGGATGACTTCCCTTTTCCAGTCGAATGACTCGTTAAAGTCTTCCATGAACGCGCTTTCAAATGCTTCAGGGTCCATGGAAGCGGACCGGGCAGGCGGACAGAGTGCGGTGAGGAAAAAAGCAAGGATGAGGCAGAGAAATTGCATAGGAACCTCCTTATGTGCAGTGCGGTCGGGAAACATGTCAGTCAGGGGACGGCCTTCGGAAAACAAGGGTGGGCAGGACCATCCAGGATTCCTTCTCATCCTCTGCGCCCTGCCAGGCGACGATGGCGCGCACGTAGCCCCTTGTGAACACATAGCTTTTATTGGTCAGCTCACGGACCCTGTCCTGGGCGCTTTTTGACAGGCAGAGCAGACGGACACCATCCGCCCTGAGGAGAAAAGGGAAGTGAAGGGTAAGGGGGGCCCCGCTGTGGCACGAGGCAACAAGGTCCGTGCGCGCTGAAAAGCCGCTGAGGAAGACGTCCCGGAAGCCAAGGGAGAGCACGGTCTGGGGATAAGAAGGGTAATGGCAGGGGTCCGTTTGCCTTTCCAGCTCCGGGAACACAGCGTCCATGGCGTTTTCATGCTGAAAGATGCGGACTTCGTGCCGTGCCCTTGTAAGGCCGACATACAAAGCCCTCCGGTCCGCGTCATCGGCCGGCCTGCGGCTGAGGACAAGGAAAGCCTGGTCAAACTCACGGCCTTTGGCTTTATGGAGCGTGCATACGGTGATGCTGCCCTTTTCATCCGGTCCGGTCAGATCATCTTCGAGGCTGGACTCCCGGAGAAACTGGACGAGGTCTGAGAGGTAAAGGTGCGGATTGAGTGATTCAAAAGACGCCAGGAGAGAGAGGAGGGTGCTGTCCGGTTTATCGTCTTTGCTGAGGCGGTGGGAAGGCTTCCCGGGAAAAAGGAGCGGGGAGAGGTAGAGCGTGTCAATGAGAGCGGGTCTGAGCCCCTCACGGTCAAGGTCTGCCCGGATATACCGGAGGTCATGGGCAAACAGGTTATGGGCGACAAGGAACTGTGCGTCACGGATGAAGGCCATAAAATCCGGCAGGGAGGGGGAATGGAACGTGCTCTTACCCTTGACAGCGCCCAGGTCAAGTACCTGATGGGTCGTCTCAGATACTTCTGCATCCCAAAAGACCAGCATATGGCTCCCTCACGTGAGTGTTTTTTCTGTGGTCATTTTATCATGGAATGCCGGGGAGAGGTAGCTTTTATGCAGGGTTTCTGTCATACTGCACTCCGGAACCGGACAGGTTCCGGAAAGGAAGCGAAGGCAATGTTCAGAGCCATGCGCAGGTTCAGGCAGCAGATCAGCACAGAAGAATGCAAGGAAATCTTAAAGCGTGCGAGTACGGGCGTCCTCGGCTTGATCGGGGACGACGGCTATCCCTATACGGTACCGCTGAATTTCGTATATCATGACAGTCCGGACTCTCTTGGGACAATCGGGTTCCACTGCGCGACCGTGGGACATAAGATTGACGCGATCCGGTCCTGTGACAAGGTGAGCTTTACGGTCATTGACCGGGACGAAGTCATGCCCAAGGAACGGACAACGAAATACCTGAGCGTGATTGCCTTCGGCAGAGCAAAATTTCTGGAAGGGAGCGAGGCGCTCAGGGAGGCGGCGAACGCCCTTGGCGCAAAGTATTCCGCGGGCTATGAGGACCTGTACAAGGCGGAGACGGAGGAGACCATCGCCAACCGTACGCTCTGCTGCGTGGAAATCACCCTTGAGCACCTGACAGGGAAAATGGGCCGGGAACTCATGGAAGAAAGACAGCAGAAGAACTGAAAAGACGAAAAAAAAACGTCCTGGGCACAGGACGTTTTACGGTTCACTTTTTCAGGTACTGGGTCATGACGTAGCCGGTCATACCGTTGACCTGGACTTTGCTCCACTTGCCGGAAGTCCCCAGCACGGTAACCTTTGTGCCGATCTCCAGTTTGGCGATGGAGGCATAGCCCTTGCCCGCACCGCGGCGCAGGTTGACGGCCTTGTTATCCGGTGATTTGATTTTGGCTGTATAGGTTTTGCCCGGAGCGGGGACGCCTGATACGGTTTTTGGCACGGATTTGGAAATATACTGGGACTGGACATAGCCGGTCCCGCCGCTGAAGGAGATATGGGCCCACTTGCTTGACGGACTGTCCTTGATGACTGTGACCTTGGTGCCGTAGGGGAGCTGCCTGACAAGGGCGTACCCGCTCCCGGCGCCGCGGCGGACATTGGCTTTTCCGCCATTGGGTGTCTTGATATAGGCGGTATACGTTTTGGCTGTGGTGGCAACCCCGGCGGAAACAGCGGTTTCCGAGGGCTTGGTTTTACTCAGGTACTGGATATGGACATAGCCGGTGATGCCGTTGACCGTCACCTTGCTCCAGTTGCCCTGCGTGCTCTGGACCGTGACAGCGCTCCCCGGGGTGAGGCTCGTGACAGCCGCGTAGCCCTTGCCCGCATTGCGGCGCACATTGACCTTGCCGCCATTGGGATTGACAATGTAGGCGGTATAGGGCTTGGGCTTTGCGGTCGGCTTGACATACTTGGACGAGAGACCGCTTTTGCGCATATAGCCATAGCCGGAGGAAGTACGGACATAGTTCCAGGTCTTGCCTGATGTCAGGACTTTGATCTTGGTGCCCTTGCTCAGCGTGGCTTTTTTGGCAAACGATGAGGCAGGACCCGCGTATAACACGGTATCATCTGCTTTGACATAGGCATTGGAGGATTTGGAGGACTTGAGGTACTTGGTCCGCACATAGCCGGCCTTGCCTGAAGAAAAATGCACGTAGGCCCAGTTTTTATCAAACTTCTTGTAGGAAGTGACGGCATAATCCTGACGGTAGGAGCCAAGGACCGCTGCGGAGTCATTGGGCTTGGCGCGCAATTTCAGCGAGCTGGTGCCAGAAACGAAATACGTGGCGAACGCGGTCAGGCTAAGGCTCAGAAAGACAAAAAGGATCAGGGTAAAAACCGCGAGGCGTTTCTTCATGCTTATAATTCTCCTTCCCTGCAGGGATATATGTTCATTATACGTGGAGTCCATCGAAATGTAAATGAAGCAGAAGAAGCTGATTGCATTTTTTGCCCAGGGAGTCTATGATGCAGGATATAAAAAGGAGGAGAACCGCTATGAAAGTATTGCTTCTCAATGGTAGCCGGAGAGAAAAGGGCTGTACGTACACGGCACTGCAGGAGATTGCTGAGGAACTGAAAAGACAAGGTGTGGACAGTGAGATCATGCATGTGGGCTCACAGGCCGTCAACGGGAACATCAATGCCTGCGTGAAGGCTGTGGGGGAGGCCATGCGTGGCGCCGACGGGCTGATTGTGGGGTCCCCTGTCTACTATGCTTCGCCATCAGGTGAAGTGATCGCGGTCCTGGACCGTCTGTTCTGGAACTACGGCAGGGAAATGATGTACAAGCCGGGCGCGGCGGTGGTCTCTGCCCGCAGGGGCGGGAACACGGCGTCTTTCGATGTCCTCAATAAGTATTTCACCATCAGCCAGATGCCCGTCGTGTCTTCCCAGTACTGGAACCTGGTGCACGGGAACACGCCCGAGGAGGTCAGGCAGGACGCGGAGGGGCTCCAGACGATGCGCACCCTGGCAAGGAACATGGCCTGGCTGCTCAAGTGCCTTGCTGTGGCCAGGGAGAACGGAGTGGCGCTGCCGCAGCAGGAAGAAAAAGTGGCCACCAACTTTATCCGCTGAGAACAGGGGCTTCCGGGCACATACAGCCGGGAGCCCTTTGAACATTCTAAAAGAGGGGTACTTATGCAGAGATTGTTTGCAGAGCATGCCGTGCGTTTTGTGCAGAGCCTTGACGGGCTGTGGACCCTGCGGGCCGGGGACAGGGAGGCGCTTCCCGTCTTTGTGCCGGGCGTATGGGACCAGATCCCTTCCCTGGCGGATTACAGGGGGAGGGCTGAGTACACACGCAAGGTCCGCATGGACAAAGAAGGCAATTATGTCCTCCGCTTCGGCGGCGTGAGCCATACGGCACGGGTAGGCTGGGACGGTGAGACGGTTGGGGGCCATTATAACGCTTTCACCGGCTTTGATGTGGTCCTCCTGCACGTCCCGGTCGGGGAGCACACCCTGACTGTGGAGGTGGATGACAGTTTTTCCGAAGCCTCTGCCCTGCATATTCCCAATGATTATTACACCTATGGGGGGATCAGCCGCCCTGTGGAACTTCACCGGGTGGGCGGGGCCTATCTGGAAAACATGGCGTTCCATGCTCTGCGCCAGGGGGAAGGAAAGTACCTGGCCCATGTCAGGGTCTGCGTGAAGGCGCTTGAGGACACGGAAGATATGCAGCTTACAGTGTCTCTGGCAGGGCAAAGCGTGCAGGTACCTGTGCTGGCCCTGTCCGCGGGAGGACACGTGGAGGTGGAGACGGCCATCAGCGCGGAGGGCATCCATGAATGGAACGTGGGGGACGGATCTCTCTATACCCTCTGCTGCGTACTCACAGACGGGACGGGGGACGTTGACGACCTCATGGACCGGGTCGGTTTCAGAACCGTTGAAGTGAAGGACGGGGCGATCCTCCTCAATGGCCGGCGCGTGCGCATCAAAGGGTTCAACCGGCACGAGGACCATGGGCTTTTTGGCGTTTCCCTGCCTGCGGAAGCAATGGCCCAGGACCTGCAGCTGCTGCTGGACATGGGAGGGAACGCGGTGCGCACCAGCCATTATCCGAATGATCCGCGCTTTCTGGACCTTTGTGACGAACTGGGCATTCTGGTCTGGGAGGAGGCCCATGCCAGGGCAGTGCCAGCGGATATCTTTTTCTCGGACCGCTTCATGGCGCAGTGCAGGGCGTGCAACGAAGAAATGGTTGCCCAGCACGTGAACCACCCTTCGATTTTCGTCTGGGGCCTTCTCAATGAATGCGAAAGTGAAACGGAAAAGGGACGCGGGGTATATGCTGCCCAGCTCGCCCAGTTGCGCAGCCTGGACCCGACGCGTCCGGTGAGCTTTGCATCCTGCCGCCACTTTACGGACATCTGTCTGGACCTGGTGGATATTGTGTCCTTCAATGTGTACCCGAAGTGGTACCTTGATGAGGATGTGGCCTCTTATCTGAAAAGGCTCGAAAACTGGATGGACGGAAACGGTGCGTGCGGCAAGCCCATACTGATCACCGAGATTGGGGCAGGCGCGATTGCAGGCTTTCATGACATGTTCCACAGGGCGAAGTGGAGCGAAGAGCGCCAGGCGGACATCCTCACAGAGCAGCTGCAGGCTGTCCACGCGGACACGCGCCTGAGCGGGAGTTTTATCTGGCAGTTTGCGGACGTCAGAGTCAGCGAATCATGGGCAATGAGCCGTCCCAAGACGATGAACAACAAAGGCATCGTGGATGACTGCCGGCACCCGAAAGCAGCCTATCTGACGGTACGGGAGATCTACAGGGGTCTGCCTTCCCTGGAATAAGGCAGGCCATATGACAGACGGGGGCCCTGACTATCAGGGGCCCCGTCTGTCATATGCAGGGTTTATTGGGCTTTTACGGTGCGCTTTTTATAGTTCTTTACTGTCAGGAATGCTCCGGTCAGGATCAGCGCGGCGCAGACGATATCTGCCACAAGCAGGATGATCTGCCACAGAGGCATGCCGTGCTGGGTGTGTTCTTCGTCATACGCCCAGCTGTTGACGGTGGTATAGAGAATGTTATGGGTCGCTTCGCGCATATAGATGACATTGGAGGCAGCTGTCTTGTCAGTGACCTGGTTGGGGCCGCCTGCAAAGGTGGAGAGCATGGCGTCGACGCCATTGGCGAGAGCTTCGTCAGCGTTCATGAAGCCATGGCCGTTATTGCGGAAGAAGTCGGAGACAACGAAGCCGCGGAAACCCCATTCATCGCGGAGCACGGTCTTCATCAGGGCGCTGGATTCGCCGACCCAGATGTTGCCCAGGTAGGCCCAGGATGCCATGACACCGGTCGCGCCGCCCTCTTTGACGGCAATTTCGAAAGGCCTGAGATAGATTTCACGCATGCTCTGCTCGGTGGCCCAGGCGCAGACCATTTTGCCGTTGCAGTCGTACATGGCATAGTGCTTGATGGTGGAGTACACGCCCTGCTCCGCAGCGCCGCGGACCGCATCGGCGGCCATAAAGCCGGCCAGGACGCCGTCTTCGGAGAAGTATTCATAGTTGCGGGCCGTGAAAGCTGAACGGTGGGTGTTCATGCCTGGCGCGTACCAGCCGGTGGATCCGAGCTCCTTGGCCATTTTTCCCATGGTGGTGCCCCATGCCTTGGCGAGGTCATGGCTCCATGTACAGGTGATGACAACCTCTACCGGGAAGCCGATGCTGCCGCCGCCGGTAAAGTTGTTATTGATGGCAGCCGGTCCGTCGGAGTCGACGTTCTGCACCTTCCCGATGGAAGGAATGGCGGGTGTCTGGTAGCCTGACAGGGCGATCATATCTGCCATTTCATTGACGGTGAGCTGGTCAAGGAGCTTTACCCAGTCAGGGTCATCATAGGCCTTGCCGCGCATGGACAGAAGCTTCATGCCGTTGTTCTTGCCTGTGGTGGGCATGGGGTCATCAGGACGGATGTACTTGTTGGGGTCATAATTGGCGTTGAGATGGTAGCCTTCGACATAGCGCTGGGCAAGGTTCAGGTCGGAGGGGTCAGCAGTGGCCTGCGCGTAATTGGCAAAGCCGTCCTTGCGGGAAAGATAGACAACGTCGCCCTGTGCGTCCTGGAGCACATTGACGGCAGCCTTGTCGTCGGAAGGACGGGGGTTGTTTTCGTTATAAACCACAGTTTCCGCTGCGGTATAGGTCTTCTCGTCCAGGACATGGTGCGAATCGCTGCGCACGGAGAGAATATAGTCGCCCTTTTCGAGGACATAGCAGCCCTCACCTTTTTCATCGTAGGCGGCGAGGTCCTCCACATGCAGAGAAATGGCCACAGTCTCGCTTTCACCGGGCTTGAGCAGGCCTGTCTTGGCATAGCGGACAAGATTGGCGCTTGCTTTCTCGATCCCGCCGTTGGTATAGGGCGGGTCAAAATAGACTTCGACAACATCCTTGCCGGGTACGCTGCCGGTATTTGTGACGGTGACATCAAAGGAGATGGTGCTGCCTTCGGTCTTCAGCTCAGACATGGACTGGGAGAAGCTGGTGTAGCTCAGGCCATAGCCGAAGGGGTACTGCACGGTGCTGTCATAGTCAATCAGGCCCTCCGTGGCAGCCGTCTCATAGAATTTATAACCCACATAGATGTTTTCGACATAATTGATGAAAGCGGGGGCGTACTGTGTGGGGACGCCGGCGTTCATCCCGTCGACGGTCATATCCAGCATGTTGGCGTAATCGCGCTTTTCAGCATGGTTCCAGTAGGGCGTTTTTTTCATATCATAGACGAAGGTATCGTTCGTCTTGCCGGAGGGGTTGACTGTGCCCGCGAGAATGGAACCGAGGGCCCTGAAGCCGACGTTGCCGGGGCCCGGGGCCCAGATGACGCCGCGGATCTGGCTGTAGTCGCGCACAAAGCCGAGTTCAAAGGCATAAGCGCCGTTATAGACCAGGATGACATTCTCAAAGTTTTCGCAGACAAGCCTGACCATATCTTTTTCGGTATGGTTGAGCTGCAGGTAATGCTCGCCGTCCTCAAAATCGGCATAGGCCTCGGAATTGTTCTGGTAGATCCCGCTGTCAGCCATGTTCTGAGGGATATCGTTATGGCCCTCACCGGCCATGCGGGAGATGACGATGACAGCTGTATCTGAGTAAGCCTTCGCCTGATTGAGAAGATCCTCGGTATAGCTGGCGGCAGGCGGTTCAGGCAGGTTCCAGTTCTGGGAGGTGATGGAGACCGCGGCACGGTTCTCAGCGTAGGCCCTGTAGAAGCTGACGAGGTCCTCATTGATGGAAAATCCGGCCTCTTTGATGCCGTCCATCAGGGAAACGATAGGATAGAGGTCGTTGATGCCGCCGGAACCTGCGCCGCCATAGACCGGATTGGTGGAGGCCCAGCCGAACAGGTTCAGCTTTTTGCCTTTTTCAAGGGGCAGGGCACCGTCGTTTTCCAGCATGACAAAGCCTTCCTCGGCGATGCGCAGGGCAACGTCCTCCGCTTCCTTTGTGAGGGCATCGCTCAGGTGGGTAGCCGCCTCACTGCCGCCCACCAGGCTCAGGAGCGCGGACATGGGCCCAAGGCAGACAAGGTTGACCACAAGAAGAAGAGCAAGACATGTGGTCAGCCAGGTGGCGGAACGCACAAGCTTTTTCTTGGAAGGGGACTGCTTTTTCACACAGACAGTGATGACGATCGCGGCAATGAGCACAAGGCCTATGGCAATCAGGTAGGGCGTCAGGCCCTGCAGGACACCAATAAGGTCTTCCATTTCGAAAGTAATCATGGCACTTCTCCTTTTATAAAACAGTTGATGCAAAGGCGTCTGCCTTATGGGTACAGGATAGGGAAAAGCGGGCCGGATTTCAGTACACTTTTGGAAAAAGAAGTCAAGTTCTGGACAGAATGGGAAAAAATGTCTACAATTCTTCCGGATACGACACATCAGGAACGTGGGAGGTGCAGGAAGTGGCGGACAACCGGACAAAGATCACCAGAGCGGCCATTAAGGACGGCATGCTGGACCTGATGGCGAAGACGCCGTTTCAGTTTATTACCGTGGCCGCTCTGTGCCGGGAGGCAGGTGTGGGCCGCGCGACCTTTTATACCCATTACACAGGCCTTATGGATGTGATCGACGAGCTTGCAGATGATGCCATTCAGGCAGCTGAGCGCACGGGGACGGGCTCTTATCAGGCTGTCTCTGCCCTGGCGGGGACCATGCGGGAATCTGAGGATGCCCGCGAACTGGAGAAGCACATGAATATGCTTCCCCTTTGCCAGCGCGTGGCGGACCATCCCAGGTACCATGTGCTGTTCAGGGACGACTTTGTCTCAGAATACATCATCATGCGGGTCTTCCGCAGCGAGAGGCCGGAGGCCGTGGCGTTCCTCATGGGACAGTGCGGGCTGACGGAGGAAGTGGCGGAGAAAATGTTCCTTTTCTGTGTGATGGGGGCCCATGCCGTGAACCGTTCTCTGGGCTGGGAGAAAAATGACGTATGGTACGAGGTCCAGAAAGCGCTCCTGACTTATCTGGACGGAGGCAATGAGGCGCTCATGCAGCAGAACCGGAAAAGGAAAAACAAATAAGAAAGCAAGGGGAAAAGTATGCGGCAGTTTCTGGCTACTCTTATGATCTGCATCTGTCTGACGGCCCTGGGCACGGCCCGGTCCGAACTGTATGTCAGAGAGGTGGATGGCCTCAGCGAGGATTTTTTTCTGGGCATGGATGTCTCTTCCGTGCTCGCCGAGGAAGCGGCGGGCGTGAAGTACCGGGATGAAAACGGGGTGGAAAAGGACCTGTTTGAAATTCTCCGGGACAGTGGGGTGAACCTGATCCGGGTGAGGGTCTGGAACAATCCCTTCGATATGCAGGGCTTCAGCTATGGCGGGGGCAACAATGACATTCTCACCGCCGTGGAGATCGGAAAACGCGCCGGGGCCTTCGGGCTCCCGCTGCTGGTGGATTTCCATTATTCTGATTTCTGGGCGGACCCGGGGAAACAGATGGTGCCCAAAGCCTGGAAAGGGCTTGGAATCAAAGAAAAGGCAGAGGCCCTGTATGATTTTACCAGGGACTGCCTTGAACAGCTGAAAGAGGCCGGCGTTGAGGTGGCAATGGTCCAGGTCGGCAATGAGACCAACGGCAGGATGTGCGGGGAGAAAATCTGGAAGAACATTGTCTATCACCTTATGGCCTCCGGGATCCGTGCTGTGCGGGAGGTCTATCCTTCCGCGCTGACGGCTGTCCATTTTGCCAATCCCGAAAACGCGGAGAGCTACCTGAGCTACGCCTCCAAGCTGGCCTATTACAATCTGGACTATGACGTGTTCGGCACCAGCTACTACCCCTACTGGCACGGGACACTGGACAACCTGAAAAACGTGCTTGGTCAGATCCGGGAGCAGTACGGGAAAGAAGTGATGGTCCTTGAGACCAGCTATGCCTATACCCTTGAGGACGGGGATTTCAGCCCGAACACCATAGGAGAAAACGGGGGATATGAGACTCCCTGGCCGGTGACTGTGCAGGGCCAGGCCAATGAACTGCGAGACGTTGCGGACGCAGTGCATGCCATAGGCGGCATCGGGGTGTGCTGGTGGGAAGGCGCATGGGTACCTGTGGGACGGACGGATTATGAGGAGAACAGCCTGAAATGGGAGACCTACGGAGCCGGCTGGGCATCGAGCTATGCCGGTGAATATGATCCTGATGACGCAGGGAAATATTACGGGGGCTGTGCGTGTGACAACCAGGCGATGTTCGATTTTGACGGAAAAGCGCTGCCCTCGCTTCAGGTGTTCCGCCTCCTCCGGGAAGGACAGCATGTCCCGCTTGTGCCGGACGCACTGGAAACGGTCTCCCTGACGGCAGATGTTTCAGAGTCCGTCGTGCTTCCCACGACCGTTTTTGCCGTGATGAACGATGGGAGCCGTGAAGAAATTCCTGTAGTCTGGGACGATTTTACCGTGCCTGAAGGGCCTGCCAGTTTTTCCGTCAGAGGAGAGGCACAGGGCATGGAGGCCCTGGCACAGATCAGGACGGTCTACCGCAATTACCTGACGGATGGCGACTTTGAGGACCAGAGCGCGGACAGGGCCTGGATGACAGACAACTTTGGCGGGACACAGGAGCTTTGGGTTGAGGAAAAGAAATCGGACTCCCTCAGCGGCACAAGGCACTACCATTTCTACAGCGCACCGGCGGACAGCGTGGGTTTTGAACTCTATCAGTCCGTTGAGCATCTCGCAAAGGGGACCTATGCCTTTGAAGTCTCCCTCATGGGCGGCGATGCCGGGGAGTATGAGGCATATGCCTTTATCGAGACAGACGGTGAGGTGGCCGGAAAGGCGGACCTTGCCATTACCTCCTGGAACCAGTGGCACCATGCAGTGTGCACGGCCCAGATCCCGGAAGGGAAGGCTGTACGCGTCGGCGTCCGCGTGGTATGCCATGGCGCGGGCGCATGGGGCAAGATCGATGATGCGGCCCTGACAAGAGTGCCGTAACCAAAAAAAGGACCCGGGAGGGTCCTTTTTGTATCAGGCCTGAATGCCCGTGATGGAGAGCGGGTCAAGACGCGTGACAGCGGGGATCAGACGGGTATCATACTGTCTGAGCTCACGGGAGAAGGAGAGATGCGTTTCCATCATGTTCCCGGAGACAGAGCCGCCGGAGACGGGTGTAACGCCGTTTTCGTCATGGAGGTAGCCCAGGCGGATCTCGCCAAAGATGTCGCCGGTAAGCGGATCGACCTGAAAGTCAGAAAACTCCACAACTTCAAGACAGGGGGAGGCATAGAGGGACTGGGCGTCCTGCTCTGAGCCGTCCACGCGGAAATTGGAAGCGATGAATGTATGGTCAAGCTTCAGGTACTGGCTGAACTGCCTTGATCCCCAGAAGGCGGCGGCTTTGCCGGAGACAATCACGGGAAGGTCATGGACAGGGGCGCCCTCGGCGTCGAAAGAACTGTTGTGTGAGCTGTTGGGAAGGTACGCACAGGCTGTGATGTTCAGCGGCGCATCTGTGACGGTCTGTCCGATTTCCCAGTCGCTCATTCTCTGGTATTTCATGGCCGTAGTCATGCGGGATATAAAATAATCGTAGACTTCTGTGGCCGCTGAGGTGGAGAGAATAACCGGTACGGAGCCAAGCTGGGGCGTGGGGCTGGTGCGCAGACGGTCCCGGCCGAATTTCAGGGTCTCCGTGATGTCCCGGAGAAGCCCCTCCCGGTCGCATGTGCCGGAGGTGTAGATCCTGTAAAGCTCAATCTCATGATCGTCCTTGCGGGCGTTGACAACGACCTCGAGCATGCTGTCGGGTGCCGTCTCTGTGAGGTCAATGCCATTGGAGTTCATGTAGTGCCTGGTATTCACATTGACAAAGATTTCGTAGGAGTTGATGTCCTCGCTGGCCGTCTCAGGGATGGAAGTCAGGCAGGTCAGGAACTCGGTGGCCATCTGTGACACGTCACATGCGGGGAAGGTGACGGTCACAGGAGATGGGAAATTGAGGGAGTAAACAGGGTTCTTCACCAGAGAGGCCTGATTGAGGAGCATGGCGACCTGGTCGCTGATTTCTTTTTCGGTGGCTGTCTCATGGATCTCACAGGACGCGGAACCGATGCTCTGCCCGTCGCCGCTGGTCAGGTAGACTTTGAGATGGGTGTGGGTGACCTGGCGGACGCGGTGCTGGTCAAGATTGTGACGGATGAAATAGAATTCCCAGCCCTCGGTGCGGACTTCTGTGACTTCCCAGGCACTGGCCTGTGAAGCTTTCAGGATGGGAAGAAGATATTGATTCATGGGGATCCTCCTTGTGTCGTGTTGTATCAGCCGAGTCTGGCAATGGTTTTCAGGCAGGGGCCGCCGTCAGCCACTTTGACCCATTCCTTGTGGCCCTTCCCGCAGCCGCCGCTCCCGAAGACCTCGCGGTCGCTGGATACCATGGAGATATTGCCCAGGAGGTCCGGAACATAGCCGGTCATGATCAGCGGAGAAACGACCTTGCCCGTGAGCTGGCCGTCGCGGATCTCATATCCCCTCTCCACGATGCACTGGATGCCCCAGTGCTTGGGGTCCTCCATACCGCTCTGCATGCCTCGCAGGAGATAGCCGTGGGAGACGGAGCGGATCATTTCATCAAGGGTGGACTCACCTGAATCAAAGAGCGTATTGGTCATGCGGGTATACACTTTGTGTTCGAAGTTTTCCCGTTTGCCGTTGCCGGTGGGTTTTGTGGAAAGGCGCAGGGCAGAGAGGGCATCGCAGATGCCTGTCCTGAGGATGCCGTGATCGATTTCTGTCACGTCGCCTGCAGGCGTACCCTCATCGTCAAATGCGTAAGAGGTCACATTGACAGCACACTGTGCGCCTTCGTGCATGGTGACAAGGTCAGAGCCGACACGCTTGCCGATGTAGGCTTTGCCCAGTGCGCGGTCCTTGACGAACATGTCCATCTCGACCCCGTGCCCGAAGGCTTCATGGGCGATGAGACCAGTGACCTCCGGTGTGGTGATCACTTCATATTCGCCGGGCTCGACACGGTCCGCGCGCAGGATGTCCCTGACAACGGAAAGGGCCTCATCAAGCTTGCCGGGAAGCGTACGGAAAAGCTCAGGACCTTCGCGCCCTGAGACAGAGACGTGGGTATAGGCGTGCTTGCCGTTTTCCACTGCAACGGGGATCACAGACCCCTCAGAGTACACATAGCTCTGCCGGAGGTCCCGGTTCGCGGAAAGGAACATTTTGGAGATGTGCGTGGACTGGGCGATCAGGCGGCAGTCCACCAGCTTATCTTCCTTGGCCATGGCGCTGTCAGACACGGAGGAAAGCTGCGCTATGAGGGCATCCTGGCTGGTTGTCTCCGGCAGGCTTTCGCAGGGGAACTCGCAGAAAAGCTCCAGCGGTTCATCTTCAAGGCAGGGTGTGTCATAGATCTTTGTGCCGCATGCCCTGAGGACGGCGAGCTGGGACGAAAAGGCCTTTGTGGCACGCCCGGCAATCGATTCAGGGGACGTGGGGTCAAAGTCATTAAAAGCAAACTCGGCATAAAGACCGTCTTTGCACACCCGGATGACATTGCCCCGTTCTGTGGTCATGGTGGCGTTTGTGACGCTTTTGGCATGCTGCCCGATCTGGATACGCCAGCCCACAGAATCGGTTGAAAGAAGACTGACATAGTCATAATCGGCTTTCAGCAGGGTGATGACCTGTTTCATACAGCCGGCTATGGAAGTAAGATAGGAAGAAAAAGGTGCGTTCATAATCCATTTAATCCTTTGACTTTGATAGAAAACAGCCTTGGCGGTTTCCAGGGAAAGAGGATACATGGGTCAGGACGGCCTGTCAAGGCTGGCAGAATGTCTGCATGGCGGCGCGTGAATTTGAGTCTTGACGCATGAAAAATGGGAATGGTATAATACCGTGTTCATTTTTGTATTGTGTCCAGTTTTCAGGAGGGATTTTTCATGTCAGGTCATTCCAAGTGGCATAACATACAGGCCAAAAAAGGTAAGGCGGACGCAGCGCGCGGTGCAATTTTTACCAAGATTGGCCGCGAGATCGCCATTGCTGTGCGCGAAGGCGGTGCCAACCCGGAATCCAACGGCAAACTCCGCGATGTCATCGCGAAGGCGAAAGCCAATAATATGCCAAACGACAACATTCAGCGTTCGATCAAGAAGGCCAGCGGTGAACTGTCCAATGTTGTTTATGAACAGATCACGTATGAAGGATATGCCCCGGGCGGCGTGGCCGTGATCGTGGAGACCATGACCGACAACCGCAACCGTACGGCCAGCGATATCCGTCACTGCTTTGCCAAAAATGACGGCAACCTGGGCACAACTGGCTCAGTGAGCTTCATGTTTGATGAAAAGGGACTTATGGTTGTCGAGCGCACACCCGGTACGGACGAGGATGAGATGATGATGCTCGCATTGGATGCAGGCGCAGAGGATGTCAAGGCCCTTGATGACGCTTTTGAAATCTACACAGCCCCCAATGATTTCTCCACTGTCCGTGAAGCGCTTGAAAAGCAGGGCCTGTCCTTCCTGTCGGCGGAAGTGCAGATGATCCCCCAGAACACGGTTGCAGTCGAAGATCCTGACACGCTGGTGAAGATCCAGAAGCTGCTGGATATGCTTGAAGAAAACGATGACGTTCAGAATGTGTTCCATAACGCAGAGCTTCCCGATGAGGAAGAGGACGACTGATAACAAAGGATGCGGAAGTCCGCATCCTTTTTATGAAAGGTGGAGAAACAATGAAAGGACACGTCATGCACCATGCAGATTCCCATCTCATTGATCTGGGCGGAGGGACGACCCGCCGGATCCTGGCTTACAATGATGACCTTATGGCTGTAGAGGTTGGCTTTGAAGTCGGCGCAGAAGGGGCTGTGCATACCCACCCGCATACTCAGATGAGCTATGTGCTTGAGGGCCGGTTCATCTATTCTGTGGAGGGTGAGGAAACGGAGCTCAGGAAAGGGGACTCCATCGTGGTGCCCTCCGGCCTTGCGCACGGCACGAAGTGCCTTGAAGCCGGCGCCCTGCTGGATGTCTTCAACCCCAAGCGCGACGACTTCCTGAAGTGAGATGTCACTGAGACAGAATGCAAAAACACCAGCGTGACAGCTGGTGTTTTTGATTGCATAAACAGGGTCAGCGCATAGCCTGAGTGGTTGACCAGGCTGTGTCGATCGTTGTCTGGTGGCGCGTGGCATAGGGGCCGATGGCTGCAACCTGCGCGGAAGTGCGCGGGAAATGGATGCAGGTATGGCCCGAAAAATTATTGTCGGTAATGTGCTGTGTGCCATGGGGGTTGGAATGGGTGCTTCCAATATATGTCTGGCCGTTGGAGAAGGACACCCATACGGCGCGGGGCTCCCAGGTTTCTGAGCCGAATGCGCGCAGCATTTTTGCGGTATCCATTGCTGTAAGCGGTTCCACATCAGCGTGTGCACCCAGGGAGAACATGTGGACCTGCCAGGAGATGCCCGTGGCAATGTCATAGACTGTGGCGTACTGGTACTGTTTGGCTACGGACTTGATCGTGGTGTACCAGTTGGCATAGATCACGCTCGAGGCCGATGAAACAGCAGGCGGCGCAGTCGGGACAGGCGTGGCGGTCGGGGCCACAGTGACCTCAGGTACGGCGGTGGTCCCATTGGCGGTTTTGACGCTGTCTGAGGAGAGCTGGGCAAGCGTGGCAGTGCCGGCTACACCGTCTGTGGCCAGTTTGTTATTGCGCTGGAAGGACACCAGTGCACGGTAAGTGTCCAGACCGAATACGCCGTCGGCTTTTCCCTGGAGATATCCCAGGGCAATGAGACGCGTCTGCAGAGCCTTTACAGCATCACTCTTGTCACCGCGCTTGAGAACAGAAGGCGTAGCCGTGGCCGCGGGTGCGGCTGCAGTTTTTGCAGGGGTTGCGGTAGGCCTGACTGCGGAAGCGTCATAGAGCTTGGCGAGGGTACGGGCGCCTGCAACACCGTCTTTGGACAGCTTGTTGGCAGCCTGGAAGGCGGCAACGGCGCGGGCCGTCGCGGTGCCGTATACACCATCTGCCACACCGTAGAGATAGCCCAGGGCAATCAGACGGTTCTGCAGTTCTTTTACAGCATCCCCTGTGGCCCCTTTTTTCAGGGAGGCGGATGCGGGGGCCGGTGTGGTGGACTCCAGATAAGCGATATAGGAAACAGCGGAAGTGGAATAAAGCCTTGCCTGTGTGGCGTAGCCTGCGATCCCGTCGACCGTCAGACCGTTGAGCTGCTGGAAGCGCTTGACAGCGGCTTCATCCTCTGCCTTGTAGACGCCGTCGAGACTGGATTCATAATACCCGAGTGCACTCAGTGCCATCTGAAGGCGCCTGACTTCCTCACCCGTTGTGCCAAGAACGATGCGGACAGCATTCTCCTCGGTGAGGCCGGCATACGGAGTAGGGACCTCAGTGGGTTCAGGGGTGGGTGAGGGCGTGGGTGACGGGACAGGTGAGGGTGTCTGGCCCTTGGCGAGGGCATTGTAGCTGAACAGGAGGGCAAAGGTCGCATTGCCGGCCACGCCGTCTGCTGTCAGCCCGTGGCTCTTCTGGAAATCTTTGAGTGCCGCGACAGAGTGGCTGCCAAAATTGCCGTCCACTTTATAGGTGAAATAGCCGAGGTCCTTGAGGCGCTGCTGGACCAGCTTGGCATCCGCGCCTTTGGACCCTCTCTTTACGCTTGCGGAAGGGACCTGGAAGGTCGGAGAGGGCTTGGGGGTATGGGTGGGCTTTGGCGTGGCCGTGACAGAAGCCGGATAGGCACTGGCGGAGAAAAGAACGTCCTGTGTCGCAAGGTCGCAGACAGCATTGGCAGTCAGGCTGTTGAGCTTCTGGAAAGCTGTCATTGCCTTGCGGGTATTCGCATCGTAGACCTCCGTGATTGAACCGGAATAGTAGCCAAGCTCATGGAGACGGAGCTGAATTTCGCCGACGAACTCTCCTTTGGCGCCGCTTGTGATGGTCACGCCGCTTACCGGGGCCAGTGTCTTGACTTTGGTTTTGGTGCCTCTGTTGTTGAGCGGTTTCCCGGAGTACAGGAAGGCCTGGAGGTTGGCATCGACAACGCCGGTTTCCGGATATTTGTTCTTCTTCTGGAAGGCAAGGACGGCGCTGGTGGTGTCACTGTCAAAGACGGAAGTGATATCGCCGCTGTAGTAGCCAAGCTCTTTGAGCGCTTCCTGCAGTGCGCGCACAGCATGCCCTGAAGAGCCGGCTTCCAGTACAGAATAATAGGAAGCGTTCTCCTGTGCACTCAGTGTAGGGACAGGGGTGGGTGTCGGCGTGGGCTTGGGTGTTTTAGTGGGTGCAACCACTTTTTTCAGGTTCACATAGCTGTTTTTTACAAAGCCTTCATACTTTTTGTATTTCACAGCAGCCCAGGTGCCCGATACGGCGGTCACCGTAACCGATGCCCCCTTGGGGATCCGGACGAGGATATCGCTGTACAGGCTCTTTCTTGTACGGAGGTTGACCTCGTCGTTGGTGTCCGTCTCATAGGGGTAGCTGTCGACAACGGGCTGGGGCGTGGGCGTGAGAACGACGACGTCTGTCTCATCCGTGGACAGGTACTCTTTGAGGATGTAGCCCTCGCGGCTTTTGTAGATCACCTGATAGTACTTGCCGCTTTCGCCTGTGACCGTGACCGCGTCCCCTTTCTGGAGGCGCTCAAGGATCAGGGCATTTGCACTGGCATTTTTGCGCATATTCACCGTATCATTTGTTACGGTTTCAAAAGGGAATTTCAGGGATGCGGCGTTTGCACTCAGGAGCCATGTCAGCATCAGAACGAGTGCGCACAATCCTGACAGGAAGGGTTTTGTGCGGAACATGGGCAAGCCTCCAATCGGGTTAAGATACAACGGAAGAACCGTAAAATCTCAAATTACACCCTGATTGTAAGACGTTTTGCTATCAATGTCAATAAAGGTTTTCTCAATATGAAACATTCTTGCAACAAAAATGTGTCCAAGTATGTCACAATTGTCATAAATTTAGAGAAGAAAGACAGCCGAAAAACCTTGCAAGGGTTGCATGCATGAGGACATTATTGTATCATAACCGGGATTTCACATAACAGACGAGCGGGGAAGAGAATGGCAAAACAAATCGGTTATGGGCTCACGCCATATTTTGACTGGAAGGATTTTCTGAAAAAAACGGCAGGGATCGCCGTCCCTGTGGCGCTGCAGAATCTTCTGGTGACCACGGGCAGTATGATTGACACGATGATGATTGCCAGGCTTGGTCAGCTTTCCGTGGCAGCTGTTGGGCTGTGCGCACAGTTTTCTTCCCTTATGTTCAGCTGCTACTGGGGGTTTGTGGGAGGCGGCATGCTGTTCTTCAGCCAGTACTATGGGGCGGAGGATGACAAAGGCGTGAACCGCGCTTACGGGCTGACCCTTCTGTGCATGATGACGGTGGGGCTGACATTCTGCATCCTGGGAACATGTTTTCCGGGGCGGGTGATGTCGCTTTATACCGACAAAACGAACATCGGACAGATCGGGGAAACCTATCTTCGCATTGTGGCCTTTGGCTACCCCCTGACCGTACTGGGCATGGCTGCATCGGCTCTGCTCAGGTGCACGGGACAGGTACGGGTGCCGCTGTATGCAGGGCTGGCACAGGTATTTGTCAACATAAGCCTCAATGCCGTTCTGATTTATGGCTACTTTGGCATACCGGCCATGGGCGTAAAGGGAGCGGCCCTGGCAACGGTGTGTGCATCCGCTGTGAACATCCTGGTGATTTACACTCTGGCAGGGCCAAAAAGTGTTTATCTTACAGCTGTCCGGCAGCACTTCAGGTGGACGCGGGAATTTGTAAAAACCTATTTTATCAAGTGCTTCCCGATTCTGATGAATGAGCTCCTCATCGGCGTGGGCAACATGGTGATCAATGTGGTCCTGGGGCGGCAGAGTGAAAACGCGATTGCTGCCCTTGCCGTCTTCCGGACACTGGAGGGAATGATCATCGGCTTTTTTGCCGGTTTTTCCAATGCGGCATCCGTCCTTGTGGGCAAAGAAGTCGGCGCAGGGAACCCTGAGACGGCTTACTCGAGGGCGAAGCGCATTACCTATCTTTGCATGACATGTATTGGCCTTGCGGACCTGACCCTCATTGCGGTCCATGTCCCGCTGCTCTCCGCCATGGGTCTTCATGGGGAGAGCCTTGAATTGGGGTACGGGCTGCTTCTGATCTATGCGGTGGCATCTGTGATCCGCATGGGCAACTGGACGCAGAATGATGTGTTCCGCTCGGCGGGGGATGCGACGTATGGCACGGTCATGGAGATCGTTTTCATGTGGCTTGTGCTCCTTCCCCTTGTCGCATCAATGGGTTTTCTGGTCCACGCCCCGTTCCTGGCCGTGTTTGCCTGCTGCTATGTGGATGAGCCGGTCCGCTTTGTCCTTATGCAGCGCCACCTCTGGCAGGGAAAGTGGATCAGGCCCGTGACGCCTGAAGGGAAAGAGGCCATGCCGGAATTCTGGAAAGCGCATCCTGCAAGCAGAAGGAAACAGGATACAGAGAAAGGAAGATCATAATGCATATAGCGGTTCTTGAGTCCCTTGCCGTGGGTGCAGAGGAACTGAAAAGCGCCATGGAGCCCTTTGTCAGAGAGGGCCACACGTTTTCTGTGTATGAAAGGACTTCTGACCTGTCCGTGCTCAGGCAGGAAATGCAGGGGGCACAGGCGGTCATTCTGGCCAATATGCCTCTGCCTGAAGCTGCCCTGAGCGCCGCCTCTGAGCTGCGTTTCATTGATATTGCCTTTACCGGAACAGATCATGTGGCGGTGGATTATGCGCACAGACGGGGGATAAAAGTGAGCAATGCCAGCGGGTACTCCACGGGTGCGGTTTCCGAGCTCGCTCTCGCCCTTGCCCTTGCTGTGTACCGGCACATCCCGGCCCAGGACAGGGCAGCGCGCAGCGGCAGGGACAAGACCGGGCTGATGGGGCAGGAACTTTCCGGCAAGACGGTCGGCATTGTAGGGACAGGCAAGATTGGCCTGCGCAGCGCGGCCCTGTTCCGGGCCCTTGGGTGCCGGGTCATCGGCACAAGCAGGCACTGCACGGGCGGGGAGAGAAGCGGCATTGCCCATATGCCCCTTGAAGATCTTCTCAGACAGTCCGATCTTGTGCTTCTCCACTGTCCCCTGACGGAAGAGACCAGGGGGCTGATTGGGGAAAGGGCGCTGAGGTGCATGAAGAAGAGCGCCGTGCTCATCAATGTGGCGCGCGGTCCGGTGGTGGATACAGCGGCGCTGTATGAAGCGCTGAAGACGGGAAAGATTGCGGGAGCGGGCATTGATGTATTTGATACAGAGCCGCCTCTTGACCCGTCTTCCGACCTTGTGCAGCTGCCCAATGTGGTCCTCACGCCACACAGCGCTTATTTTACGCAGGAAGCCATGCAGCAGCGTCTTGAGATTGTCTTCGGGAACCTCCGGGCATTTCTTGAGGGAAGAATGGAGAATGAAGTTTGAACCTTACAGTGCTTTGCGTGGGGCGCATGAAGGAAAAGCCCTACCGGCTGATGGCGGATGAGTACCGCAAACGTCTCGGGCGCTTTGGAAAAATAATGGAAATCGAAGTGCCAGACCTTGCTGAGCCCGAGAAGGGCGGGAGCGGACTGGAAGAACGGGTGCGGGAGCGGGAAGGCGAAGCGCTGCTTACGCACATCCATCCGACGGATTATGTCATTGCCCTGACGATTCCCGGAAAAATGAGGGACTCGGAATCTTTCAGCCGCCATCTCCAGGAACTGGCGCTGCACGGCAGGTCGTCGCTGGTCTTTGTGATCGGGGGCTCTCTTGGGCTGTCCGCCAGGGTCATTGAACGGGCGGATGAGGAGATGAGCATGGGACCAATGACGTTTCCCCACCAGCTGGCGCGCGTTATGGTCTATGAGCAGCTCTACCGGGCAATGAAGATCGCATCGGGGGAAAGGTATCACAAGTAACCATGCTTGATCTGATATACACACCATGATAAAATAGAAGTTGCTTGCATTTAATTGGAAGGCAAGGTTTTGAGAGGAGAGACGTCAGGTGAAAAGAAGGTTATTCGCGGGCCTGGCCGCGCTGCTTTTGTTTTTGGGTTTCCATTTCATGCCCATCCCGTCCCTGCAGGAAGGGACGGCTCAGGCTTCATCCCATCTGACTGAGAACCTGACAGCAAAGAGCAAAAAAAAGAAGACGAAGGCGACGGCAACGCCTGCACCATCCCAGACCCCGCAGCCGGAGCAGGATGGACCGATCATTGAGCCTCAGGCGATTGCGGACTATCTGTTTGTATACGGTGAACTGCCGGATAACTTTATCACCAAGAAAGAGGCCCAGGAGCTGGGCTGGGACAGCCGCAGGAACGACGTCAGCGACGTGGCCCCGGGCATGTCCATCGGCGGGGACCGTTTCGGCAATTATGAGGGCCTGCTGCCCAAAGCCAAGGGCCGGCAGTACTACGAGTGTGACTGCTATTACACGGAAGGCAACCGGAACGGCTGCCGGATCGTTTTTTCCAATGACGGGCTGGTGTACTACACAGGGGACCATTATCAGACCTTTGAAGAAATGCACCCCTCTGTCCCGGGCACCACACGGGCGCCATGATCCGTATCGGCTGTCACCTTTCCATGGCCAAAGGCTTTCTTGCCCTTGCCAGGGACGCGGTAAGCATAGGTGCCGGTACGTTTCAGTTTTTCTCTTCCAATCCGCGGGGAGGCAGGAGCAGGGCGTGGGATACGGCGGACGTGCTTGCCATGAAACAGGTCCTGTCCGAGCATGATATCTGCAGATTTGTGGTGCATGCCCCTTATATTCTCAACCCCCTTTCTCCGGACCCGGACAAACGGGCCTTTGCCCTTGCCCGGATGCAGGAGGACCTGGGAAAAATACGCGGCTGGGGCGGCATGTACAATTTCCATCCGGGGTGCCGCATGCAACAGGGCACTTCGGAGGCGGCAGATATTCTCACATCCCATATGCAGACCCTCCTGGAAGCGGCGGGGGACACACCGGTCCTTATGGAATGCATGGCCGGAAAGGGCAGTGAGTTCGGCGCCTCCTTTGAGGAGCTGGGCGAAGTGGTCCGCCGAACAGGGGACGGGCGCGCAGGCGTCTGTCTGGATACCTGCCATATATGGGACGCGGGCTATGATATTGTCCATGACCTTGAGGGGGTCCTGGACGCGTTTGACAGGCACATCGGCCTTGAGAGGCTCAGGGCCATCCATCTCAATGATTCCATGAACCCCTGCGGGTCGCACCGCGACCGGCACGCAAAACTCGGGGAGGGACGGATCGGTTTTGAAGCGCTCCTGGCCATGACGCGGCACCCTGCTCTGGCTGACGTGCCCTTTATCCTGGAAACGCCAAACGAGCTGGATGGATATGCCCGTGAGATTCGTTGGATCAGAGAAGGGAAAATATGTTAGATGTCTTATGGGACTATGACGGGACGCTCATGGACACGTACCCCGCCATGACAGCCTGTCTGAAGAACGTGATGGAAGGATATGGCTGCCCGGTGGAGGAAGGGGAGCTCCTTTCACGGTTAAAGGAATCCCTTGCTTATGCCCTGACGTTCTGCGCAGCCTTGAGCGGCAGAACGGAGGCAGAACTGCATGCAGCCTTCCGCTCATGCGAGGCGGAAATCTTCCTGCAGGTCCCTCCTGTCAGGGGCATTCCGGAAATCATGGCATGCCTGGCTGCCCATGGAGCGAGGCAGTACCTGGTGACACACAGAGACACTTTCGCGCTCCGGGGGCTTGAAGCGCATGGACTGCTGCAGTATCTCACCGGCTGGGTGACCAGCGAGGACGGGTTTCCGCGCAAGCCGGACCCGGCAGGGATCCTTGCCCTCATGGCGCGCTATGGGATCGCGGAGCATACGGCATGCATGGTTGGCGACCGCCCTCTGGATGCGCAGGCCGGGCTGAATGCCGGCATTGCGGGTCTGCTCCTGGATACAGAGGACCGCTTTGCCCATGCGGCATGCACGTGCCGTTTTTTGTCAGTTCAGGCGCTGGCAGATGAATTAAGATCAAGACTTTGCAGAACAGGGAAGAGCTATGAACAGAAAAAGCAGTAATCAGGTGATTTTTCCGGGTTTTCTACTCCTTCTTTTGCTGATACTTTTCATTCCTTCACAAAGCAAAGGTGCATCGTTGAGCCTGGATCCCCTGCAGGGGGAGATCCGTCCGGGAAACGCTGTGCTGATTGGTTTTGACGTGCCTGAAAGCGGGAAAGCGAGCCTGGTGCTGAAAGCAGACGAGGACAGTGAGGAGCTCCTTTCGATCGTTGCCCTGGACATGGATGTCAGGCAGGGACGGAACGGAGTCTGGTGGAACGGGACATACAACGGTCAGATGGCGCCTGAAGGGGACGCGCTGCTTTTCCTGGTCCAGGGCACGCAGACGGCGTGCACCCCGGTACACATCGGACCCGTCTACCCAATGGTCATTCCGGTCGTCACGCAGCGTGCCACAACGATCGGGACCCCTATGATGCTGACGTATGAGGTGAGCTGTGAGGGCGAGGTTTCCTTTGTTGCCCGGCAGGGTGAAAAGGAAATGGAACGTGCGCGGATGCGCACAAAAGCCGGGAAAATCAACCTGGCTTTCGACGGAACGGATATGGAAGAGGGGGACGTGACCCTGATTGTCAGGCTCACGGACCGTGAAGGCGCCAGCGCCGCCTCAGAGCTGCTGGTACACCTGTCAGCACCTGAGGATGAGGAAGAGACAGTATACGAATTGCCTGTGACGGAGGTTGTTATTGAGGAAGAAGTGATCATTCCGGCTGATGAACCGACCGTGGTGATCAATGACCAGCGCCAGTACACCCCGGCGTATTCCAGCCCTTACGATGGCCAGGACGGCACGATGAACTACTGGACCATGCCCATGGATATCACGGACGAAGACGCCGTATGGCAGATGCTTATCAGCCCTGTGACGGTTGTGGATACGGGGAAAAAGAACGCGGAAAAGACACAGGTCGTGATCCGTGCGGAGCCTTCGGAAAAGGCGGGCGGGGTAGGCGTTGTGACCTGTGTGACGCAAAGCGTGCACGTCCTTGAGACACTCGACAATGGATGGTCGCTCATTGAATGCTATTCCTCGTCCTTTCATGACAGCAAAATCAAGGCATGGAATATGCTCGTGCAGGGGTATGTCCAGACTTCGCTCCTGAAAACAGCCTATCCGGACCAGGAGATGGGGCTTGTCGTGGACAAACTTACCCAGCGGATGTATATTTTCAGGGAGGGACATTTATTCTCCACGCTTCTTGTTTCCACAGGCCTTGCCAATGCCCGGCAGCCTTACAATGAGACGCGTTCAGGCGAGTTCCTTCTGCAGATTCCGGCCGTGGGCGATTTCAAGTCGGACAATCTGACCTGTTCCATGGGCATCCGTTTCAACGACGGCGACCTGATTCATGAAGTCCCGCACATGAAGAACCGGGACGGCAGCAAAAATTATTCCACCACAGAGTACAAGCTTGGCAACCGCGGGTCGCATGGCTGTATCCGCGTACAGCGGAAACAGACCCCTGAGGGGACCAATATGTACTGGCTGTGGAAAAACAAGCGGAAGAATATGAAGATCGTCATCTGGGAGGACTGGCAGGGAAGACAGATCTCCTATCCATCAGATGAAACTGTGGTTTATATCAATCCTGAGAAAGCAAAGACGTTCCACAGCCACGAGACCTGCAACTCTGAAAAAAATGTGGTTCTGCAGCCCATTACCTACGGTGAGCTTGAAAGCGATGACTACAAGAGACTGACGCGGTGCGAATACTGTACCCCGGTGATGACCAAAGCGGAGATTGATGCGATCAACGAAGCGCACGCACCGGGCGGGGATCATGATCCTGTTCTGACTGAGGCGAGGGCAAAACAGCCCAAGGTCCAGTGACGGTTAATAGAGGGTTTTTCTATGAATATTGTGGATTATGTCATTCTTGGTGTGATAGGGGTGAGTGTCCTCTTTGGACTTTACAGGGGGTTCATCAGCTCCGTTCTCAATACGGGCGGCTGTCTGATTGCTTTCCTTGCCTCCTTTGCCCTGTATCCGAAACTGACGGAGTACATTGCCAATAACGAACAGCTCAGGACAATGCTGCTCAGCTACACAGATGCATCCAGCCGGATGGGGGACCTTATGACATCCCTGACGCGCGTGGGCAACCTCACGGCCCAGACCATTTCAGATATTGTCAGCAAGGTGGGGCTCCCTGATTCCATGGCTGAGCTTTTGCGCAACAATCTGACCAATCAGGTCTACGGGGCCGGGGAAACCGTCTCAGAATACGTGAGTGAAACCGTGCTGAGTGCAAGCACCAATATCATCTGCTATATTATCGTGTTTTTTGCTCTGTATCTGGCGGTGTCCCTTGTGATCTCGGCGATCCGCGCCATTTTCAGGCTCCCTGTGCTCAAGCAGCTTGACGGGCTTGTCGGGGGCGTGTTCGGACTTTTGCGCGGTGCCCTGATTGTGTTCATTCTCTTTGCACTCCTGCCCCTGGTTCAGACGATTGTCTCCCTTGACACGGTCAATGAACTGATAGAAACAAGCGTACTTGCACCCTATTTTAATAATGGCGCGATCATAACAGCCATTATGAACGGGTCAGTATAACAGGTGGTAAAAATGAGAAATAGAGGAATATCAGCTTTTCTGGTTTTCGTCATGTTTCTTGTCAACTGTTTCCCTGCATACGCAGAGGACGGGCTGTCCAGTGAGGTGCCAGAAAGCGTACCGGCAGTTCTTGAAGTATCCGGGGCCGGCTCAGAGGAAGTAGCGGAAGAACCGGCTTATGTGCCTGAAATCGTGGAGCCTGCCGTGGGCCCGTCCCAGGAGGCAGATGTTTCCCAGGAGAGCGGAAATGTGCAGGAATCCCCGGAACCGGGGATCGTTCCCACCGAAGAGACAGACGGGCAGACGGAGCCGGCGGAGGCCACCGAGGAACCTTTTGTGACGGAGCCGCCACACACAGACAGCGGGGAAGAGACAACACAAGCTCCTCCTGAGACGGTCCAGCCACCGGAGGAGACCGCAGGACCTGAGCAGACAGTGGAGCCGGACCCCACGTCCCAGCCTGAACAGACACAGATAGCGGACCCCACGTCCCAACCCGAACAGACAGTGGAGCCGGATCCCGGCCATCAGACTGCAGAGCCTGACCTGCCCTCCCCGACGGACGCGGCGGAGGAGACAGAAGTACCTGTGGCCACGGTTGAGCCCGCTCCGTCTGACACGCCGGAGCCTGTGGAAGCGGACATGGAGACGGAAACATATGAGGTGACAGATGATCCTTCGCAGACACAGGAACCTGAAACTGAAGATGAATACGGGGAGACGCTCGATACTGAAGACGAACTGTGGGACGAGTCCCAATGCGACCATGCCAATGAGCACTGCATACAGGCGCCCCATTGCGGGACGGAGGGCTGCGTACATATCAGGCAGGACGTCCATGGCCTTGATGTGCCCGTGTGCCCCCTGGGCAGATGGCTCCTGGACCGCCAGGATGCCCTGAGCCTTGCGCAGAGCGGAACCCGGAGCGTACAGGGAGTGACCAGCATTGACCTGACACAGGGCGATGCTGTCTTGTACCGGAGCGGTGTGTATCTGCTGGAAAACAGCAGCGCCATCACCGGGAACGTGGAAATTGCCCCCAACCGCATTGTGATTCTGCGCATGGAGAAGACAAGCATGAATACGCTCCGTCTCCATGCGGGAAGCCAGGCGACAGTTTATACCAGGGGCCAGAACGAACTGGCCGGGATCATGCTGGAAACAGGAACGAGGCTGACCCTCTCGGGCAGCGGTACGGGCCATATCCGTGCCGTATCCCTCAGCGGAGAAAAAGCCCCTGAAGTGTTTATTCCCGGCGGGAGCTGGCAGGTCATGGGCATCCGTGAGTCCGCCGGCCGGGTCCTTGAAGTGTTTGAAGCACAGGGTGCCGTGCGCGCCACCCTCGACGGCGAGGCGCTGGATTATACGGGCCCTGACAGGGATGGAAAGGCGTACCTCTATCTTCCTGCACCAAAGAATGGGGTGCAGTATACAGGGAGCGTGCAGGGGGACACGCTGGTCATTGCCTCTCAGGCAGTGCCTACAGCTGTGCCTGTTGTCACGCCAGAGCCGGATCCAGAGCCTGTTCCCACACAGGACAGGGTGGTCTGTCAGGCCGGGGAAACGTACAATGTACTGTCCGGTGACAGCAGGGTCTATGTGATTGAAGCTGATCAGGTCACGCTGTGCCTCAATGGCGCCGACCTGCGCGCAGAGCAGATTGAGGCATCCGTTCCCTACCGGCTGCGGGTGGATGCCGCTTCCCATATCACTGGCGATCTGACTTATGCAGCCATTGAGGCAGATGAGCTCCTCACCCTTGACGGCAGGACGGACGATACAGTACAGTTTGTCTCCGGCAGCATACACATGAACGCCATCCCTTCAGGATGGAACGTGTTCCCGGTGCGCTATGACACGGAGCGGATCGAAGAAGTGATCGTCGACGGCGAGAGGATCCCGTGCATGATGCTCCTGCCGGCCCTTGAACTGCTTGTCCCGCAGACCGAGGCGCAGTACCTGATGTCCCTTCAGGGGGCTGTGCTGATGCTCACATCAGTCAGGGAAGGGCAGACCTTCTCACAGCATATTTTCGAAAGCAGGCTTGAGCTCTCCCTTGAACAGTTCACGGTCCAGGGAGAAGGGACTGGCGCAGAGGGGAGCCTTACGCTCCGGGACGCCCATTCCCAGGTCCACTTCCACAATGTGCAGGTGCACAACGACGGACCTGTCCTTGTGCTTGCCAAAGAACAGCTGGAAGCTGTTTTTACCGGGGACAATGCGCTGATCTCGCTTTCACAGGTTATCTCGGAAGAAGAGAGTTCCGTGACGCTCAGCGCGATGAGCGGCAGGCTCCTTATGCAGCAGCAGGACCTGCTTCCGGGCATGACGCTGAAAGGGAACATCAAGATCGTCCCGGAACCGGAGGCGGCGCATGTTACGCTTTGCGTGATCAACCGGACAGGACAGCGGGTAGCGAATACGCCTGTCACGGTGCGCATCGGGGACACGGTATACGACTGGGTCACACATTATGATGGCACGCTCTCTTTGTGGGGCATTGACTATGACGGTGACGTCGCGATATCTGACGGCCATGAAATCTACCGCGCCGTCATCCAGAACGCCCAGGCGGAAGTGGCGCCTGAACTTAACATTGAAGATATCAGAACAGAGGACCATGCGGACGGGACAATGACCATCCGTTTCACCTGTGAAGGCGCCCTGACCAGCGGCGTGTCGTATATCGTTGCCCAGCAGGAGCGGGACCTTCCGGATACCTTTGTGGAACGTGCGGGGCTCGCCTATGCCCAGGACGGGCAGGTCCGGCTCAGCGATATCGAGCCGGGGATGACGGTGAGCCTGCGTGTATTTGCCACCCGTGCAGAAAATGCTGTCCTCACGCCTTCAACCGCTGATGGATTCAGCTTTTCAGAAATTGTCCGGCACGTCCACCGCGGGCCGTTTACGGTCACAGACAGCCTTGACAGGACGTATACAGGCAGGCCCTATGTCTGTCCGGTCAGGCTCCCGCAAAACGCAAAGGTGCACTATACCGGAAAAGACCTGAATGCAGACGGTCTTCCCGTGCAGGTGGGCACTTACCATCTGGTCCTGACCATGCCGGAAAATGACCCGGTCTACCTTCCGGGAGAGACGAGTTTCCCATTTCAGATCCGGAAAATCCGGCTCGTGGTCGAGCCTGAACCCAACCAGGAGAAATATCCCGGTGAGGAGGACCCGGAATTCTTCTTTTCCGTGACGGGCCTTCTGGAAGAAGATGAAGTGGAAGGCGTACTGCTGCGCGAAGAGGGTGAGGAGCCGGGCAACTATGCCTTTGATGTCTCCGGCCTTGAGGCTGCGGAGTATTATGTCTTTGTCCTTGCAGATGACGCGCCGGTCTTCACGATCCTTCCTGATATGGATTTCTGGGACGAAGAGATGGCATTTGATCTCCCCTTCATCTTTACCGGGGAGATCCTGCACCCTGTCCGCCAGGACATTGTGCGCACGGACGGCCGGAAACTGAGCGTCATGCTGCAGGCGACGGACAATCTTCAGCTGGGCAGCGGAAATGTCGGGCGACTGGTCTTTGATACCCGGCCCAACCAGAACCAGCTGTTTACCCCGTCCATGAAGTGGGACGAGGAGAACCAGCAGCTGCTACTGAGGCTGAGAACAGAGCCTGAAATCAACAAAGATAAGGGTTATGCAACGGACGCGGACGGGAACCTCCTGTGGGGCGGCCGGTACCTGCGCCTCAACTGGCAGGCGCTGGAGTACCTGCAGAAAGTGGGCGTGGACGCAGTAAGCCTTGTGCATGCCGGCGCGAGTCTGACGGTACCGGTAAAGGACCTTTTGTCCCAGGATATGCAGCAGTTTTCCCATGATCACAACTGGACGCTTTCCCAGACGACCTACCGTCTTGTCATTATCCCCAGCACGCAGGTGCCCGACAGTATTCTCAGCAAGCGCCCTGTCACAGACGGCTGGACGATGGGGCTGTATGTCGGCAACGGCCAGCAGCACGTGGATATCACGGAGGACCTGCACGCCATCGCGGCGGTTGACCTTGAACCTGTTGCCAGGCTCATGAACAGTGTCGGACGGTACGATGCCATGACTTTCGGGGAAGGCCTGGACCTTCTGGGGAGCATGGAGGAGAACGCCCTGCCCAGCACCTACATTCAGCCGGCGACGCCTGAGGAATCCACCAGCCCCTACAAAGGCCTGATGTTCAACCACAGGTACCTGTTCACCCGTCTTCCGGTCAATGATACCCTTTACTGTGTGAACAGCAAGAAATAGCGGACCAAAAAGGAACAAAAGAAAGGAAGACATGCGTCTTCCTTTCTTTTACTTGTGCGCGAGGCGAGCGCACGTTCTAACGGGTGAAAGTCCCCAGACCGCCCT
>CAMNGW010000010.1 GCA_946538615.1 uncultured Clostridia bacterium
GTTGAGTGTCGGAGAAACTTACATTACAGCATCTTCCGGGGATGGAAATGTTTCTGATACACTGCATGTGACAGTTGGAACAAACTTGGATTCCAGTTCGTTATTCGTGGTCGACGGAGTATCTGTTGGATTCTATGGGCCCGGTCTGACTGGTGGAAAAATGAGTGCATACAGTTGTCAGGCGCTTGTCTGCATGATAAGAGAACCAGGAGACCTGTTGAACTGCAATGCGGAACTGTCCTTTACCAATGATGTTGACCAATCCATTGTGGAATATGAAGTGACAGAGGGCAATCTGATCTACGCTGGGGAAGGTGCCTTTGCTATTGCCAAAAACACTTCCAGGAAGAATGTCATTACTGCACATGTTTATGAAGTCAATGAAGATGGCTTAAAGGGCGCTGAGATGGCATTTGCCAACATGGTGGTCTTTGTGCTGAACAATAATGAAAGCACGTTGAAACTGCCTGACAGTCTCGAATGTCTGGATGCCAACGCGCTTGACGGTATTGCCGCGACTATTATCCGCCTCCCTGCACGTGTTGAACTGGAGGAGAACAGTCTGGCAGGTTTGCCCGTAAATACCATGATTTATTTCAACTCAGATACGATACCTGCTTTTTATGATATGGAGGTTCTGGGCACGGGAGAGCCACGTGATCCGAATTATTTCTGGATTGATACGGGTACACCCACTGAAGAATATTACAACGGCAATGGTTGCTGTGCCAACTATTACTGCCTGGGTACAGCGGGAAATTAATCAGCTGGGTTTGTGAACAGCCAATACAAAGAATCAGCCGGATGTCTGTCCGGCTGATTTTGTGATATAAACCACACACTTGTCCATATGACTGATGAAAACCTGTACGTTCTGGCGGTGTCCGGCTGTAAGGTGGACACTGCCGTAAGAATTGTTGGTGCGTCTCCCGTGGTTTAGTAGAGTGTACGGCAAAGAAACGAACTTTCAGATGACAGCCAATTGCAACAGGCAAAAGGATCCAGCAGAGGGAAACCACTACAAAACAGTGTCATAAAAAATCATAATTTAATCATAAAAAACACAGGAAAATCATAAATGCTATAGGTTGTTTACCTCTTGAAGATTGACATGCCAGCAGAGTATTGTTAAAATGCGCGTAATCTTTAGAAAGGAAAGAGGCAGAACATCGAATAAAAGATGATTTTGAAAGGTGACCAGACATGTGGACAACAAGGAGAATCCGGAGAAAATATAACAATAATATATGCAGACATTGCATTAATGATATGTGTGATATCCATCTTTATCCGAAAGACTGTAAATATGAACGGACACGCAAGGTCTGTCCGCGATGTAAGAAAGAAGACAAGCATATAGTTTCGGGGTTTAAACTGAGCGGCATGTGGAAAATGCGTGGAAAATAAGACAAGGAAACATTAAGAAAAGGTTGAAAACCCCTTCTTTCCAGAGTATAATCGTGCTATCGGCAGTGAAAGGCCTTGCACAGGGAGTGGTACCAAGCGAGTGCATGCGGGTGAGAGATGCGCGTACAGATCCTGTGCTGCCCAGCCCGGAGCCGCGGCTAATCCCCGCCGCCTAATCCCCGTGAAAGGATTCCGAATGAGAGAGAGCTTTTTTGAAGACTCTAAGCCGGGTGGTACCGCGAAGTTCAGTCTTCGTCCCTGCGACAGTTTGGGGCGAAGGCTTTATTATTCGCCCAATTTCAGAGTGGAGGAACCGATTTATGGCCAACAAGCAGGAATTTGTTACGCATATCACGCCCAGAAATGAAGATTTCTCGCAGTGGTATACCGATGTGATTACCCAGACCGGGCTGTGCGATTATGCCCCCGTGCGCGGATGCATGATCCTTCGTCCCTATGGGTATGCCATCTGGGAACGGATTCAGGCAGAGATGGATGCACGTTTTAAGGAAGTCGGCACAGAGAATGTTTATTTCCCCATGCTGATCCCTGAGAGCCTTCTGCTCAAGGAAGCAGAACATGTGGAAGGCTTTGCCCCGGAAGTTGCCTGGGTAACCCAGGGCGGAAATGAGAAACTGCAGGAGCGCCTTGCCATACGTCCGACATCTGAGACCATATTCTGCACCATGTTTTCCAAATGGGTCCAGACCTGGCGCGATCTGCCTATGAAATACAATCAGTGGTGTTCAGTAATGCGCTGGGAAAAAGCGACGCGCCCGTTCCTGCGCACATCGGAATTCCTGTGGCAGGAAGGACATACCATCCATGCAACCGCGGAGGAAGCCCAGGAAGAGACGCTGACCATGCTGGAAGTCTACCGCGATGTGGCTGAGAACGTGATGGCCCTGCCTGTGTATGTGGGACAGAAGAGCGATAAGGAGAAATTTGCAGGGGCCCGTGCCACGTATTCCATGGAAGCCATGATGCAGGACGGGAAAGCCCTGCAGGCAGGTACAAGCCATAACTTTGGCACCAATTTCTCCGAAGCCTATGACGTACAGTTCCAGAGCAAGGAAGGCAAGCTGGAGTATGCCTATGAGACAAGCTGGGGCACAAGCACAAGGCTTATAGGTGCTATTATTATGACCCATGGCGATGAACGCGGCTTGCGCCTCCCGCCAAGGATTGCCCCGATCCAGGCTGTCATCCTTCCTATTGCAAGCCACAAGCCCGGAGTGACAGAAGCTTGTGAGAAGCTGGAAAAGGAACTCAAAGAAGCCGGGTTCCGCGTAAAGCTGGATGACCGTGACACAGTTTCTGCTGGTTTCAAGTTCAATGACTGGGAGCTCAAGGGCGTACCTGTGCGCCTTGAGGTGGGCCCGAGGGACCTCGAAAACGGTGTTGTCACGATCTTCCGCCGTGACACCTGTGAAAAGAGCACAATGCCCCTTGATGGCATTGCTGGCGAACTGCAGGCGCTCCTGGATGATATCCAGAAAGGACTGTATGAACAGGCCAAACAGTTCCGGGATGCGCATACGTACACAGTCAGCAATATGGATGAGCTGGGCAAAGCTGTTGAGACAGGTTTTGCCAAGGCCATGTGGTGCGGAGAACGGGAGTGCGAGGATACGATCAAGGAAAAGTTCAACGCAAGCTCAAGAAATATGCCTTTCGATCAGTCAGGGGAAACATTTGGTGATACCTGCGTATGCTGCGGCAAAAAAGCCAAGCATGTCATGTATTTTGCAAAAGCCTATTGATTTTTTGACCGGGTGTATGTTGTTACACCCGGTCTTTCAGTTGACGTACAACAGGGTACACAAAAAACTACAGAAATGAGGGAACGGATGAGCATTATGTTTGATCCTGGCAGCCAGAAGGGGACAGTGGACGGGCTGCGTGCAGCAAACCTCCATAAGATCATGATGGAATTGCTGGTTCATACGGGCCAGACCAAGCTGGAGCTGGCACGTTCAACAGGCTTGAGCATGTCGACTGTATCTGACTGTATCAATCGTCTGACGGATGCGCATCTGCTCAGTATGCAGGGGACGGGTGTATCCTCGGGCGGCCGCAAGCCGCTGAACTATGCTATTGATGCTGATTTCGCCTGTATCCTGGGGGTCTATCTTCAGGCGGAGACGGTCGAGGTCGCCCTTACGGATATGACGGGTAAGGAACGTCAGGTATTTGAGAGAAAACGGAACGGGGAGAGCCCTTTGCATTTTCTCTTCAATGCGATCTCGGAAGGTCTCAGGCTGACGGAGGGTACCAGGGTTGCGGCCATCGGAATCGGGTTGCATGGCACAGTGGAAACAGGTGCCGGTATTGTTCTGGATGATCCGGAGCTGGACTGGGCCAATGTTCCCCTCAGGGAACTGGTGGAGCGCCGGTATGGGATCCCGGCTTATGTGGAGCATGCGGCATATGCAGCCTGCACCTATCAGATCCTGTTTGGCGCGGCTAAAGCACTGAATGACTTTGTGTGCGCCTTATCTGTTTTTCCGGACAAAGTGGTTCTTGTCATGGAAGGACGAAGTGTACACGGTGCAACGGGACACTGCGGCGAGCTGTCCCGGCCGGAGGACATCCGGGCATTGATGCAGTTTTGCGATCTGGCCGGGCTGATCACGGACCGGGAAGATCTTATCACGCTCCCGCAGGCAAGTTTCCCTCAGGGGGATTATCTCCATATTGCCAAAGCGTGCGGTCTTATGGCTGAAACACGCTGGTTCGGGACCATTTACGAGCTCAGCAAAGGAGGACACGGGGTATGAATGACTATCTATCCATGCTGCATGAAAAAAAGCTGACACTGATTATGAGCCTGCCGGAAAACAATCCTGAAATGTGCAGGGCAGCTTTTGAGGCGGGTGCAGATGTGGTCAAGTGCCATGTCAATCTCTCCCACAGGGCAAGCGGGAACCAGTTCGGGACATTTTCCCAGAGCCGGGAAGTGCTCTGGCAGATGCTGGGGGACAGAAAAGGCCCCATGGGCATTGTGCCCGGCGCGGATCCGGATATTGTGGAAAAGGATATGGAAGAAATTCTGAAGATGCCCTTTTCGTTTGTTTCTGTATATGGACACCATGCGCCCCCTGCCCTTATGGAGTCACAGATACCAGTCATGGCAGCGGCGGACGCTTCCTATTCCCTTGAGGAAATCAGAGCTTTGGAATTATGCGGAGCAGGCGTGATTGAGGCCAGCATTGTCCCGGGAAGTGAGTATGGCACAAGACTGACTCTCAGAGACCTGGCTCGCTACCGTGCAATCGCTGATGCCGTAACGGTCCCCGTTGTTGTTCCCACACAGAGGCGGATTCTGCCCGGAGATGTGCCTGTGCTTGCCAGGACAGGGGTACGGGGAATCATGATCGGCGCCATCGTGACAGGCAAAGAAGTCCAGAGCGTGGAAGAGACTGTCCGCGCATTCCGCAGGGCGATTGATGCACTGG
Source organism: uncultured Clostridia bacterium (assembly GCA_946538615.1). Taxonomy (GTDB): domain Bacteria; phylum Bacillota; class Clostridia; order Christensenellales; family Aristaeellaceae; genus UBA2943. The sequence continues at coordinate 4,866 of CAMNGW010000010.1, forward strand.
CATGACGGGGAGATAAGTATGACGATTGCATTGCTTCCCCTTGATTCCAGACCATGCAACAGCTCGTTTCCTGAAGAGCTGGCAGGTGAAAATACAACCCTTCTTCTTCCGGAAATCATGGATGATTATACCCGGCCCGCACCGTTTGAGGCGAGCTGCGACTTTCTCATGGACGCCGGTGCCAGGGCTGATGCGTTTGTGATTTCCGCAGACCACCTGGTATACGGCTCTCTTCTGGCAAGCCGTACGTTCCAGATCAGCGAGACGGAAGCCATCCGACGTGCCGACTTTGTGAGAGAAGTGCACAAATGTTTTCCCGACAAGCCCATTGTGCTGTTTTCGATCATTATGCGGGCATCAATTTCTGCACTGGCGAGCTCGGACCTGGATGCCTATCAGGCTATGATGGACTATGCGGAAGCGGTGAACAGGGCGCAGCAGGAAGGGGACGTGTGGTCCGCTGTTGCGGAGCACGCCAGAGCCAGGATTCCGGAGGACGTCCTGGAAACGTATCTGAGCGTGCGCAAGCGCAATCATGCGGTCAATCTTCACTGGCTCGATCTGCCGTTCTCAAGTCTGCTGTACCTGCAGGAAGATGCCCGGGTATATGGGTTCCACAGGCTGGAGCAGCAGGAACTGATCGGAAGGGCAGAAGGCAGACAAAATGTCTATCTGCATAACGGGGCAGACGAGGGAGGCTGTGTCGCTTTAGCACGCACGCTTCTTGGCGGCAGGAAAATACAGGCACATGTGGCATGGCTCGGTCCGGATTTTATTGCCCTCTACGAGGACCGTCTTTTCAGCGAAAATGTCAAGGACACGATGCGCTATGTCGGGATTGAAGAAGACCCGGACGCACAGACGGTCATGGTGGTGGCTCCTCCGCCAGATGCCAAGCAGCAGGAGAATGATGGTCAGGTGCCCGGTACGGATCTTGACAGGATGGCAGATGCTGTCAACACGCTGCTTGAGGGGAAGAGCCGGGTTTACCTGCTTGATGTGATAGGAGCCAATGGCGGGAGCCTTCGATTGATGAAAAGGATCCGGCACCCCGAAAGGCTGTGGGGGTACAGTGCCTGGAACACGGCAAGCAACAGTCTTGGGACGCTTGCAGCACAGCTTGCCCTTGATGCACTGGAGGATACGGGAAATACGGCCTTCCGTGATGCGAGGCTTCTGGACGATCTTTTGTATCAGTCGCTGCTGCGCGACAGGCTGAATGCATGGGTAAGGGCCAATGGGGAGGACCCGTTTCAGCTCAAGGACAGGAAGCGCGCAGAAAACAGGCTGCGTGAGATGTATGCACAGAACATGCCTTATCCATGGGTCACGCCGCATCAGATCTCATTACCATGGGCAAGGACCTTTGAAGTGAAGATCGACAGGGGGAGATAATATGAAACGGACAGCAGACATTGCTGTGGTTGGTGCTGGTTCTTCAGGCATCTGTGCAGCGCTCGCAGCGGCCAGGGAAGGGAAAAAAGTCATTCTCATCGACAGGAACATGGTGCTTGGGGGAACGAATACAGTTTCCCTTGTCAGTCCGCTGATGGGATTTTCCTCAGGGGGCCGTGAGGTCGTACGGGGGATACCGCAGCAGATTATGGAACGTCTGCGCAAAAGAGGGGGCACACTGGGGCATATACCGGACCCGCTTGGGGTGACTGAGACGATTACACCTATTGATACGGAACAGCTCAAGCAGGTCTATTATGAGATGCTTCGGGAAACAGATATCACGCTGCTTCTTGGCACGGTGTTCCTTTCCTGTGAAGGAAAGAACAACAGGGTGACCAGACTTACAGTCGCCAACAAATCAGGCCTGGAAGAAATCTCTGCCAAGGTGTTCATTGATGCGAGCGGCGACGGTGACCTTGCCGTAGCGGCCGGGGTCCCCTTTACCCAGGGCAGGCAGGCAGACCAGCTTTCCCAGCCCATGACGGAGATGTTCCGGATTGCAGGCGTGGATTTCCGGAAAGTAAGGGCATATATGCGCGCACATCCGGAACAGTTTATTCTTGCCCCCGGGGCCATGGAAATGCCCTATACCGCTGTATCAGGCTATTTTGACATTGTCTCAAAAGCCAAGGCAAACGGAGACCTGAAGCTGGCAAGGGACCGCGTACTGCTCTTCCAGGGTGTCCGGGAGGATGAGGCGCTGGTGAATATGTCCCGGGTGATCCGGAAAAATGGTACGGATGCGTATGAACTGACGGAGGCGGAAGCCGAAGGGCGGTACCAGATTGACGAGATCATGGCATTTTTGCGCAAGTACATCGACGGCTTTGAAAATATCAGGCTATGTGAGACCGGAGCTGCCATTGGTGTCCGGGAGACGCGGCATATCAGGTGCATGGCTTGCCTCAAAGAAGAGGACGTGCTTTCCCATGCTGCATTTGCCGACAGTGTGGCGATGTGTGCCTTCCCGATTGATATCCACGATCCGGCGGGGCAGACCCTCCAATGGACGAAAACGGATGACGCAACCTTGTATGATGTGCCTTTCGGGGTTATGGTACCTGAGAAAGTCACCAACCTCCTGGTGACGGGACGGTGCGTATGTGCAACGCATGAGGCGGCTGCGTCTGTGCGCATTACGCCCACGGCCATGGCGCTGGGAGAAGCGGCAGGAACAGCAGCGGCCCTTGCCTGTGATGGGACAGATGTACAGATGACAGATGTCAGGGCCGTGCAGGAGCATCTTGTCAGGCATGGCGCAGTGCCGGGAAAGGCGTTTTTAGAATGAATGTCAAATGAAAAACAAGCAGGTCTTTCGGCCTGCTTGTTTTTCATTTGGCTTGTTTCTTATTTGGAGAAATCAACTTCTACTGCGTTCTGGTTCAGAAGGTGTGTGGAATTGCCGGCAGCATAGGCCTCGGCGCGCTCGTTGATGACTTCTTCATAACCGGCGTCGAGGTACTCCTGTGCGTACTGGGCATACAGTGTATCGAATTCCTCAGGTGAGCACATGGTCAGCTTGTCGCGGTATTCTTTGTACAGGTTGACAAGAACCGTCTGATACTCAGCTTCAGCGTCGATGCTCACAGAATAGAGAGCGTTGGCGATGGCCCAACCGGCATCACGGACCTTAACCTTGTTGTAGTACCAGTTGATGATGTCCTCGGTGAAATCCTGGGGCAGGTCATGGGGCAGGTTATTGCGGATCACGTCCTCAATGGAGCCGGCCTGACGTGCTTCAAGGGTGATGCACCAGTAGTCCTTGTTATTGTTGAAGCCCTGTTTGCTTTCGCCATCATAATCGCTGATGGAGACAGGCAGGCCGTTCTCGTCATACTTGAAGTTCTGGCCTTCAACGCCCCACTGGAAAGCAAAGAGGTTGTCGGGCTGGGTCAGCCATTCCATGTACATCCAGGCAGCCTTCATCTGGTCCGGGGTTGCATCCTTGGAGAAACCGACCATCATGCCGAAGGGGTTGTCTGTGCGGTAGCCGGGGTTGGTGCCGACTTCAGCATCAATCTTTCCATTGACAGGAACGATAGCAAGTTCTGCGTCGGGGTTGGCATCATAGAAAGCCTTGAGCCAATCCATGCTGGCAGAGATGTAGCTGCCATACTGATAATATTCGCCATTGATGAAATTGGTCTTTTCATCTTCGGTGCCTGTGAGGTAGTATTCGGGGTTGGTCAGACCGGCATTATACTTGTAGTTCTCGTTCTTCAGGAGCTTGTAGTTCGGCTCCCAGCCCAGAGCGGGAATATTATAGTCGCCGTACTTGGCCCATTCTTCCTCATCCAGAGGCCAGGTGCGCCACTGATAGTTCTGGTCAGAACCCAGACCGGTGATCATTACGCCGCCAGCGGGATGGGCAGCAATGCCTGCCTGCTGGATCTTGAGCATGGCATCATTGTATTCCGAGGTGGTCACGGGCACATGATCATAGCCGACCTGGCGCAGCCAGTCCATACGGACGAAGCTCTGGAAGGTGTAGGTGGTATCATAGTAGGGACGATAGGCGGCAACAAAATAAGTTTCACCATTGATCTGGGTGTAGGTGAGCTGGTTGTTGTCGACCATGCGCTTGTAATAGGTCGGGGCAACCTTGGCAAACTCGGCCATGTCAAAGGTGGTCAGGTAGCCGTCGCTGGCCCACTGTGTGACTTTGGGATAGTCATATTCCATCAGCACGGTAGGAAGGTCATCGGCTGCTGCAAGCATGGAATACTTTGTCATCACGTCGGTACGCGGGATAGCCACATAAGAGACAGTGATGTTGTACTTGTCACCAAAGTTGCTCTGGATCCAGCGGGTCCAGTAGTTGTCTTCCACGTTCGGGACACCGGCCTGACCGCGGTCATAGACCGGGATGGTGATATGCACGTTCTCAGCAAAGGGTTCCCATGCGGCGGCTTCTTCAGCACCTGCCACAGAGAGCAAAGACAGCACCATAAGGACTGCCATGGCCAGGGAAAGGAATTTCTTCATAAGTCTACCTCCTTGTGATTTATCTTCAGGGCGCGTTGCGCCAAGAATACCGTGGATCATCCCTTGACAGCACCAACCATAACGCCCTTGACGAAATACTTCTGCAGGAAAGGATAGACGCAGATAATGGGCAGGGTGGCGAACATGATGCAGGCGGACTGAAGGACCTCAGGTGTGCTGGTGACTTCAATCGCTTCAGATAAGGTCGCTGTCTGGGCTTCGGTGGCTGAGGCGACAAGCTGGTAAAGCTTGTACTGGATCATCTTCAGCCCCTCTTTTGTGATGTAGTATTTGTTATCCGCATAAGCGTTCCACCTGCCGACGGCATAGAACAGGGAAAGGGTCGCAATAATGGGCATGGAAAGGGGAAGCACAATGCGGAACAGAATCTGGAAATTGTTGGCGCCGTCCAGGAAAGCAGCTTCTTCAAGACTGTCCGGGATATTGCTCTGGAAGAAGTTCTTCATAATGAGCATATTATAGGACGAGTAAATCAGCGGCAGAATAAGGACCCACATGGTGTTGAGCAGGTGCAGATCCTTGTAAAGCAGGTAGGAAGGGATCAGACCGGCGCTGAAATACATCGGGATCATCAGGATCACAGTGAAGAAAGCACGTCCCTTAAGACGCTTCCTGGAGAGAGGGTAAGCTGCACAGGTACATACGATCATACCCATGACGGTAAAGATGGCAACGACTTCAACACTGTAGAGGAAAGAATGCACAAGCGTGCCATCCTGGAAAATGGAAGCATACGCATCAAGATTGACACCGATGGGCCACAGCACAACGGCTTTCTGCATGACAGCCGTGTTGCTGGAAATGGACTTGGCCGCCAGATGGATAAAGGGCAGGATACAGGTCAGGCACAGGATCACCAGTACCAGCATGATGAGAAAATCACCGATTGTGAATTTTCTTATGGCATGGGAACCGTCATTGATGGTATCAAATGTTTTTTCTTTTGCCATGATAGCCACCTCCTCACAGAAGTCCGTCTTCGCCGAGGCCTTTTGCAATCCGGTCGCTGAGCAGAACCAGCATAAGCCCCACCAGGGACTGGAAAAGGCCGACCGCAGTTGCCATGCTGAACTTGGAATTGGCAAGACCTTTCTCGTAGATGTATATGGCAAGCTGGTACTGATAATCCCTGACCTGTGTATTGGCGAAAACGTCAAGGCGCTCGAAGTTGCTTCCCATAATTTTACCCAGGTTCATGATCAGCAGGACCACGATGGTGGAGCGGATGCCTGGCAGGGTGATGTGCCAGATCCGCTGCATGCGGTTGGCACCGTCGATCATGGCGGCTTCGTAGAGTTCGCCGCTGATGCCCGTGATGGCTGCAAGGTAAATGATGGTTCCCCAGCCCATGCCCTGCCATACACCGATGAGCAGATAAGTGGCGGCCCAGTGGTTCTTTTCCGTCAGGAAGGGGATACCCTGCTGGATCCATCCCCATTTCATGAGCAGGACATTGACAATGCCGGTTGAAGGACGGAAAAGCTGATAGGCAACAGAACCGATAATGACCCAGGACAGGAAGTGCGGGAGGTACAGAACGGTCTGTGTCACCTTTTTAAAGCGCGGGTAGCGGAGCTCATTGAGCATGAGGGCCAAAATGATGGGCATGGGGAAACTGACCAGAAGGTCAAGCAGATTAAAGATAATGGAGTTTTTCAGGGCGCGGATGAAATCCTTGTCCCTGAACACCTTTTCAAAGGTTCCCCAGCCGACCCATTTGCTGCCATCATAGCCTTTCGCTGGTTTGTAATCCATAAAGACCATGCGCAGGCCGGGATAGGCGGCATAGTTGAAAATTATGACTAGAGCGACAGGCAGGAGGAGCATAAGGTACAAGTGCCAGTCCCGCTGCAGGGCTTTTTTCCAAGTGGTTTTTTCACGCAGGCTGGGCGCCTTGACTTTACGAGAGCGCATAGAATTCCCCCTTCTGGATTGAAAACCTGATAAATGTGTTTAATGTGGCTTTAATTGTACCGTTATCAACATACACATTCAAGTTTAAATTAACCATAACCTGACGACTTTCAACCAAAATGGCCGGAATCCGGTACTTCAGGAAGCAGCCATCCGGTGAAGGTAATACGCGAAGTCCTTTCTGTATCACCGGATTTACGCCATTGTGAAGGAGTGGTGTTCATAAAGCGCCTGAAAAAAAGGTTGAAAGAGCTCAGAGAAGTGTATCCCACAGCGATGGCAATATCTGAAATGGTGCTGTTGGTGCTTTTAAGCAGACTGCAGCTCTTTAGGATCCTGAGCTGGTGAAGGAACATGAGGGGGCTCATACCAATCTGGGTATGGAAGAGCCGCCTGAAATGGGTGGGGGAAATATGACAGAGGTCCGCAAGGTCCTCCATGGAAAAGTCCGTGGCATAATGGGTGTGGAGATAATCCAGAGCGGGCGTTAAGACAGCAAGGCTCGGTTCATCCTTTTCCGGAACGGGTGTTTTCTCTTCGATCCGGACCAGACGGATAAAGAACAGTTCCAGAAGCGCACGGATGGCGTTCTGGAAACCGGCCTCTTTGCTGCGGTACTCTTCAAGAACTGCCCGGAGAAGCGGTGCGGCCCATGGGAACTCCCCGGGTGGAAGGACAAAGTGGCAGGTTGCGAGCATATGGTGCATGGCGCTCAGGTTCGGCATCCGGGCGATGCCCTGCGAGCCAAGCAAAGCAACTGCATCGATGTACAGATAGCTCCACAGGCTGTGCTCCCCTGGTTCGGACCAGGTGGTATGTGGCACGTTGCGGGCAATGCAGGTGACATAATCCGGATGGAAAGCGATTTCTTCACTGCCCATGATCATGTGGCCATTCTGGTCATGGCAGATGCCGACCTCAAGACAATTGTGGATATGCAGACGGCTGCTGCGCACAGGACTGATCCGCCATGCCTCGCCATCGAGGACGAGCAATGGAAACTCCGCGGGAAGGTGATAGGTACGGTATTCAAGCACCTGCTGTTTGGCACGCGACACACAGATCATCTCCTTGCTGTGGCTGTTTTTGTTTTTTCTTCCTTCAGATCACACAGCACATTATAAGCCATGAACGGAACTGTCATCAATGGTATCCGTTTGCTGCTGCGGCGGGTGAGGTTGACAAGTCCGGAAGATATGTGGACAATACAGGGGACAGAAGTACCATGAAATGAGGGAAAAGGGATGTATGATTTTCTGATTGTAGGTGCCGGTCTGTATGGTGCGGTTTTTGCAAGACAAGCCAGGGATGCCGGCAAATCAGTGCTTGTGATTGACCGCCGCGATACGATCGCGGGCAATGTGTATACGGAAGAAATCGAAAGGATCCATGTCCACCGGTACGGTGCACATATTTTTCATACAAACAACAAAGAAGTGTGGGAGTATGTGAACCGCTTTGCGGTTTTCAACCGGTTCACCAATTCACCTGTGGCCAATTATCATGGGGAACTGTATTCCCTGCCTTTTAACATGTATACCTTCAACCGCATGTGGGGCGTTGTGACGCCTGAGGAAGCGAGGGAAAAGATAGAGCAGCAGAGGCGCGAGGCAGGCATCACGGAGCCCAAAAACCTTGAAGAGCAGGCGATCAGCCTTGTGGGGACGGATATCTATGAAAAACTGATCAAGGGCTATACCGAAAAGCAATGGGGGCGCCCCTGCACGGAACTGCCGTCTTTTATTATCCGCCGCCTCCCGGTGCGCCTGACGTTTGACAACAATTACTTTAATGCGCTTTATCAGGGGATCCCTGTGGGCGGGTATACGAAGATGGTCCGGAACATGCTGGATGGGATTGAGGTGCGCCTGGGCGAGGATTACCTGCAGAACAGGGAAAAATGGGACGCCATGGCGCAGCGCGTTGTTTACACGGGTCCCATTGATGCTTATTTCGGGTACCAGAAAGGCACACTGGCTTACCGTTCTGTCCGCTTTGAGACAGAGGTGCTTGATATGCCGAATTTCCAGGGCAATGCAGCTGTGAATTATACGGACAGGGAAACGCCTTATACCCGCATTATTGAGCACAAATGGTTCGAGTTCGGCAAGGACGCGCAGGGAAATGACCTGCCAAAGACGGTTATCTCCCGGGAATACTCTTCTGAATGGAAAGTCGGGGATGAGCCGTATTATCCGGTCAATGATGAGAAGAACAATGCCATTTATGCAGCTTACCGGGAAATGGCGGACAGCCAGAAAAAAGTGATTTTCGGCGGGCGGCTTGGCGAGTACAAATATTATGATATGGATAAGACCATTGAGGCTGTACTGGACAGGACCAGACAGGTCCTGGGAGAGGACGCATAAATCATGTGCACTGAAAAACGGAGCGGTGACCCGCTCCGTTTTTTTCAGTTAAAGCCAAAGATTTTTTGTGAGAGCTTATAGGCCCCGATGAGACAGCCCCTGCCAAAGGCCCCGGGGATATGGATGACGCGCCCCATAAAGCGGTGACGGAGAAGCTTATAAGCGTAGGGGTTGTTTTCTTTGAGGAACTGCCACAGCTCCTCTTTTTTCCTGAGGTTCTCTTCGGTTCCGCTTTTGGTGAGCAGCGCAGAGGATGCGGTGGTCACAATCTCCAGATAATTGCGCATATATTTGCGCTGGTGCAGGTTCCCGATTTTCTCAAGGTCAATGGATGTGATCATCAGCTTATTGACCTTGAGCGCCTGGTCAATGCGTTTGATCATAATGGATTCCTGCACGGACTGATCATCCCGTCCGATAAAATAGTGGTACAGGTCTTCATTGACATAATACATGGTCCTGACATCCTTCAGGGGGACATAGACATAGAGCTCATCCACATAGAAGGTATGCTTGGGAAGATCGAGCCCGCACGTGCGCAGCAGGTCCGTACGGTATATGCAGGAATGCATGAGCAGGTACTGGCCTACGCGGAAATGACGGGTTTCGTCCCAGGAGAAGACCTGGTTCTCAGGAAGGGCATGGTGGTAGCTCATGACGTGCTTATGGGCAGCGCCGACTTTGTCGTAGATATAGTTGGCGATCACCAGGTCCACCTGTTTATCTTTCTCACTCAGACTGCGCAGGACAGAAAGCATATGCGGATACGCTTTTTCATCGATCCAGTCGTCTGAATCGACGACTTTAAAATAGATTCCGGTGGCGTTCCTCAGACCGGTCATCACGGCATCGCCGTGTCCGCCGTTTTCTTTGTGTATGGCTTTGCATATACCCGGATACTCGCGTTCGTAGCGGTCCGCAATTTCCGCTGTACGGTCCTTGGAACCATCATTGACAATCAATATTTCGACCTCATCTCCGCCCGGGAGAAGGGATTCAATGGCATGGGCCATATAGGCTTCTGAGTTGTAACTGGGTATGGCAATGGAAAGCAGTTTCTGTGCCATGCAAGTCTTCCTTTCTGTATTTTTCTGTTTTCAGAACAGGGAACCCAGTGGCAGTATAGCACAAGAAAACCTGTGGGACAAATACGGATGGTGCTCAGATCACCGTTTTCTCTTCAAAAATGCTTTACGCATTGTCTTTTTTGTTCTAAAATGATCACGTTCTGGATAAGTAATGAGGAAGTCTGTCCCGCTGCAGCATCTTTCCGCAGAAGCGGGACGGGCAGAACCCACCGGCTGAAGTGCTTTCTGTCACGCTTTTTATTTTGCTGGCAGGACAAGTACGAGCGGGGATTTGAATGGGCAAAGCGGACTGCAAAGAGGAGGGCATGGATGATTTATGGAGAATTGGACAGGGAAGGCTATGTCCTGAACTGGATGACACAGGGGCCTCAGGTCCTGCCTTTCCACAGTGAAGCACGAGATGATAACCAGCTGCGCTACGAGGCAATGCTCCGCAGCCGGATCGCTGAACACAGCGTGCCGGCAAGGTTCGAAGAACCTGTTGCCGGTGAGACGGGCTATCTGGGCCATCCGTGGAAAGTGCACAGGGGCGAATTTGTGAACTTGTCAGATTTTTATTCTGTGATGCAGCGGGTCCGCTTTGACTGTGCGACAGTGCTTGAGGTCCCGGGAACGGTTACCGTGCACGCAAGGCTCTGGTCCTATGCTGCAGTGGACGTCTATCTCAATGGTGAATTGACGGGCGGTATCCCGGAACCTGTATATAAGCCGATTGCCAGTTCGGACCTTGAGCTGAAGCTGAGGCCCGGGAGGAACCTGCTTTATCTCTCCTGCGAAACGCTTGGCGTCAGGGACACACGGTCTGTGGCTGGGCTGCAGATCCTGGACGGAAACGGTCAGGTGAGGTCCGTTTTCCCCGACAGGAAGGCTGAAGCGTTTGAAGAAACTGCTTTTGCCTTTCTGGATACGGTCCGTCCCCAGAAAGACAGGCTCGTTTTTTCTGTGCCGGCTCCGGAAGGGACCGCCATGACGCTGCGCCATTCTGATCCGGATCTGGCCAAGTGCCGAATCCCGGCCGTGTGGGAGGATATCTCCGGAAAGATGTCCGTTTTTCTTCCTGAAGGGGAGAGACAGGTGACCCTGCGCGTCAGACAGGGGGCGCTGAGCCAGGAACGGGTCATAGAAAGGACGGAACAGATCCTGCCTCACTACTTGGACCCGGTACCGTCCTTTGAAGAAAACCTTCAGGTGATTTACCGGCGCATCGCAGATGTCGAAACGCTCAGCCGCGGGGAGAAATTTGGTTTTCCGGTCTCCAATATGCTTGCGCGCAAATATCTGGGGGACTCCAGCAAGGACGATAAACGTCTGATGCAGGAGATGCTTGAGCTGATTGAGATGCGTGTGGACTGTTCAGACTTCCTGATGTGCGGCCTGATCCGCTACATGAAAAACTACGGTGACAGTCTCCAAGAGGATGTTCTCAGGCGGGTGCGCAGTGCCATGACCGGCTACCGGTACTGGATGAACATGGAAGGCTTTGACGGCATGTGCTTCTGGAGCGAGAACCACTCGCTGATGTTCTATGCATCTGCTATGCATGCCGGGGCCATGTATCCGGATGATTTTTTCACCCGGGCGCATATGACGGGACGGGAACTTTCTGCGTATGGACGGAATAAAGTCCTTGAGTGGCTGGACGATGTGGAAACCTATGGGTTTGAAGAGTTCCTTTCAACGGTTTACATGTGCGTGACCTTTGCTGCCCTGCTTAATGTCGTGGATTACAGTGATCCTGAAATCTCTCAGCGTGCATGGAAAATTACGGACAGACTTCTTGAAATGCTGTCAAAGCATGTGTTTAAAAATGGTCTCATCGCGCCGCAGGGAAGGGTTTACCGGGGCGTGCTCTATCCCTTCGCCCAGGGGGCAATGGCACTTATGAACCTGATTGACCCGTCCCTGCCCTATGACTATGGCGAAGGATGGCTGGGCTTTCTTGCGACAAGCCGCTACCGCCTGCCTGAAGGTCTGCTGAGTCTCATGCGTGAGCCGGTCAGTGAACGCTACAGGACCGGGAATGCAGAGATTGTGCTGGAAAAAAAGCAGGATTACTGCCTGACGAGCGTGGCGGTCCCAAGAGAAGGCGGAAGAGTGTGGGAAAATATCACGCGGGACCCGGATGCGGACACTTCATCCCACCTTTTTACCAAGTCATATAATGAATGCTTCCATGGCACGACCTATTTTCAGCCGGGGATCTACGGCTACCAGCAGCATCTTTGGCATGCTGCGCTTGACGGGGCAGCTGCCATTTTCGTCAATCATCCCGGCGCGATGTCTGAAGGCGGCGACCTGAGGCCGGGGTACTGGCACGGCAATGGCCTTATGCCCGCTCTGAAACAGGATGGGAACGTGCTTGGAGCAATTTACAGGATCACGGAGCACCCTGTGCACTTTGTCCATCTCTATGCACCACTGTGCCGGTTCGACAGATGGGAGATGCGGGACCACTGGCTGTTCCTGCAAAAGGATAAAGGCTGTATTGGCTTCTGGGCGTCGTCCCCTTTGGAAGCTTACCATGGCATGAATTGGGACTGCGAGTTCAGGATGTACGGGACAGACGTGGCCTGTCTTGTCGTGATGGGCGGCAGAGAGTACCCGGATTTCGGCACATTTATGGCAATGTGTCTGGAAACCGGGGTATCCTACGGGGACACGCTCCGGTACGGCTCTTTTTCCTTGGAATATACGCCCGGGAAAGACTCGACACAATATCTTTGAGGAGGATGAATCATGCGGGAATATCTGGAAAACATACTGGCCCCGCGCCTGCAGGGGGACGGCGGCTGGGTCGAATACGCAGACTTTGATGGAAAGGTCCTCACCTGTGTGTTCCGGGGGGAATGTTCCAAGTGCCATATTCTGGACCGCTGCACGGCCTGGATGGAGGAACGGATCCTGAAGGACCTTGGTGAGCATGTAACCGTACGGGCAGTCCGGAAAAAGCCCTATTTCTGGGACGCAAAATGAGGAGGACAGTATATGGCACACGTCAAAGTGGTTCGCCGCAGCATGCGGCCTGAGGAATGGACAGATCTCCGGTTCGGCTGGCTTGAACGCGGCCTGATCCTGGACAGTGAGGCGGTGGAGGACCTTGAGATCCGGGACGCCAGACAAGTGTCGGAAAATGAGTATGTCTTTGATGATGAGGCGTACCGTCCTCTGAAAAAGGGCGACCTGTATTTCACACCGGACGGAACGGCTTTTATCCGCGGCCATGTCCGCGTTCCCGACAGGATGAAGGGCCAGAAACTGTACCTGCACCTGCCCACGGCGGCTGAGATGATCGTAAAGATCAATGGGAAGTACGCTGGCGGCATTGATCCGAACCGTGAAAGGATTTATCTGAATCCCTTCCTTGCACCGGACAGTGAAGAGGTACAGATTGAGATTGAAGCCTACAACCGTTCCAAACCGGACGATGAACGCAACCCCATGGTGCTTGCAAAACGCGGCTGCAGACAGATTTTTGAAGGCGCGAGCCTTGTCACCATCCGGGAGAACCTGCAATCCCTGATCTATGACTACATTCTGTTCATGGATATTGCGGGCTGTGAATATTTTAATGAGGACTACAGACATTTTCTCTACCGCGAACTCTCAAAGGGCCTGGACTTCATTGATTTTGATACATGGGAAGGCATCGATGAAGCGAAGGACTATGTGGAGAAGGTTATTTATCAGAACACAGATTTCAAAGGAACGGGGAACGTGGCGCTCGTCGGCCATTCTCATCTGGACATTGCCTATTACTGGCGCAGGATCCATGCAGTCCAGAAGAATGCCCGGACGATCCTCATCCAGCTCCGCCTGATGGACCAGTACCCCGAGTTCCGCTATACGCACACCCAGGCATATACGTATGAAACCCTTGAGAAGTATTATCCTGAGCTGTTTGCTGAACTGAAGGAAAAAGTGGCCAGGGGACAGTTTGAACCGGTAGGGGCCATGTATGTTGAGCCGGACTGCAATATCCCCCAGGCGGAATCCCTGATCCGCCAGTTCCTTTATGGACAGCATTTTTTCCGCCGGGCTTTTGGGAAGACCCTGGACAATGCCTGGCTGCCGGATGTGTTCGGCAACAGCTGGATTATGCCCCAGATCATGAAAAAGTGCGGTGTGGACTATTTCGTGTCCAACAAAATGAGCACTTGGAACGACACGAACCGCTTTCCCCACAATAATTTCATCTGGCGCGGGATTGACGGCAGCGAGGTCTGTGCCTGCGTGCCCCCGACACATTTCATCACCTGGAACATGCCCAGCCAGATTCAGGAAAACTGGGAAGCTTACCAGGACAAAGAAAAGGGCGGGCAGACACTGAGCATGTACGGCTATGGCGACGGCGGGTCCGGCGTGACAGAGGAAATGCTGGAGATGATCCGCCGCTTCCCGAAAGTCTCGGTCATGCCCAAAACGGAAGTGACGGGAGGAGCAGATTTCCTGCATAAAAATCTGAAGGACAATGCCTCCCTCTCGGTATGGGACGGCGAGCTTTATCTGGAAATGCACCGCGGGACGTTTACCACCAAGTCGGACATCAAGAAGATGAACCGGCGATTGGAGTTCATGCTCCGTGAAACAGAGATGCTTTCCGTTCTGGCTTACCTGCACGGATGCGGATATCCCCAGGAGACGATACGGGAAAATTACAAGAAAGTGCTGCTCAACCAGTTCCATGATATTCTGCCCGGCTCACATATCCATCCGGTATTTGAGGATGCCATGAAGGATTATGCCGATACAGAGAAAAATCTGCAGGCACTGGAAAGCGGGCTCCCCAAATCAGACCAGCTGCTCAATACATTGACCTATGAGAGAACGCTGCCTGTTTTCCTTCCTTCGGGTTGCGGAGAGGATGTGCGCCACGGCCAGAGGGGTGAATGGTTTACTGTGCCGGCAGCAGGTCTGAGCCGTGCGGTGCCTGTGCCGCTGACAGCCATAAAAGGATGGATGCAGCTTGAAAAAACGGAAAAAGGTCTGCATCTGCATACGGACCGGTACGATGCCCAGCTGCTTGAGGACGGGTCCTTTGAGAGCCTTTATGACCTGAAGCTTGACCGGGAATGGGTCAGGCCCGGGCACGGCTTTAACCGCCTGCACCTGTATGCGGACAATCCCGGTGTATATGATGCGTGGGATATCCTGCCCAATTATCGGGACGTGGAATATGCTCTGCACGTGGCAGAACCCCTGCATCTTGTCCTGCACAATGATACGATGGCTGTATTTTCTGTTTCTTTTGCCACGGAAAAGAGCCGCTGGACGGAGAAAATACGCTTTTTTGCCGGGATGCCATATATCGAAGTTGAACACATCGCAGACTGGCACGAAAAGCACAGACTGATGAAAGTGAATTTCGGGGCGGATCTCATCACAAGAGAGGTTGCCTGTGACACCAGCGCAGGCTATATACTACGGGACCTGACGAAGAACACAACCTGGCAGCAGGCGCGCTTTGAAGTGTGCCACCACAAATGGTTCGACATCTCCGAGACCGGTGCCGGACTGGGCGTGATGAATGAGGGAAAATACGGTTTGGGACTTGAAGGCGAAGAAGTATCACTGAGCCTTCTGCGCTCGACGATCCGTCCGGATATCACCAGCGACATGGGAAAGCACGATTTCTGCTATCTGATTTATCCCCATGCCGGCGACGTGGTGGACAGCGGCATGAACAGAAAAGCATTCGAATACAATGTGCCCCTGACGGAGATCGATGCATCTTTCCCAGCCCCCATCCGGGAGGCGCTTGTTCCAAGCGGACTGCACCTTCAGGCCATGAAGCTCTCTGAGGACGGCAGACAGATTGTCCTGCGCCTTTCTGAGCAGGACGGGAAACGCGGCAGGATTGTGTTCCCTTTCAGGGTGCGATTGCTGAACATGCTCGAAGATGTGCTGGGTGAAGAAAAGGAATTCAGGTACAAGCCTTTTGAAATCCTGACGCTTGGCATTGATCCGGAGAACCTGAAATAAAAACAGGGGCGGACCGGCAACTGACAGCCGGCCCGCCCCTGTCTGATTCCCGTGTTTTCACGGCAGCTGTGCCAGAGGCTCCGGAAAGTACGGATTTTTCTTTATAAGGGCTGTCTGAAAAATGACCAGCGCCCTGCTTTTGTGACGTGAAGAAAGGGAACGGCCCGTGCATCACAGGGACACAGAAAAACCCGGCCTGATCCAAGCCGGGTTCTGCGCGGAGAGAGAGGGATTCGAACCCCCGGTGCCTTTCAGCATCACTGGTTTTCAAGACCAGCGCCATCAACCGCTCGGCCATCTCTCCGTAAGAAGCAGTGACAATCTTAACATGCAATGTTCTTTTTTGTCAATACTGGATTTGGCGGAAAAAAACAGAAATGGAAGAGACGAAGAAAGCTCTGTGCACCTTGCAGATAAAAAAAGAATAGAATCTGAGATGTATATTCTGATTTTTGCTTGACACACCCGAGGGGGTAGAATACAATAAACGAGACCGGCTGAGGAGCAGATCTTTCTGCTGAACAGGGACTGCTCTGGCTGTTTTCCATATATTTCCTGATAAGGTCTTGATTCGTCGTCACCGGGCATTGCCCGTTCTGGCCGGGCAACCGGCCACATAAAAATACCGGTTATCCGGACCATTTTTTGATATGCCTGTGCCCATTTGTACAGGTCCCAAAGAAGGCTTATTTTTGTGCGACGGGACATGCGCCATGTTCCAGGAAAGCCAAAGAAGACAGTACAGCCGTGCAGGACACGGCTTTTTTGTCGGCCACGGGATTACTAAACATAAATATGAAAAAGAAGGGAAGAAAAAAAGGAGGGATCAAATGAGCTGGGTATGGTTAATCCTTGTCCTGATTGTGGGATGTGCCGCTGGCGGCTACGCCGGATACACCTACAGAAAACAGGCCACGGAGACCAAGATTGGACGTACAGAAGAATACGCCAAGCATCTCTATGATGATGCTGTCAAAAAGGCTGACGAGTACAAAAAAGAAAAGATTCTTGAGGCAAAAGAAGAAATTCTGAAAGCCAAAGAAGAAGCAAAAGCTGAGAATGCCCGCGAGAAAGCCGAGAACCGCAGGGAAAAGGAAAAAGCGGACAAGGAACTCGATGAGCGTAAAAATGAAGTTCTGCGTTCAGAACAGAGAATGCTGCAGCGCGAGGAGACACTCGACAAAAAGGCTGCGAACCTTGATTCAAGGGAGGAGAGCCTTGCCAACAAGGCAGAGGACATCCGCAAACAGCAGGAAGATGTTGAGGAACTGATCCGCAAGCAGCAGAGTGAGCTGGAACGCATTGCCGGAATGACCCAGGAAGAGTGCAAGCAGATTATTGTGGACCGCGTACAGAAGGAAGCCTTCCGTGATGCTGCTGCCATGGTGCGCGATATTGAGGCAAATGCCAAAGAAGAGGGCGAAAAGAAAGCCCGAAACATCATTTCTCTGGCCATTCAGCGGTGTGCAGCAGATCATGTGGCGGAATCCACAGTGACTGTCATTCCTTTGCCCAACGATGATATGAAAGGCCGCATCATTGGCCGTGAAGGTCGCAATATCCGTGCACTTGAAACAGCAACAGGCGTGGATTTCATCATTGATGATACGCCCGAAGCTGTGATTGTCTCAGCGTTTGACCCTGTTCGCAGGGAAGTTGCCCGCACAGCTGTTGAGCACCTGATCATGGATGGGCGCATCCATCCGGCACGTATAGAAGAAATGGTGGAAAAGGCCCGCAGGGAAGTGGACAACCTGATCCGCGAGGCTGGTGAGAACGCTGTCTTCGAGACGGGCCAGCACGGGATCCACCATGAACTGGTCAAGCTGCTTGGACGACTCAAGTACCGTACCAGCTATGGCCAGAACGTGCTGAAGCACTCCATTGAAGTCAGCCAGCTTGCTGGTCTCATGGCTTCTGAAATCGGGGCGAACGTGCAGCTTGCCAAGAGAGCAGGCCTGCTTCATGACATTGGTAAGGCTGTGGACCATGAGTCTGAAGGGACCCATGTCACCCTGGGCGGTGAGCTTGCCAAGAAGTACCATGAAAGTCCGGAAGTCATTCATTGCATACTGGCGCATCACAACGATATAGAACCTCAGACAGTGGAAGCCATTCTTGTACAGGCTGCCGACGCGATCTCAGCTGCCCGTCCCGGTGCACGCAGGGAGAGCCTGGAAAATTACATCAAGCGGCTTGAAAAGCTTGAGGAAATCGCAACAAGCTTTGACGGTGTGGAAAAGTGCTATGCGATTCAGTCCGGCCGTGAGGTCCGCATTATGGTCAAACCGGATGATGTCAATGATGACGGCATGAAAGTGCTTGCCCGTGAAATTGCCAAGAAGATTGAAAAAGAAATGGAATATCCTGGCCAGATCCGGGTAAATGTGATCCGCGAAACCAGAGTCACAGATTATGCCAAGTAAAAATAACAGGCGGGGGTCCCCGCCTGTTATTTTTACTCTGGAGGCAGTCTGCACAGACGGAACTGCCTGCCGCGGACCATCCTCTGTTTCTCAGGAAGAATGGCGGGCACTTCTCCTGCTTCAGCACCGGTCCGGGGAAAAGCCGGTTCATGATAAAAATTGTTACGTTTGAAATGGAAAAAACAGAACGCACCCCTTGTCAAAGCCTGGAAACTATGCTACACTCGCAACGTTGCCTGATACAGGCAATATACATAGGAAGTATCTGTCTTAAGCAGGCAGTTTCTGGATCTGCGGAAAAAGAAAATCCGCAGATGATAGATGAAGAAAGAAGGGCTCGACCGTAAAAGAGTGGACATGGCCTGGCGAAAGCCAGCAGGGGGACTGCGCAAAGGATGGTGCATGAACCCTGGCTGCTTTTGTTGTGCCATGGTGAACCACTCTTTTCTGTTGTCTATGATAAGTGGAGGAGGGTTCCTGTTTGCCCAAAGCAGAACTTACACAGGTTATCTGGCCGAAGTGCCAGCGCATCGCTGACCAGTTCGGTTTTGAACTGGTCGATGTCACGCTGGATAAGGAGAACACAGGCAAATATCTCCGGATCTATATTGACCGGGAAGAAGGTATGGACCTGGATCACTGTGAACAGTATCACCGTGCCATTCAGCCGCTTGTTGAAGACTACGATTATGATTTTCTGGAGGTTTCATCTCCGGGAATCGATCGGCCGCTTAAACGGGACAGGGATTTTGAACGTGCCCTGGGAAGCGAAGTTGAAGTCCATCTTTTTCAGGCTGTTAACGGAAGCAAAGTATTTGAAGGTATCCTTACAGACTTTGACAGCGATACTTTCCATTTGGAGACCTCACAGGGCGACAGACTGTTTTCACGCAAAGCCTGTTCCCTTGTCAAACCTCTTGTCGATATGACAGGCGTAGAAGATGTGGACCTTTCTGATCCAGAGGATCAAAACGAAGTGCCAAACGAAGAAACGGAGGCCAAACCAGCAACATGAAACAGGAAAAAGCAGAAATCATCCAGGCCGTAGAGGCCCTTGCCCACGAAAAAGATATCAGCACGGACCTCCTTTTCACAGCGATTGAAGAAGCCCTGCGCGTCGCCTACCGCCGCAATCTCCCAAGGGACGCGGTGGAGCCGGCGAGTGTGGTGGCACGCATGAACCGTGTCACCGGTGCGATCAATGTATATGCCCGTATGATGGTTGTTGAAGAAGTGACCAATCCGGCGTCACAGATCACCCTTGAGGATGCCCAGAAGTTCCGTCCGGGTGCCCAGATCGATGACATTATCGAAAAGGATGTCACACCGAAAGGGTTCCTGCGTGTGGCGGCTCTGACAGCCAAGCAGGTGATCATGCAGCGCATCCGTGAAGCGGAGCGGGGCAAAATTTACGATGAGTATGTGGAAAAAACGGATGAGATCCTCACAGCTGTTGTCCAGAGTACAGATGAGCACAATGTATATGTTGAGCTGGGCAGCACGTCCGGCATTCTTGAGAAGAAAGAATGCATTCCCAATGAAGTGCTCAAAGAGGGCGACCATGTCAAGGTATATGTGCTTGAAGTGCAGCGCGGTGTGATGCCGGGGACAAACGGGCCCCAGGTCCGTGTATCCCGTATCCATCCCAATCTGGTCAAGCGCCTCTTTGAAATGGAAGTTCCTGAAATTGCCGGCGGCGTTGTGAGCATCAAATCCATTGCCCGTGAAGCAGGGAGCCGTACAAAGATTGCCGTCAGTTCAAATGATCCGATGATTGACCCGGTGGGCTCGTGCGTAGGTCAGCAGGGCGGCCGCGTCAAGCGGGTCGTCAATGAGCTTAATGATGAGAAGATTGATATCATCAAGTGGAGCGATAATCCTGCGGAGTTCGTTGCAAACGCGCTCAACCCGGCACATGTCGTGGTCATTTACACCGCTGATGAGGGCAAGGTGTGCCGTGCTGTTGTGCCGGACAACCAGCTTTCCCTCGCCATTGGCGATAAAGGCCAGAATGCAAGACTTGCCGCCAAATTGACAGGATGGAAGATTGATATCAAATCAGAGAGTCAGATCCAAGGTATGGAAGACATGGAAGATGAATATGGGAACCCTGTCGGCGTCAGCGATACCTATGAAGCTTTCGAGCCGTTTATCAGCGGTTCTGTGGATTTGGATGATGATACCCTGTAAGACAGTGCGGTAGCTGGTGTCACCGGCAAGGAGGACCAATCAACTTGGTAAAACAGAAGAAGATTCCCATGCGTATGTGTGTGGGATGCCGTGAGATGAAGCCCAAAAAAGAACTGATTCGTGTTGTCAGAGGCCCTGATGGAACCGTATCGCTGGATCCCACAGGGAAAAAACCGGGCCGGGGCGCTTATGTGTGCCGGAACGGGGATTGCTTAAACAGGGCTATTCGTCAAAAACAGCTTGAGCGACAGCTGGAAGCCAAGCTCAGCGAAGAAACGACAGAGGCGCTAAAGGAAACCCTGGCAAGTCTCAGAGAACAGGAGGAGGCAGCCGGGACGGATGGATGAAAGAAAAGTGCAGGGCTATCTCAGCCTGAGCATGCGTGCAGGAATGGCAGTTTTTGGTGAAGACAGCTGTCTGAAAAGTGTCCGTTCTGCCAAATGTGCGTGTCTTCTTCTGGATCAAACAGCTTCCAGTAATACAATCGATCGCTACAGGAGCGCCTGCAGACATGCAGGAGTTCCGATGTATATTCTGCCGGAAGACATGATTTTCCGGGCAACAGGAAAGCCAGGCGTGTCCATGGCCATTATGCCGGGCGGGTTGGCGAACCAGGTTATTGGTCTATTGTCAGATGGTGATAAAGATAAGCACGATATTATCGGGGGTGCAAGCAGTACATGGCGAACATCAAACTGAAGGATGCAACAAAAGAACTGACACAGGATACCGAGAAGGCAATTAATGAAGCCGTCCGCCTGAAAAAAGTGGCGGACCAGATGCTTTCTCAATTACGGGATATGGAAAAGGGCTATAAGCAGAAAGCCCAGGAGGAAGCAGAACAGCTGAAGCGCGAAGAAGAGCGCAAGGCGATTTCTATGCAGTCCCGTGCCTATACCGCCGAGAGCGGCTACGTGATGCACGACGCCAATGAACTGTCCAAGCCTGAGACGAAGGCCGACAAAGCAGCGGACGATGTCAAGTCTGTGAAAAACAGTGAGGCGTCCGCTGAGAAAAAGCCGGAAACACCTGAAGCACAGGATGCCAATAAGGAAAAGGCACCTGAGACCAGGCCTGAAGTGAAGGAAGAGCCCAAGCCTGAAGTAAAGGCGGAAACCAGACCGGAAGCGAAGGAAGAGACCAGGCCTGAAGTGAAGGAAGAACCCAAGACTGAAGTGAAGGCAGAGACCAGACAGGAAGAAAAGCCCGTTCCTTCAAAGCCTGAAGAAAAAGATGAGGTCGGACAGGAAACCAAACCGGATACAAAACAGGAAGTGAAGCCTGTGGTGAGTGAGACCAAGACAGATAAGACTGAGAAAAAGCCTGAGGTAAAGGCTGAAAAAGCAGCCCATCCCCAGGATAAGCCAGTTAAAGCTGTTCAGCCGGAAAAGGCAAAAGAGCAGAAGGCTGCCCAGCCAGAAAAGCCACAGGAAGTGAAACCTGTTACGCAGGAGAAACCCAAAGATCCGAAAGCGGAGACGGCTGCAAAGGCCAAGCCTGTTCAGCCGGAGAAGCCCAAGGACCAGGTTCCTCAGCCCGAAAAAGCACCGGAGAAGCCCAAGGATCAGAAGGCAGCACCGGTGGACAAGGCGAAGGAACAGAAGCCCAAGCGCCCGGCCATCGGCCAGATCATTGCAAGACCCGGAGATCCTCTGCCTGTTCAGAAGCCTGTCGGTCTTGCACCGAATGTGGTCCGTCCGCCAAAGCCCGGCGAGACCCAGCCGCGTCCTCAGCAAGGACAGTTTGGGCGTCAGGGACAGCCGCGTCCCCAACAGCAGGGGCAGTTTGGGCGTCCCGCCCAGCAAGGACAGGCACGTCCTGCTCAGGGCAGCCAGTTTAACCGTCAGGGAGCCCCGGGACAGGTACGGCCCGGTCAGTCTGGTCCGTTTAACCGGCAGGGCGGACAGAACATGGGACAGAAGCCGACTGGTGGGTTCCAGCCGCGTCCTCAGCAGCAGAGCGGCGGTGGGTTCCAGTCACGTCCCGGCGGATCACGTCCAGTAGGCGGCGGACGGCGCAGCCCTGCGCCTGATCTTGTTCCTACTGTGGAGAAGGAACGCGTTTCCAATTATGATCCGAATAAGAAGAATTATCAGCGTCAGCACGATCCTGAGCAGCATGCCACACGCAACCGCAAGCAGGAAGCACGCAAGAATTTCAACGGTTATGATGACGAGGTCATCCGCGGCGGCAAGCGCGCAAGGTCGAAAAAGCCCAGTGTCCAGCAGACCATGGCCCCGATTAAGATTGAAACAGCCTACATGTCCGGTGACACGATCACTGTCCGTGACCTTACCGAACGTGTTGGCAAGACCGCTGGAGAAATCATTAAGCAGCTGATGATTTTGGGCAACATGGCCACGATCAACTCAGAAATCGATTTTGATACAGCGTCCCTTGTGTGCCAGGAATTCGGCATCACACTGGAGAAAAAGGCTGATAAGACTGCAGAAGATGCACTTGTTGCAGAGGACTTTGAGGATGATGAAGATAACCTCATCCCGCGTCCTCCGGTTGTCACAATCATGGGCCATGTCGACCACGGTAAGACTAGCCTGCTGGACTACATCCGCAAGAGCCGTGTGACAGCGGGCGAGGCAGGCGGCATCACCCAGCATATCGGCGCATATACCGTTATGCTCGACGGCCGTCAGATTACTTTCCTGGACACACCTGGCCACGAAGCTTTCACAGCAATGCGTGCCCGTGGTGCACAGGCGACAGATATTGCTGTGCTTGTGGTTGCTGCAGATGACTCTGTTATGCCCCAGACAGTTGAGGCAATCAACCATGCAAAAGCGGCAAACGTCCCGATTATTGTGGCGATCAATAAGATGGATAAACCCGCTGCTGACCCGGAACGTGTCAAGCAGGACCTGACCAAGTATGACATTGTCTGCGAAGACTGGGGCGGAGATACGCCCTGTGTGCCGGTATCTGCTCTGACAGGTGCAGGTGTTGATGATCTGCTTGAAATGATTCTCCTTCAGGCAGATGTGATGGAACTGAAAGCTAATCCGAACCGGCTTGGACGCGGTGTCATTATCGAAGCCAAGCTGGACAAGTCCCGCGGACCTCTGGCAACGGTTCTGCTGCAGAATGGTACACTGCATGTAGGCGACAACATTATTGCAGGTATGGCCAGCGGACGTGTAAGGGCTCTGATCAATGACCGCGGTGAGAAAGTGAAGGAAGCAGGACCTTCCATGCCTGTAGAAATTATGGGCTTTGACGAAGTGCCCAGCGCCGGAGACGAAATGATCGCTGTCGGCGATGACCATCTGTCGCGTCAGGTGGCTGATGAGCGCAAAGAAAAACTGCGTGCACAGCGCCGCGGAGATGCAGCAAAACTCACCATGGAAAATCTTTTCTCCTCCATTGAGGAAGGCAAGATTACCAACCTTAACCTTATCATCAAGGCAGATGTACAGGGTTCTGTTGAGGCTGTTAAGCAGGCAATGGAAAAACTCTCTAATGAAGAGGTGCGCGTACGCATTCTGCATGCTGCAGCAGGTGCCATTACCAAGGATGATGTCAACCTGGCTTCTGCATTCAACGCCATCATCATTGGCTTCAACATCCGGCCCGATGCCAGTGCCCGTGAAGCAGCTGAGAAGGAAAAGGTTGATGTCCGCCTGTATACCGTCATCTATAAAGCGATTGAAGATATGGAGCTTGCCATGAAGGGCCTGCTTGCACCGGAGTACCGCGAAGTACTGCTCGGCCATGCCGAAGTGCGCAATGTCTTCAAGATCACAGGTGCAGGTATTATTGCAGGCTGCTATGTGCAGGACGGAAAAGTCCAGCGCAATGCGAATGTCCGTCTGCTGCGTGACAACGTGGTTGTCTTCACAGGCAAGCTGTCTTCTCTGCGCCATCTCAAAGACGACGTCAAGGAAATGGCTGCCGGTTATGAATGCGGTATGAGCCTTGAGGGCCATAACGACATTAAAGAGGGCGACGTTGTCGAGTGCTATATTATGGAAGAGATTCCGCGATAAAAGAAAAGTTATGCGGGAGGCAGGAACGTTTCCTGTCTCCCGCATTTATTAAAACGGAGTGAAAATATCATGACTTATCAGAGAACGGACAGACTTGCTGAAGAAATTCAGCGGGAAGTCGATGACGTGATCCGTCACGAATTACATGACCCCCGTATTGATGGGACATATTCTGTGACACGGGTGGAAGTGACCCGTGACCTTCGGTACGCAAAATGTTTTGTAAGTGTGCTTGAGGATGACAAACGCGAAGGCCTCCTTGAAGCACTGAAAAGTGCTAAGGGGTACATAAGACGTGTTCTTGGCAAAAATATGC
Organism: uncultured Clostridia bacterium; assembly: GCA_946538615.1. Taxonomy (GTDB): domain Bacteria; phylum Bacillota; class Clostridia; order Christensenellales; family Aristaeellaceae; genus UBA2943. The sequence goes on from CAMNGW010000010.1 coordinate 29,613, forward strand.
ATTTGCGTTATACGCCTGAAATACTGTTTGTGGATGACCGGAACATTGCGTATGGCGTTCATATTGCACAGGTTCTTTCCGAGGTCACAAAGGGGGAGCACCATGACGAGACATGAGGCACTTGAAGCGATTGCAGAAGTGCTGAAGTCATCTGCCCGTATCGCTGTCGCGGCCCACTTGAATCCCGACGGTGACTGTATAGGCTCTGCGCTCGCTCTCAGGCTGATTCTTCAGGCTATGGGAAAAACTGCTGATGTTTATGACAGGGATAAGGTTCCTGATAATCTGACCATGCTTGCCGGCTCGAATGAAGTGAGACAGCTTGATGCGCCGCAGGGCCGGTACGATGTACTCGTATGCGTGGACTGTGCCGATCTTTCAAGGGTAGCTGATCCCTCTGTTCCTACACAGGCACAGGCTTTGAAGGCATTGATGGAAGCCTGTGATGATTTCCTTCAGATTGACCATCATCCGAGCAATCCGGGATATGCAAGAATCAATGCCATTGACGGGAACGCAGCTGCTACTGCTGTCATGATCCATGAACTGATGGAATTATTGGACGTGAAAGCGACGCCTGAGATCGCAGAATGCCTTTACACAGGCGTTTCCACTGACACCGGGAACTTTCTGCAGGACAATACCAACGAAGATGCGCTGCGCGTGGTGGCTGCACTTCAGGTAACTGGTTTTAACCAGGCCGCCATTGGACGGAAACTGTTTGCTGAGCGGCGCCCTGAGCAGCTCGCGCTGATCACAAGGGCCCTGAATACGCTCCGCTATGATGAGTCACATCATGTGACATGCATGCTTCTGACCCTCAGAGATTTTGAGGAGACAGGTGCCCTTTCAGAGGACGCGGATACCATTGTGAACTTTGGCCGTGACATTGCAGGTGTACATATGGCTATGCTTGCCCGGGAAACCCATGAAGGGGTTAAAATGAGTCTCAGGTCCATAGCTCCGTATACTGTATCTGAGGTGGCAAAACGCTATGGCGGTGGTGGCCACGCTATGGCGGCTGGGTGCACGGTTCACGGCATGGGTGTCCAGGAAGCGGCAGATGCTGTTTTTGAGGACCTGCAGATGTTTTGCAGACAGCAGGAAGGTTCAGCATGAATGGTTTTTTGAATGTGCTCAAGCCTCCGGGCATGACAAGCGCCGCAGTCGTGTCATATGTGAAACGGATCACGAAAGAAAAGCATGTCGGTCATGCCGGCACACTGGATCCGGAGGCGGCCGGCGTCCTTCCGCTCATGCTGGGACGTGCCACACGGCTGTTTGATTATCTTGTGGATAAAGAAAAAAGCTATATCGCAGAGGTTGCCTTTGGTGCATCTACAGACACGCAGGATGCCCAGGGCACCATTATGGAAACGGGTGAAAATTATCCGGACATGGATAAGGTCCGGACAGCCAGCCTCAGTCTGGTCGGGGATATTGAACAGACACCCAGTATGTACAGCGCGATAAAAGTAGGCGGCAAACCATTATACAGCCTGGCTTACAAGGGCGAAAAAGTAGAAGTGCCCTCCCGGATTGTCCATGTGTCACGACTGGAAGTCATGGAGGAAAGGGAACGCCATGGGTTTCTTATCCATGTGGACTGTGGGAGGGGAACCTATATCCGCTCGATCTGTGATGACCTTGGCAAGCTGAACGGCTGCCCCGCTCACATGCGTTTCCTTCTCAGGAGCCGGTCGGGTGCGTTCAATCTTGAAAACAGTATGACGCTTGAAGAAATCTCAGCATATGCCCAGGAAGGCATACTGGATGAAAAGATTCTCCCTCTGGATATGCCCCTGATGCATCTTCAGCAGGTCCGGCTGCCTGAACAGCTGAGAAAGCTGGCTCTGAACGGTGCGAGACTGAAGATTGCGGATCATGTGCCGGATAACGTACCGCTGAGGACCTATCTGGGCAATACTTTTCTGGGGATCACGCATGCAAGCGGGGGAGAACTCGTCTGGAAAACATTGATTCTGCCGCAATCTCAAGATTCCGGAGGAAATTAACAAATGGTCATTATCCATAATCCCAACAAACGGACCTCACCCTGTGTGCTTGTACTGGGTATGTTCGATGGGGTCCACAGAGGACATCAGGAACTTCTGATGAGAGGGGCCTACCGGGCGCAGGAACTCCGCATTCCGCTTGTTGTATCGACTTTTGAACCGCATCCTATGGAAGTATTATTTCCCGGGCATGCGCCGAGGCGTCTGACAACCCTGAAAGAACGGGCCGCATACATGGCAGAGTTCGGTGTGGATGAGCTGTGTGTCACAGCGTTTACAAGTGATGTTGCTGCTACACGGCCGGAAACGTTCCTTGAGCATATGACGTCCTTTTTCAGCCCCTGGAGTGTGATCTGCGGCTACAACTATACATTTGGTGTGAAAGGTTCGGGAAAACCGGAGGAACTGTGTGCTTATGGAAAAGAACATGGTTTTGAGACAATTGTTGTTGACCCCGTTGAAATTGCAGGGGATACCGTGAGCTCGACCCGGATCAGGCAGGAACTGGAAAAAGGCAACATCCTGCTGGCCAATCGTCTGCTGGGGCACGCTTATACCCTTGAGGGCATGGTGGACAGGCGTGGGGAGGTTGCGCTCAAAGACGGGGACCTGAAAGTTCTTCCGGGTGACGGATTGTATGTGGGTTATCTCCGGCCAGAAAAAGGAAGATCCAGGCAGAGCGTGATTCTCCTGGGGAAGGCAGACACAGAAGAAGCACCGCACATCAGAGTCAGGAACCTGGAAGCCTGTCCGGAATTGAACGGGAAGACGGTAAACATTTCTCTCAGGGACGCACTTGAGGAAGTCCCGCGGGAGCAGAAAGAGATCATTCCGCAGGATCTGGAACAGGCCAGATCCTGGTTTGAAAGACATGCCTGACAGCGGCAGACTTTTGAAAGGAAGGACGCAGCCATATCCCGGATCGCCCTCCTCATTTCCTGTGCTGTCAAAAAAAGAGAACCAGGCAGTTATCGCCTGGTTCTCTTTTTTGGGTTTCTGAGTATAAGCGGGGATCCTGTTATCCTTTGACAGCACCGGCT
>CAMNGW010000011.1 GCA_946538615.1 uncultured Clostridia bacterium
TTCATCCCACCACCTGCAGAGGATGGGGGAATTCTTGCTATAATATGTTAAAAAGTTCCGGATCCTGTCTGGCGAAAAAATACTGTTTCCCTATGTGCTATGTTTCTTGCAATAGCTTTTACAGCCGTTTCATGGTATAGTTTGAATGGACCGTATGGTCCCGTTACCCAGAATATGTGAAAGGATACTGAATATGCCGAATCAAAACATACAGGCGAACTGCCCGGAAACTGCCATTCCGGACACAGCCATTAAAGCTGAGAATCCATACATGGCCGCAGCCATCCAGGAGGCCCTGAAGGGCATAACCTCCGGACATGGCGGTCTTTCGGCTGCGTGATCGTAAAGGACGGGGAGATCGTCGGCCGCGGCCACAATATGGTGCTGGTCAACACGGATTCTACAGCCCATGGCGAGATCGTTGCCATCCGTAATGCCGAAAGCGCACTGAATTCCTACAGTCTGGAGGGCTGCGTCCTCTATACGACAGGAGAACCTTGTCCCATGTGCTTATACGCCATTCTGTGGGCCAACATCGATAAGGTTTATTATGGCTGCACCATAGAAGACAACGCTTCCATAGGTTTCCGGGACGAAGTCTTCAATAAGCTCGGGGGCGACCGGGAGGCCCTGAAGGACTTCCTGGTCTGCATCGACCGCAAAGCCTGCCTGGATCTGTTCGACCAATACAGGCACATGGAGCACCATACATACTGAAAGTTCCCCTTCTGCTGATGGCCCGCCTTTACCCGGAACAATAGACAGTCCGTACAGCAGGCATCATTCCCGCATTTTGGAGGACAGTTATGGTCATAAGAAATAATAATCTGGTTCCTTTATGCACACTGTTTGTCCTGCTGACTTTCTTTTCTGCAGGATGCAGAGCAGAAGAACCCGTTCACGCCCCAACATGCTTCATTTATACAGACGGCCTGCTTGACGACCTTTGTGCCATGGAGTATCTCGCGGGAACATATGAACACGCCATTATCAGGCTGCAGGATCCCACGGGACTTGCAGACAGCCAATACGCTTCCGCTACGGTCAGGGACGAAAGCGCCTTACTGGATACCGCGTCTCAATGGTTCGCAAGTGTTACACCGTATTCCGATTCTACGGACATATCGGAAGCTGATTTTTATCTGATCGCGCCGCTTACAGAATTTGCCGGAATGCTGAAAAACGATCCTGCCCTCAAAACCAAACCTGCCCTGCTTATGGCCGGCGATTCATATGGTCCTGACGGTGCAGGCGGAGACTGGAACGCGGTGATGGACCTGGATGCTTACCGTTATGTGACCGGGAACATGATGAACCTGAAGCAGATGACCCGTCCTGACTGTGAGAATGCATATGAGACAAACGGTTATCCGTTGCATGCACAATTTCTTGACGAATATACAGCAAGTATGTCTTCTATCAATGAGAATATCTGCTGCTATGACTTACAGGCAGTCGCTTTGTTCCTTAAATGATCCCATGGAAGAGACAGACACCGGACGCCAGAGAGCTGTGGAAACCAAGATCCGCACCCTGCCCCGGGTAAAAATCCGAAGACAGTGAAAAAACGGCACACAGTCTGCATGCTTGCAGCGGGCTGTGTGCCGTTTTTTTGTATGGATGCTGAACACCCGGAACCAGCCCGGCATGCATCCGCTCCACCGTGTCCCTCTTATGTAAAAATGGTCGTGATAGGCAAAGACAGCCTCGAATAGGAGCTGTCCGGTCTGGACCTTTCCCTTTGTATTTCAAAGCTCAGAAGGTTCCGGAGCGGATGGATGCAAACAGCAATCTAAAAAATAGGCCGGAGCATGCAGTCAGCTCAGTTTTCGACCGTGTCCACGATCTTTTTTTCAATTCTCAGTGTCACATCGGTACAATACTTCATCTCACCGTCATTCATTGTAGTTTACATAGTTGCTCGTTTAGTTCATCAATACGCGCTTGCTGTTTCTTGCGCCTTATGCCTGCAAACAATCCCTTCATAGAATTCATCTTGGTAGTCAAATCAAGTATTTCAGTGCTTATTCGGGCATTTTCAGCTGTTCTCTGGATCTCAGCAGCTTTTCTTTGAGTATCCTCTTCGTCCTGTCTCGCCTTTGCTTCAGCTTCACGACGAGCTTTCTCTTCAGCTTTACGGTGGGCCTGTTCTTCAGCTTCACGAGCGTTATTGATCCCGCGAAACTGATTGGAAATATCAATGATACACATGAACGAATGCAGCGAGTCCGCTCCGGAGTGCAAACAATGAAATGATGTAATAGGCTTTGCTGAGGGAGCAACAGGCAAGGCCGAAAGGAGAACGGAAACATGAGGCGGTGGGATTATACTAATATTGGAGCGTCAGCTTCACCACAAAACAAAAAAATGTGGAAAAGCTCTTTGATTACATGGGGTATTGTTCTGAACCCGGTTACGCAGAAGAATGCGAAGAGGTCAATTTTCTTAAGCCTGAAGTGTACTACTGCATGAGTGATGGGGAGCCAATCAGCGATCAGATACGACAGGTATAGCAGCTTAACAGGTATGATGTCAAAGATCTGAGGAATTTACTGAATGCGCTTTTTCCGGGAACATTTATATACACTCGGCGTCCGGCAGTAATACCGGTGATGCTTCGGAGGTTCATGATCACGTATATGACACAGATGACATGACATGCTACGGCTATGATACATAAGTCTGGACGAATGTACCACGAATCTTATGGGACCAACCTTTGATTTCTGCAGCTGTATAGATCTTAGCGTTGAACCTTCCATGGCCATTTGCACCGTTTTTGGTTTCGGCTCAATAAACCGCGTCGATCCATAAGTTTCATTGTTTCGTGTCAAAGCTGGCAGTTTTTTCATTTGTCGTTTGCCGTATCCAGTAGCATTTTCTCAATTCTCAGTGTTGCATCGGTATAATATTTCATTTCAGCATCATTCATTGTATAGCTCTCATCAAATTTATCCCATTTTTCCATATTCTCTGCGTACCGGGTCAGCATTTGCGTGTAATCCGTAATCATCGATAAAGGATTCGACGATTTGGTATATTTTTTCATGAAGTCTGTGTATTCCCTGAAAAAAGCTTCATAGCCGTCAATTGCGTCTTTTACTTCTTTTCTTACACCCAAAGCGCCTGATGCATTTTTTGTTCCCTGATCTTTTGCTGGGCTCGTCTTCTGAGCCGCAGTCACTTTAGCGCCCTCATTGTTGTCTGTCACCTGAGCGGAAGGTTTATCAGTTCTTTTTTCTCCAGATCGTCTGTCTGAAAGCTTTCCGACCATCTGGCTCAGGTCTCCATATGTATCAGCCACCTGTTCCATGAACTGACTGTTCCATTCCTGCACATTCTTTCTGAATGCATCAACATCAAAATGCGTCACCGCAACCACACCAGTCAATCCAGCGAAAATAATCGCCGTGAGGAGAAACATGCAGAAAAAGGACCTTGCATAGCTCCTCCGGTTGATGTTCCTTCTGGAAAAGGCGAAAACGAGCCATATGATGAACCCGATCAAAGGAATGCAAAACAAGAAAGTATACCCCACATAACCCCATGCGGATATCGGTTCAAATTGTTCCTGACCCCTGTAACCATACTTACCCATACTGTCTTCCTCCTGTTCTGATGATTGTTCCGGATACACCTCATGAAAACCGGCTTGATGGACGCTTTCATCTTCTGTCTCAATGGGTACATTTTCTGATTTGGAACATGTGTTTTCAGAAAGTGCCCTTCCGCTGTCAGTTTCCCACTGTACTGTCAGTTTCATCTGGACTTGAAGCTGCACGGACCATGCATGACCATATATATCTGTTTTCCTTACCACAGAACATGCAGTGCGTTTCCCGACACAGGTCCGGCGTTTCCTGAACCGTTCTTTCTTGCGCGGTCAGGAACAGTCAGATCTGTCCCCTGTGAGAACCCATTCATGGCTCCATACCCTGTGCCATTTCAGATGAGCGCCTGCTCATCTGCGCTGCTTTTGAAATGACAGCGTTCCCTTCTTTATTCAGCAGGCACTGCCCTGAACTATCCATCTGCAGTGTATCCGGCCTTTTTTCACGGGCACATTGGACCGGCTGAAGAAACGGCTGAATGACACGAACAGGAAAGCCTTCCTCTGCGGAAAAGCCATCAGAAAAAAGCCATGCTCTTTTTCATGCCAGGCCCTTCCATCGGTATGATGTTCTTTCAGTCCGCATTCCTGCTTTGTCCAATTCTAGCACAAAATGTACCGCCCGTCCACATAAAGATGAAAAAGCTATGATCTTTTATGTTAAACCGGAGCAGAATGCATCCTGCCAGAACAGCAGGCCCCACAGCCGCTTGATCCGTGCATCAGATGTCTATGTGCCCATGTCCACACAATGCATCTGGAAGTACCAAAACAGAAAATATATGCTCTTCCGCCCTTCATGTGAGAATGAAAAGGCGAAGGCGTGTATTGAAAAGACAGGGGACTTAGCACTATGGTCCCCTGTTCTGTTTTATGATCTGTAAGATGGCAGATCCTGCAGGCACGATTCTGCTGCAAAAGAACAGGCTGTGCTGCAGCCGGACCGGCCCACATGGACATATATTTCGGAAAGGCTGAACATCCCGTCTGTACCACCGGAGATGTTTATTTCTTTCATCATAGTATAAGCTGTGCCCGTGTTTACCGGATAAAGGCTGCTTCCGGAGCGCTGAAAATACGCAGCTGCCTGTACGCCTGCATCAGTGCAGAGAACGGCAGATGCAGCAAACCGTTCCTGTTCCGCAAGCGCAGTCAGCGAAACGTTTTATATCACACAGCCATGGAATACGATGGGACATCTGACTTCTGATGGCTTAAGCGGGATGACGGGAAAACCATCTCTGAAAGTGCAGGTGAAATGCCCTGCCTTCTGTTCAGAAATGCTCCGGCAGATCCGCCGGGGCATTTCCGTCTTCATAGCATAAAGGTTCTCAGGGCAGTTCATCCCATGCTCTGACCTCAATCGGCACAGCGCCTTCCAGGATGTCCGTCTCTTGGATTTTTCCGTTTTCAATCCGGAACGTCCTGATCTCAAACGGCCTGAATTCCGTCTTAAGCGTCACGCCAAGGGCCGGCAGGCTGACTTCAGCCGTAGTTTCCCTGCCCTGGCATTCAAACAGACGCAGAATATAGGCGTTCTCCTGCAGCTCACTGCGCTTGAGACAGCTGAGGGCTATGTTCTCCTGCGCAATCTCAATCAGGGGCTGTGGTATCTTGCCTTTCCCGGAGGGGCAGTATGCCAGCGCACAGACTTTCTGATTGAGCATGCCGGCTTCTCTGTCTGCCCTTCCCAGCACTTCGTGCTCCGCCCCCACCGTCAGGCTGAAATGATAGCGCCTTTCACCCTGTTCCATGCGCGGTGTGTACATGGGTTCATGATAGGGCTCTCCCAGCGTAAAGGTGGCAGCACCATATCCCGCCGAGCGGAGCAGGGTCAGGCTGAGCTTTCCTCCGTCGCAGTATGACCCGTATACGCCGTCATCCGCCACAAGGATCGCCTGTCCGTTTTCCGACAGTGCCTGCCAGTACTGGCACACCGTATCCCCGTAGGACGGCCTGAGGGTCTCCCGCCCGAACATGGTCTGCCCCGTCCAGACCGGATGCTCCATGACAGTGGGGATGCACAGCTTGAAACGCTTTTCCCGTTCGGCGTTGAAGACATGCAGGTCGAGATCCACACATCCGGTAGTGCGGTCCACGAGGTAGCGCATGAGCAGTCTGGAATCATGATAGCGCATGTCGGCTTCCACCACCGTCATGACTTCGCCCTCATCCGTCACACGTACCGGCATGACCACAGGCTCCTTCACCCCTGTGAACTCTCTGGCCTCCATGGGACTCATCAGCTGGAACCTGCCCACCGGGGACTTCGGGTCATGAATGGGCTTCCCGTCCCATGAACCGAAGAAATCCTCATAGACATCCACACTGCAGGCGCCCGGCTTCACATATTCCCTGCCGTCCACTGCCCAGCTGTCCAGAAGCCCGGTAGCTGTATTGACCACAACCTGTCCGCGCGCCGTCTTCACGGTAATGGCACCATGCTCTGCCCGAAGAGACGGCGCAGGCCTGTGTTCCATGGTTCTGAAATGAATGTCGAACCGGCTCATGCACGCAGCCGGGAGGTCCGCCCTGAAAACCACCCGCTTGCACCAGTCCATATTAAAACTGCCGGATTCTCTTGCACTCTGGCTGGGGAGCGGTTTCCCGTCCCGGTACACCACAGGCTCCGACCACTTTGTGTGCCAGAGCTGACGCGGAAGGACAAACTCCACATCGACAGGCTGCGTACAGGTGTACGGATGCGGGTTATAGACGAGCAGGGGCACCGTATCCGGGTCCGTCAGCTTTGCCTGCCCTGCAGAAAGCGCGATCATGCAGGACGCCTTGATCTTGTTTGTGATCTCCAGTCCATGATGCAGCTGCCGGATGATATCCTCTTCCACCGGCTGAATGCATGAGCCCGGGAGTGAGTCATGGAACTCGGAGAACATGAGGTCTGTCCATGCCTCATCCAGTTTCTCCTTCTCATACCCGCGAAGACCTGCCGCGCAAACATGCACGGACATCTTTTCCGCCATGACCAGGTCGTTTTCCAGTCTGCGGTGGAGCTGCTTGATCCGTATAATGGAGGTATAGCAGCCCTCCATCAGCGGATTGAGCCCGCAGTCCAGCACATGCAGCTCATCCGCCTTTACGTTCCGGAAATACATGTCGGGCGTGGCATGCACAAGTTCCTCTCCCTTTTCCTTCAGTGCACGGATGGACTCAAGATCGGTCCTTGACGGACCGCCGCCATGGTTGCCCACGCCCCAGCAGTACATGGCTGCGTTCTTTCCCTCATAGCGTCCCATCCACTCCGGCAGTTCCTCACCCACCTTGCCGAACACGGAATTGTATCCCTTGTCGGACCGGTGCGCGATGACGCTGGAGCCGTCATATCCCTTCCAGAGGAAATCCTCATCCGGGAAATCATAATGGTCCTTTCCGGGGCGGATGTTCACGTAATACCTGTAGCCGCACTGTCTGAGCACCTGAACCAGCCCCTGGGCATGACCGAAGGAATCAAAGTTGACAGCCGTCACCGGTACCTTGCGGAAACGGTCCCAGAAATAGAGTCTTCCCCGCAGGACCTGCCGGACAATGGCCTCACCCGAAGGGATGTTGACATCCGGCTGCAGGAACCATCCGCCTACAATCTCCCACCTGCCCTCACGCACCTGCTGCCTGATGCGCTCAAACAGTTCCGGGTCATGCTCTTCCACCCAGCCGTAGAGAAGTGCTTCATTGTGATTGAACACAAACTCCGGGTATTCGTCCAGAAGCTCACTGGCCGATCTGAAAGTGGACAGCGCTTCACTAAATCCCTGTTCCCACTGCCACAGCCAGACGGGGTCAATGTGTGCATTGCAGAATAAGTAGGTTTTCATCACTTGCTCCTCCTGTCCGATCCTGTTTACAGGCATCTGCAAAACAGGGACTTCCCGGTTCCCTGTCCGGTAAAGTCCCTGACATAATCATGTTTACTGTTCCATCTGCAGCATACGCGCAAGGCTTTCCAGAAGCATGACACCGCTCAGATGCTGGGCAAGGTCCACCTTATCCTCAGCGCCCGGCGCTGCGTCCCATCTGCCGCCGATGAGCCCGTCCTCCCGCATGCCCTTCTCCATGAGTGCTTCCGCACTCCGGGACAGCATATCAAGAATCCAGACTCTGTCCTCCCCGACGGCAGCTGTGTACAGTTCTGTCAGATACCGCACAAGAATGCCCCTGAACAGCCCGCAGTCACCTTCGCCCTCATAGGGCATGACACCGCCGTGTCCGTCACAGTAGACCGCTTTGGCCCTGCGCGCAATGCCGAGGGCCAGGTCCAGCCATGAGGTTTCACCGCTGATTCTGTACATTTCAACCGCCGCACCGATCATGACACCCTGATTATACGTAAAATCCCAGGTGATATCAATCCGGCCGTCGCCTTCCCGGTTCATGCCGTCATACACATAGAAGGTTCCGGGTTCCATGAGATGGTCCCTGTTCCAGCAGAGGATCCGTTCGCCCCACATAAGGTCCTCCGGGTCCCCGAAGCGCTGGTACAGTCTCAGCGCAATGATGGCGGCCGGCGCATTGGCGGGCGTGTTCTTATAGTCCAGCTGGTTCTTTCTCCATGCCATGCCCCCGCCGCAGTTGTCGTTCCATGCGGTCCGGATATCCTGCCACAGGAGCTTTACCCGCGCGAGCACCTTTTCCTCGCCGGTGAGATCATAGCGTCTGAGAAGGGCCAGGGCCATCCATTCCATGTCGTCATACCAGTTGTTCAAGATGGTCCCGCCGTTTGCCAGTATGGTGCCCCTCAGCTCCTTTTCCGCCAGGTCAGTAAATGATGTATCCCTCGTGCGCAGATATCCGTCCAGCAGGGCATCTATGGCATGCGCCTGCCACCAGTAGCAGGGATTGTGGTCCGGCTCATAGGGGCAGGTCGGGTTGAAAAAGGATCTTTCCTCCGACCAGAAGCAGTCCACCAGGGCCTTCTGTGCCTTTTCACAGGCAATGCGTGTCTTTTCCAGCATGTTTCTGCCTCCACAGGAGGCGGGGAGACATGCATCTCCCCGCGCTGTTTCTTCTCTGTTTCAGAAATCCATGGCCGCTTCCGCCAGGACCGCATTGCCCTGCTCTTCGGCGTTCTTCAGGGCCTCTTCAGCCGTGATCTCGTCGCTCATGAACAGCTGCCACTGCGGCGTCATGGCAAGGGATTCCATGGATGAATAACCCAGGGTCTTCGGACGGATGCGTCCATACTGGAATGCATCAAAGAGAGCGGACAGATAGGGATTGTCCTTGATGTAGGCATCTTCTGCAGCCTTTACATTGGCAGGCAGATAGCCGTTGATCTTGGTGAACAGCACGCTGTTTTCAGCATCGCAGGCCCACCATTCGATGAAGTCCATGGCCTCACGGGGATGCGCGGAGAGTGCGGGAATGGCCAAGCCGAATCCGCCCATGCCGGATGCATATCCGCCGTCGCCTGCGGGGCAGGGTACGATGCCCAGCTTGATGCCGGCGTTGAGCACATTGTTCAGGTCCCAGGGACCGGAAACCATCATGGCTGCCTTGCCTGCGATGAAGGCCTGTCCATTGTAGGCTTCATTAAAGCCGTTCTCATAGACGCCGTCTTCCTTCTGCAGTTTGGCGATGAAATTGAGCGCTTTCAGACCGGCTTCGCTGTTGAAGGCCACGGTAGCGGGATCGGTTTCGGTGTTGATCAGTTCGCCGCCAGCCTGCCACAGATAAGCGCTGAACAGACCCAGGTCGTTCATCACATAGCCGCTCTGGACCAGCGCGCCGCTTTCATCGCGTTTGGTGGCTGCAACGGCCGCTTCTTCCAGCTTCTCCCAGGTGGTGATGCCCTTGTAATCAATGCCCGCTTCCTCAAGCAGGTCAATGTTGCAGAACAGAACGCGGGTATCCACCATGGTGGGCAGGCCGTAGAGCTTGCCGTCATATTCCAGTTCGTCCACCGTCGGCGCAAAGAACAGATCAAGGTCCACGCCGTCCTGTGCAATCATGTCGTCCAGGGCAAGCAGCGCGCCCTTGGGTGCATAGGTGGAGGTGTTGAAGCGGTCCCAGAGCACCACATCGCAGGTCTCGCCGCCCGCAATGGATGTGAGCAGTTTCTGTTCCAGGGAATCCACATACTGATACGTGATATGTACCTTGTCCTGGGAGGCGTTATAGGCATCAAGCATTTCCGTGAACTGAGCAATGCTGTCTCCGCTCCAGCCGCCCCACATGACCAGTTCCAGCTTTTCATCCGCACAGGCGAATGCTGCCATGCTCACAAGGAGCGCAAGTGTAAGTAACCATGCCGTGAGTTTCTTCATAACCTTTTCCTCCTTTTTTCAGGGTATTTATTGTTTACTGCCACTGAAGGCAATACCCTCGATGAAATAGCGCTGTGCAAAGATGAACAGGATCAGCACCGGAAGCATGGCAATCACCGTGCCTCCCATCATTGCACCGTAGTTGGTGGAATAGTTCGTCTTGAACAGGGAAAGACCGATCTGAATCGTAAACTTGTTCGGGTCATTGAGAACAATGAGCGGCCACATGAAATTGTTCCATCCGGACTGGAACGTCATGATGCCAAGGGTCATGGCGGCCGGCTTGATCAGCGGAAGATAGATCTGCCAGAAAATCCTGAATTCATTCGCCCCGTCAATGCGCGCCGCCTCGGCCAGTTCGGAGGGCAGAGTCTCAAAGAACTGCTTCATGAAAAAGACAGCATAGGTTCCGCAGGCACCCGGAAGAAGAATGGCCCAGAAGGAGTTGATCATGCCCTTGCCGCCGGCGCCCAGGATGTTGTTGCCGCCAAAGAGCGGAAAGCGCCGCAGCACCACAAACTGAGGAACCATGGTCACAATGCCGGGCAGCATCATGGAGGAGAGCAGAATGCTGAACATGATACGCTTGCCCCGGAACTGGAGCCTGGCAAATCCGTACCCCGCCAGCGCACCCAGGAAAACATTGGTCAGAACACCGGCCGTGGCCAGGATCAGTGAGTTTCTGAAGTAGAGAAAGAAGGGAACGGTTTCCATGATGTCAGCGTAGTTTTTCAGGGTGAACGTCTGCGGGAGCAGACTCAGCGGCCGTGCATAAATCTCTGTGGTTTCCTTGAATGAAGTGGCAATCATCCACAGAAAGGGATAGACGGTAGAGATGGCTATCGCCGTTGCGAAAAGATACCAGAGCAGGCTGCGGATCCGCCTGCTTCCTGCGCTCACAACCATACTCACACCTCCTCTGCGCGGTTCAGACGCATGTTGATCATGCTGAACACAAAGATCATGGCAAACAGGACCAGGGACATGGCGGAGGCGTACCCCATGCGCAGATCCTTGAAGGCGCGGTTATAGATGTAATAGACCACGGTAATGGTCGCATTGCCGGGTCCCCCCGAAGTCAGGAGGTAGGCCGCATCAAAGACCTGGAACGTGCCGATGATGAGCATGGTGGAGACAAAGAAGGTGGTTCTGCTGATGGAAGGCACCGTGATATGTACAAAACGCTGCCAGGCATTGGCCCCGTCCAGCACAGCCGACTCGTAATACTGCTGCGGCACGCCCTTGAGGGCGGCAAGGAAAATCATCATGTTCCCCGCATAGCCCGCCCACAAGCTCATGATGACAATGGCATACATGGCCGTGGATGAGCTGTTCAGCCACGACGGCCCCTGGATCCCGAAGACAGCCAGAAGACCGTTGAGCAGACCCATCTTGGGGTTGTAGATCCATGACCACATGGTGGCATTGGCCACCGAGGATGAAAGGACCGGCATGTAGAAGAATGTCCTGTACAGTGTCATCAGCCGGTGCTTGCCGTTGAGAAAGAGGGCCGTCCCGAGGGAAAGCACCAGTCCCAGCGGCACATACATGAGAGTGTAGGTCACCGTGTTGCGCAGCGCTATGGCAAAGAACTGGTCCTTCATGAGCCTCTCAAAGTTCTTCAGGCCGATGAACTTGGGCGGATTGATGATGTCATAGCTGCTGAAACTGAACATAACAGCCATCACCATGGGAATCAGCGTAAAGCAGGTAAAGAGAATGACAGGCGGCGCGACAAACAGCCATCCCATCAGATTCTGGTTCGCGTTCAGCCTGCTCTTCCGCTTTCTGTACTCACTTCTCTCCATTTTCCATCCGCTTCCTTTCCTTCATGAGAGGCTGCTTCCCCTTGCCCCCGGGTGCGCAAGCGACCGGCCGGGCACCCATAAGCCATCCAGAATCCGTCTTGGCCTGTCCAGTTTTTCACCCTTTACCAGCGTCATGATCATCTCAACGGCCGTGCGCCCCATCCTCTCCTGGGGCTGCCTGACATGCGCAAAATATTCTCTTCCCCCGGTTTCGTCCGGTCCGTCAAAACCGACAATGGAAATGTCTTCCGGCACGCGCAGGCCAAGGGCGGTCACCGCCTTATACACCAGCGTGCTCACCAGGTATTCTGTGCAGAAAAACCCTGTGATCTCGGGATGCTGACGGATGTGCCGCATGATCTGCTGGATATACTGGTCATAGGCTTCTCCGCTGTTTTTCTCCTCACCTTTCATGTGCCTTGCGAGTCCGGTGAGCCACAGGTCCGTGCTGACCGGGATCCTGTGCCTGTTCATGGCCCACTTGAACCCCTCCATGCGCGCCCTGAGGGTGCTTGTGTCTTCATTTTCCATGGTGATCAGGGAGATATTGCGGTGGCCCAGGGCCAGCATTCTGCCTGCAGCCATTTCGCTGAGCCCCTCGTTATCCACCCCGACAAAGGGCACATCAATGCCCTGAAGGGTCCGGTCGATCATCACCGTCGGATAGCGGTCAAAGACTGCGTTGATCAGCCACTGGCTGTAGATTTCTCCGTGGGCGGGCTGGACAATGATGCCGTCCACGCCCGATGCCTTCAGCCGATTCAGGATCTGGAACTCCCGTGCCTGATCGTTCCCTGCGTTTTTTACAATCATGTGCGCGCCGTTTTCCTCCGCGGCCTGGATGGCTCCATTCATGATGTCCAGTCCGAAGGAGGCTGAATACCCGCCCATCACCAGGGCAATAAGCGGTATGGCGTTGCCTGTCCGTCCCGCCGTTCCGATCAGGGGTCCGTTGTTTTTCCTCACAAACGTGCCCTTTCCGGAGAACCTCACGACGACCCCGTCCGCTTCCAGTTTGTCCAGAGCCTTGCGCGCCGTAATTCTCGATACAAAGTACTGTTCGGTCAGTTCCTTTTCCGTCGGCAGACGCTTATCCTCATAGCTGCCTTCCCTGATTTCCCTGAGCAGCTGCTGATAAATCTGTATATACAGAGCTTCACTGTTTTTCAAAACATGCTCCTTTACGCATATGCAATTGTTTCCGTTTTCCGACCATCAAAGACATCTTTCGGTATTGATTATAGATGGCAAGGTCCCATATGAGAATATGACAAATAGGACATTTGAGTCGAATAATACATTTATGACATTTCCGGTCCCTCTGCCCCGGAAAACAGAAAGAACGGACCCTCAGTCCCATGACTGCTGATCCGTTCTTTCAGTATCTGTCTGATCTTCCTCTTATCTGACCCGTGCGCAGATCACCATGCAGCCTTCCCGGCTCCGCAGTACGTACCTGCCCACCGATGCCGGGATGATAAAGGTTTCTGCATAATGGATCTCAGTATCCGGGAAGGAGCCATCCGCGCTGCCGATCAGGGCCTTTTCGCCCTCCACCAGATTGATGACGTTGACTGAATCATGTACGTCAATGACCCGCTCGCCGCGGATGGTGTGGCGCTCGGTTTCTATGAACTCCAGGTTATGCAGTCCCGTGTGCTCCACTTCTCCCGCCGCGTCCCGTTCCGTGACACGGGCCTGATGGAGAAGTTCCCGCTCTGCCCAGGCGGTGTCCCTCTCCGTCTGGATATTGGCTATGCCGTGACTGATATGCACCGGCCTCGGACGTCCGTCCAGTCCCAGCCTGCCCCAGTCCCACAGCTTAAAGGTGAAGATATAGGGCGTCGCGCTGATCTCCAGAACAACCGTATTCTTTCCCGAGCAGTGTACCGTGCCTGCCGGTATCAGCACATGGTCATGCTTTTTCACCGGGAAGCAGTTGACGAACCGCTGTGCGTCAAGCGGCGCGCCGCCCGACTGGGCCTCACGCAGCGCCTGTTCAAATTCCCTCAGGTCCATGCCCGGCTTGACGCCCAGGTACACACAGCTCTCGTCCGTGGCATCCAGAATGTAATAGCTCTCATCCTGGGTATAGTGCATGCCGAAGTTTTCCTGTATGTAGCCCGTGAGTGGATGCACCTGAAGGGACAGGTTGCCGCCTTCCATCGTGTCAAGAAAATCAAAGCGGATGGGAAACTCCGGTCCGAAGCGGCCGTACACATGCTCGCCCAGCAGTTTTTCCGAACGGCTGAGGACAAGGTTGATGGCGGGGAAATCAATGGTATGCTCCCCGAAGCGGAAACGTATGCTGTTTTCCTCCGGCACGCCGTCAAAGGACCAGCCATAATTCTTCACCGAGGGATCCAGCCCGAAGGTCTTCTTCATCCACTGCCCGCCCCATACGCTGGGATCATAGTATGCCTGCATCCGGAAGGGTCTTGAGCACGCCTGGTCCATCGCCGCTTCATACGCCTCCGAGGGGACCATGCGTGGGCAGGCCCCGTCCGAGGCATCCACCCGGTAAGCGATCCTGCCCGAGAGGGCGGTCTTCAGTCTGTCCGCCATGCGCCATTCCATGAAAAAGCCCACTTTGTACTTGGTCAGGGTCTGGCCGTCGAGTGCACCCAGGAGCCATGTGCCCATGCCTCTACGGTAGCGGAGCTGGATTTCCCATCTGGTCAGGTCCCAGTACCAGAGACTGTCCGGACACGGCATGACGAGCGATGCGCCGGTCCCTATGACAAGACACGCCCCTTCGCTCCCTTCCGCCTTCTCCCTGAGGCTTTCCAGTCTTTGTGCATCAAAGCAGTCCGAAAGCTGTCCGTGATACATCACCCCGAATACCCGGTCGTCGGTCACATAGGGTGAAAAGTGCTTGAGCAGGGTTTCATCCGGCAGCCTGGCCTCCCCGCTGCGCAGGATGCAAAGGCCTTCCACAGAGGAAAGCCGGCGGATGATCTCCTCTTCGTCCACGCCCGGATAAAGCTCAAAGCACAGCCGCCTGCAGCCTTTCCTGATTTCGCCCTGCAGTTTTTCCTTCAGGGCGTCCCAGCCTTCCGATACCGCATCGTCATACCCTTTGACCATGAACTGTGGGTCCAGGTCATAATTGTGATACGCAGGATAGGTATACATCGCTGCGCCGACCCCTTTCTTTGTCTAGAGCGTAACTGAATACTTGTATCTGTCGCCCGGATAATAGGAGACACTGTATTCGATCTTCCTGCCCTCCTGATCAAAGCTCACGCGCGTGCGCTTGAAGGCAGGCGAGTGCCGGGAGACATCCAGCATCTTTTCCACCGTGCTGTCGGTCAGAACCGCCTCCAGCGTATCCTCTCCCCTGGACACGCGTATCCTCTTTTCCCTTGCAAGGAAGGCATACAGGGAATCCGAATAGCATTCCGCGTCCAGCGGAAGGTCTTCTATGTTCAGCCAGGTCACCGAATAGGCCATGGGCCTGTTCTCGGCACATCTGACACGTTCCAGCCGGTAGACAAGGCAGCCGGGCGCAAGGCCCAGCGCTTTCTGGACCCGCTCCGGAGCTTCCGCCTTTTCCATGGTGCAGTACCTTGTCTGCATGGTCATGCCGTGCTGCTTCATTTCTTCCGTAAAGCTCGTGACCTGGTGCAGATTTTCCTCCACCTTGCCGTACACCACGATCGTGCCGATGCCACGCATGCATTCAAGGTACCCTTTATTGACAAGATCGCCCACAGCCAGACGCACCGTCATGCGGCTGACCATATACTTCTCCTGCAGCTGCTTTTCACTGGGAATAATGGTTCCCGGTGCATACTCGCCGCTGAGGATCTTCTCTTCCAGTTCCTGCGCAATCTGCGCATACAGAGGCATGGACCCCTTGTTCCTTGCCAGAGACATGCCTACCACCCGCCATTCATGTTTGTATCGCCCGCACCAGCCCCCGGACCGTCCACAGGGATGTTTCCGGCCGCAGCCAGAGCCGTATGCCTTCCCGCACGCACACGTCCCGGAGCCTGCCCCCGAACCGTTCAAAGGCCAGTGCGATTTTTCCGCCAAGCACAAGGTCCGTCGGGCGGAAGGCATGAAAGACCCCGCCCAGTGCTTCTGCCGCCTGCCGTCCGAAGGCGTCCCAGACAGCATCATACGCCGGTTCGTCCGCGTTCAGCTCCCGCGGCGACAGTTCCCTGCCCAGGTACTGCATGCTGAGCCTGCGGATGCCCCGGTCGGAGAGATAATCGTCGATCACCGTTTCTCCATAAGGCAGGGCATAGATCCATCCGTTCTCCGGAATGCCTTCCCTCTTATCGCTGCACAGCTTCCCGTCGATGAGAAAGGCAGAGCCGGCGCCCGTGCCCAGACAGACCGTCAGGGCCCGGTGGCTTTGGGGAAGCGTTCCGGCCACACCCAGTGCATATGCGGAAATATCGTTGATAAAATACCATTTTTGAGGATGAATGTCCATGGCTTCCCATGCATCCGTGAGGCGGATGCCAAAGAGGGACTCATACTTGGCAAGGCCCCGCATAAGGGGGATGCCCCGTTCATAGTCAAAGGGCCCTGGGAACGCCATCGCTAAGGCTCCGATCTGCCTTCCCGCCGAGAGACTCTGTATGATGCGGGCAAAATGCCTGATCAGTTCCTCTGCCGGCAGATCCGCGCTGGCGGGGAATTCCCGCAAAGGCTCTGGCGTCCCGCCCCTCATGCAGGCTGTTCCCTTGATCCCCGTACCGCCCACATCCATGAGGATATCCGTCATACTTCCATCAGCACCAGTCCTTCATTCATGGCCCTGCACAGCTGCATAGCCTGAGCGGCATCCCCGTGGGGACGCGTGGTGATGTCAAAGAAAAACTCGTACACGCCGCCAAGGTCAGCCTCAAAGTTGGTTTCCCAGAAATTGTTCATGACCCATGCAAAGGGCGTGGAGCGGTTGAGGGCCGTCTGCTTCCCGTCGCACAATGTGATGGGCGCGGCCTCCCTCGGCCCGAACGCCACAAGGGGTGTGTCCCGCAGGGCCATGATCAGGTCCCCGCCCTCGCCCTGCCTCACCAGTCCGTTCTGCAGAAGGTAGAACTGCTGGCAGGTGCCCGGCAGCTGGTCCAGGCCCGGCCGCATGATGCAGCCTGTCTTGTCGATCCAGGTCTCATCCTCCCCGCCTGTGGTGAAAGGCAGTGCCACATACACGTTTTCCGGGTCCAGATTGCTTGTCTTGTGCATGCATACTCTTGCCTCAATGAACGGAATGGTCTTATAGACCTTCAGATACACATCAAAGAAGACAAAGCCTTCCAGGCGGTACGTCAGTTTCTCCGTGATATAGACTTCACCGTTTTCCACAATCCGCCCGTCCACGAGCCGTGCCGTGTCCCTGCGTGTCCCAAGGGACGCCCGGTTTCTTCCCATCTGCCGTCTGACGCTCATCTGGGAGAGCTCTCCGGACGGCGTCACCTCGTAGATGCCCGTGAAGGCGCCATAGGGGCTTTCCTGGTCCACCAGTTCCCTTCCGGTCTGTCTGTCCTGGATGGAAAAGAGCCCCTTCTCCTGACTGATTCTGACAATATAGTAGGGCGTGCGGATCTCAAAGGGTGTTTCCAGCCTCTCCGGTGCATCAATGTCCGCTACGCCGTCCGCGCCCATGCGCGCCGTATGGTCCATGGTGGCAGCAGGGTCCGGGGCAAAGCAGACCTCCACTTCCCTGCACTCCCCGCCCTCCAGCTCCAGCGCTGTTTCTATCGCCATGCCTCTGGAGGCCGGCCGCATCTGGCTGGGAAGCAGAAGACCCGTTTTCGTGTCGCGCAGGGCAAGGTGCGAGAGCATATCCATGCCCATGCCGCCGAGCATCTCCCAGTGGTCCAGAATCACGGCGCATCCCATGCGCATGGCAAAGGGATGGGGATTGATGATGCGGGTGCGGTGCACTCTGTCCGGATAGGGCGTCACCTCGCCCATGGAAGAGAGCACACGGTGCAGGTTCCGGTTGGCCGCTGCATTGGCAGCTACGGCATACTGGCTCTTTTTCATGCCCACGGAGGCCACCATGGAGTTCCAGGGCTCCGAGATGGAGGAGGAATAGCCCCAGGTATGCTCCGCATAGAGCATCATGTTCTGCTCTGCTTCCTCAGTGAGTGCCGGTTCCCGGCGCCTGCCCTCCGGGTCCAGCTTGCCTGCCAGGCTGTGAAAGCGCTGGGCCTCCCTGTAGACCTTCACCGCAGCGGGCGTGGATCCCACACCGTCGGCCCACCAGTCCGTAAAATCGCCTCTGTACACTGGGATCTCCACGCCCGAGGCTCGGACCGCATCAAAGAAGGTATCCAGGGTCGCCATCTCCACATGCACAAGATCGCCCATCATCCGGTTGATGCTCTCCGCCCTCCGGGCAATCTCAATGTTGGGCGGCGCATTGTCGCTGATGACCCCCGACACCATCATGGGCACCGTGTCAAAGGGATATCCTTCCCTCTCAAGCCCTTCCAGATATCTCCCAAGGCGCTTTCTGACCAGCTCCAGCTCCTGCCGCTGTGTAGTCTCCGCATCCGTGTGGAACAGGGCCCTGCGTTCCATATCGCATCTCACGTCGTCATAGAGCAGGTAGGAGGAATTGGCATGCGGCACAAGGCCCAGTTCATTGCCGAAGTGATAGTGCTCACCCACAAACGTCAGCACCCGTTTTCCCTCAGGGCCTTCCCAGTAAAAGCAGGAGGGATTATGTCCCATGGGATACATGCCGTGGTGGGAGTGAAGGGCACAGAACAGGTTCTCCACACCGCTGTCCCGCAGCGCGTCGGGATAGCCCCAGGCATAGCCGTTCACATCCGCCGACATGGCACTCTTTACCCTCAGGCCCAAGCCGTCCGCCAGCTTTCTGCCTTTCTCCAGCCGGCTCCTCAGGACACCCTCGTCCACCAGCTCGGTCATGTTCAGGTAGTTGCCGGAAAGCCCGATCCGCCCCTGTGCTGCCCGCTTCCTGAATGCAGCGGCTTCCGCTTCCCCCGCATGCTGAAGGAAGTTTTCCACCTGCCAGATGTTCTCGCACTGCCAGCGGAAACCCTCCATGCCCTTCTTTTCACCGCGGTCTATGGCATCAAAAAGGGCAAGCGCCTGCCTGATGTAGTCCACGTGATACATCTCAATGCGTTCCTGATAATCGGTATAGCCGATATCCGTGTGTGAATGATGGATGAGAAGCATATGCCATCTGCGCATGTGGGTTCCTCCTATTTCGATGTATACACAATACCGCTGTCAAAATTGCGGTTGAGGAAAACGTAGAGAAGAATGGTGGGAACGGATACGACGATGCAGCCCACAAGAAGGGCGGGCACATTGCCGCTGAAGGAGGTGATCGTGGCCATGACGGGACGGATGTCGCTGCTCTTGACCAGTGTCATGCCGAACATCAGTTCATTATAGCACCAAGAGAACTGGGTCATGAAGACCACAATCAGGGACGGCTTGGACATAGGCAGCATAATGCTCACAAGCGTGCGCATGCGGGAAGCGCCGTCGATCTTGGCTGATTCCACCACCTCGTCGTCGATGGACCTGAACTGATTGTGCAGAACAAACATGGCAAAGGGCACCGTAATGGCCACATAGAAAAGCATGAGCCCTGCTCTTGTGTTGTAGAGCCCCACCTCCATGTAGGCCTTGAACACCGGGATCAGGTACATCTGGAAGGGAAAGATGGTCCCGCTGTAGATGAACAGGAACCAGAGCATGCGCCTCCGGATGTTCAGTCTGGCTATGGCATAGGCCGCCAGCGACGCCACCACAAGACATCCGAGGCCTCCAGCGAGGCCGTAGAGGATGCTGGTCCATACGCTCTGCAGCACGGTGCTGTAATCCATGAGGTATTTGAAGTTGACGCTCCAGCCGAAGGATACGGGCATGTCCCAGATATAGGACATATTGTATTCCTTCTTGGTCTTCAGGCTGGCTATGAGAAGAAAGGCAATGGGAATCAGCCACAGGACGGCCAGGATCACCAGAATGACATGGGTTATGGTATGGCCTTTTCTTACCAGGGGCTGATCCTTCTGACGCTTCATGGTTTTTGTCATCCGACTTCCTCCCTTCTCAGGCTTCCCTGCGGAAATTGTTCCACAGGTTCAGGATGGATACAGCCATGACAATGGTGCTGAGCACCACAGCCACTGCCGCGCCGCCGCCATAGTTATTGCGCACAAAGGATTCCACATACATGGACAGGGCAAAGGTTTCGGATGTTCTGTAGGGGCCGCCCTTGGTCATGACCCATATGTTGTCAAAGACCTTGAAACTGTTGACCATGGTCATGAGCAGCACCACTTTGGTCGTCCCGCTGAGCATGGGAAGAATCACCCTGCCGTACAGCCTGACGCCCTGTGCCCCATCAATCTGAGCCGCTTCCACGCAGGAGCGGTCCACGCTGCGAAGGCCTGCCAGAAACAGCAGCATGCTCATGCCGATGCCGCTCCAGCAGCCCATCATGATCATAATGAACGTGTTCAGATAAGGAATGGCCAGCCAGTCGCGGACCCAGCTTTTCATGCCGATGAGGCCGAAAAACTGCGGAACGCCGTAGGTCGACAGCATGGCCGCCATGATGACGCTCGCCACAATGCCCGAGAGCGTGGAGGGGAAATAAAAGAAATTCTTGAAAAGCGAGGAAGCCGTAGAATTCACAATCAGGATGGCCAGGAGCAGCGGGATCGCCAGGTTGATGACCAGAGAGCATACCACCCAGATGAGGGTGTTCATCATGGAAATACGCAGATTGCTGTCCTGAAAAATCGCACGGTAGTTCTCCAGTCCCACAAAGGTCTGCTCATTGAAGCCGTCCCAGGAAAAAAAGCTCAGCCGCAGGGTGTATATGATCGAGGATATGAAGAACACACCGATCAGAAGCACCGCGGGCATCAGATAAAGATAATCGGTCCAATCCCGGAATGCCCTTCCGGTCCTCTTCTCCCCCGTCATCCCATACACCTCGTCTCTTTTTCTTCCATAAATCATATATCCGGCCGCAGGAAAAGGCACCTGCGGCCGGGGCATGTCTGATCAGTTTACTTTCCGAATACTTCGTCCGCTTTGGCCTGAATGGCATTGAGCGTGCTTTCGGTATCAGCCTGTCCATCCATGAAGCGGGCCAGCACATCGAGTGCCACATCACGGATCTCGGAAGGCGTATTCTCATAGTATCTCAGAATCACGGTGTTGGCCTCCGTATCCTGGGGCAGATTGGCAATGGTCTTCACAGCCGCATTGCTGCATTCCACGCCGCCAATGAGAATAATGCCGTTGGTTTCTGCCGTCACGGCCTGCATTTCGGGTGTGTAATAGGCAAGAATGGCTTCCTCTGCCGCTTCCACGTTATCACATACGGCAGGAATGCACATCGGGGCAGCTTCCATGAACACCACATTCTTATCGCCCTTCATGCTGGGAAGAACGAAAGCGCTCAGGGTGTCGATGCCGTAATCATTGAACACCTTGGTGGCATGGGTCTGAGGTTCAATGCAGATGGCACATTCGCCGGTGGCAAAACGGCGGGTATGATCGTCATAGCCTGCGGGTGTGGCGAAATAGCCCTTCTTGAACATATCGCCCCAGATATTCAGTACTTCTACCATGCGCTCATCGGTGTAGGCAATGGATCCGTCGCAGATGCCCTTGTAGAGCTCGGGATCATAGGCGGCCACCATGGCCTCAAACCAGATGAAGCTGGCCCAGGAGTCATTCTTCAGACTGATGGGGGTGATGCCTGCAGCCAGCAGCTTGTCGCAGTCTTCGATGAATTCATCAAAGGTTGCGGGCACCTTTTCAATACCGGCCTTCTCAAAGGCAGCGGTATTATAGATGCAGGTATTGTACAGAACGCTGAAGGGAACCGCATAGGCTTTGCCGTCCAGAACGAAGGCATCACGGATGCTCGGTGCCACACCGGCCGCGATCACTTTCTCCCACAGTTCGTCCAGAGCCATGACCTTGCCGCTGGAAGCCAGAGCCTCCAGCTGAGAGCCGCTCCACCATGTGAAGATCTCAGGTGCGGCGCTGGGGGTGTCAATGGACTGGGAAATAGCTGTCTGATAGGAAGCGGTATCGGGATAGATAATGTTCTCGACCGTGTCGCCGTAGGCCGCGGTCCAGCCGTTCATCCAGGCAATGCCGATCTCATCGTCGGCAACCTTGTTGTCGTTCCAGAATTCCACCGGGCCCGCCGCCAGCGCCTGGGCTGTCAGTGCGAATACCATAGTCAGTGCCAGCAGGATTGTCAGAAGCTTCTTCATGTTTCTTACCCCTTTTCTCATGTGAAATTGTGTTAACGTTATAACGTTATGGCAACTATACCATCACGTGTACACCCTGTCAATCCTTCTGCAAATATTAGCCAATTCGGCCCAAACGTATGGATGCCTCCTCCTGGCTCCATGATGGTTCCCGGGAAAAAAAATAAGGAAAGTCTGGAGGCGAAGGGTAAAAGAAAACGGCGCCAGCGTTGCTGCAGCCCCGTTTTTTCTTTTTTTTGCACAAGGTGCAGACAGCCATGTCATCCGGCAAAGGGAAATGCTTATGAGGTCCCGTCAAGGGTTCATCTGATCATTCATTGAGTGAAAAAAGAACAAACCATCTTCAGCGGGACGATCTCCCGCTGCCCTGTTGAATCTGCTGCCATATCTTTCGTTTTCTTCATTGCATTCTGTATTCAGTCGGCGTCATGCCCATATATTTTTTAAACACTTTAGCAAAATGGCTTTGCGAGGAGAAGCCCAAATAGTCACTGATGGCGATTAAGCTCTTATCGGTGTAAACGAGCAGGCGGGCAGCCTCCTCACTTTTTTTCGTGAGGATGAAATCGGTAAGGGTCATACCGGTTTGTTCTTTGAATTTCCGGGAAAGGTGGGGCCGGGAATAATGAAGCTCATTGGCCAGCTTTTCCGTATCAACAGGCTCACTCAAATGCCGCTGTGTCCAGGCGGCCACGGCAATGGCCAGAGGTGTTGGCTGAATGCCTTCCCGCAGGCGCGCCACCTGCTCTGTATAGGTAAGGAGCATGTTGATTTGCAGCCGAAGGATGCTTTGCACATCCTGGAGTGCCTCGCAATTGCGGATCAGCAGATCGCTGGCAGACAAAGCTTCTTCCACATCCACGCCGCCACGGATGGCGGAGCGGGCAGCCAGGGTGGTGGTGACGATAAAGGTGTTTTTATATTGCCGCAAATGCTCGTGTGCCATAGGCCCGGCGTGAACAGCGGGCGCGCTGGCGATCCAGGCTTTCAGGGCGTCTGTGTCGCCTTTGCGGATCATGTTCATAAGGGTCTGCTCAATCGCCAGTGTCGTATGGTTTTCTTCATAAACCTCCTGTTCATTGTGGGCCGTCTGAAGAGCAGGATCGATTTGTTTCTCAGCCGGTTCGTTCAGCGCAATATCTTCCAGCGATAGCTTTTCTCCGTTGATCACATAGTTCATCGCACATAAGATTTGCTGCAGGCTTTCCAGTGGCATGGGCGCCAGAGAACGCATGGCCTGAATGAACGCATCTGTCTCCTCTGCGGGTACGTTGCTCATAAAGGCCAGCTCCCGGAGCTGCTGACCGGTGGCGGGAAGCTGCCGTGTCGGACCCATGATCAGCCGGGTTTCACCGCTGTGGACGACGCCGTAGAAATAATAACGCGGTGTGATATAGGTGCCGATATGGTCCGGCAAAGCAAACAAATCGGCCTGTGTCGCCTGAATGGGGTCATATTTCAGACCGGAATGGTCCACTTTGAATACCAGTTCGTTTCCCTCGTACAGCCGCACGGGGAAGCCGCACAGGCTGCCAAGGGTGCCGCAAAGATAGGAAAGATCCAGTTTTTTCATCGGATTCACGCCCTTCTGTGTTAAGACGTTACAATTATGCATCGAATATCACAATACTGCAAGACTTCTGGCTTCCCCTTATCATACAATAGAACCGGCACAAAGGTTCTCTGTCCGCATAATGCAAGGAGGCATCCCATGGACATTGAAAGTATTCTGAAACAAATGACCGTTGAAGAAAAGGCAGCGCTGGTATCCGGCACGGACTTTATGTATACCAACCCCATCCCCAGATTGGGCATTCCCTCCCTGTGCATGTCAGATGGCCCCCATGGCCTGCGCAAGCAGAAGGCGGGCGGTGACAACGGCATCACCGCCAGTGAACCGGCTACAGCTTTCCCCACAGCAGTGACCACCGCTTCCGGGTGGAACCCGGAAAACCTCAAAAAGATGGGCGCTGCCATTGGCAGGGAATGCCGTCATTACGGGGTGCACACCCTGCTAGGCCCCGGGGTGAACATCAAGAGGAACCCCCTGTGCGGACGGAATTTTGAATATTTTTCCGAAGACCCCTTCCTGGCAAGCGTTATGGGCGCTGCCGAGGTGGAGGGCGTACAGAGCCAGGGCGTGGGGGTATCCGTGAAGCATTTCGCCATGAACAACACTGAAAACTACCGCTTCATGGGCAATTCCGTGGCCTCGGAAAACACCATCCGCAATCTGTACCTGAAGCCCTTTGAATATATCGTGAAGCACGCCCGGCCTGCCACCCTGATGTGCGCATACAATCAGATCAACGGCGTATACTGCTCCGAAAACAAATGGCTCCTCACCGATGTGCTGCGCAAGGAGTGGGGCTTTGAGGGCGCTGTCATGAGTGACTGGGGCGCTGTTCACGACCGGCCAGCCGGGATCAGGGCAGGGCTCGACCTGGAAATGCCGGGCGATACCGCCATATGCCGCCGCTGGATCATAGACGCGGCGCAGGACGGTTCCCTGCCCATGGAGGACCTGGATCAGGCCTGCCGGAACATTCTGAAATGGATCAGCCAGTATGTGAAACCCGCAGACCCAGAGCCTGTCAATTGGCAGGCGCATCACGTACTGGCCGGGGAAATTGCCGCAGACTGTGCCGTACTGATGAAGAACGACGGCGCGCTTCCCCTGACCGGAAAAGAAAAGCTGCATCTTGCCGGCGAGCTGTATGAAACCATGCGCTATCAGGGCGCAGGCAGCTCCATGATCAACCCGACTCAGGTAACGACGGTCAAGGATGCCTTTGAAAAGCGGCATATCATCAGTCATTCTTTGGCGGATTGCGATACGGTCCTGGTTTTTGCGGGCCTCACAGATGAATACGAATCCGAAAGCTGCGACCGGGAAAACATGCGCCTGCCGGAAAAGCAATTGAAGCTGATCGACGATATGATCGCCACCGGCAAGAAAGTGGTGGTGGTGCTCTTTGGCGGGAGCGTGGTGGAACTCCCCTTCAATGATCGGGTCAGCGCCATCCTGAATATGTTCCTGCCGGGCCAGAACGGCGGCGAAGCCACTGCACAGCTGCTGTTCGGTGAGAAGAATCCTTCCGGCAAGCTGGCGGAAACCTGGCCCATGAAATATGAGGACGTACCTGGCCATGGGACCTTCGGGAAAACTATACAGGAGGTCTATGCGGAGGGAACAGAGGTCGGCTACCGGTATTATCAGAAGCACGGCATTCCCGTGCGCTACCCCTTCGGCCATGGGCTGAGCTATACCACCTTTGAACACAGCGGATGGCAGAAGGACGGGGACGTATGGACGCAGACGATCACCAACACCGGCAGCCGCTTCGGCGCAGAGGTGGCCCAGCTGTATCTGGATGGCGAACTGAAAGGCTTTGCAAAGGTATACCTGAACCCCGGGGAAAGCAGAACGGTTGCCATTGCCGCACAAGAAGAATGCAGCGCCGTGTATTCCGATACGTATACGGTTCCCTCTCTTCCGGAATCCTTCCCTGTTACCCTTGAGTCCCGGTTCACAGATCTGCAGCAGTCCTTTATCGGCCGCATCCTGTTTAACGCCGTACTGTCCGTTGCCAGAGGTCAGAAGAAAAAGGCGGACAAAATGCCTGATGGCCCTGAAAAGGAAAACGCAAGGAAGGGCGCGCTGTTCTTGAAACGCATCCTGGAAAGCAATTCCCTGCGCTCCATGTCCATGTCCGCCGGGCAGAGCATGCCCTGGCACGTGGCCAACGGCATGATGGAAATGGCCAACGGCCATATATTCAGAGGAATCAGATGCTTCCTGTCACCCGTCAAAGTACCCAAGCTGCCAAAGGAGGAGAACGCGCAATGAAGCTGCCCGCAAGTCTTGTTCGCTCCGACACCGTCACCAGGAAAGAAAAATGGCTGGGCTATCTGCTTGGCCCTGCCGGGGCACTGCTGCTCAATGCTGTACTGTCCACTTACCTGAACGTGTATTACACCGACGTACTGGGCCTCACCGGATTGTGGGGCGGTATGTTCCTGACCATCTTCCCTATCGTGTCCAAGGTGATCGACGCTGTGACCAACATCGTGATGGGATACGTGATTGATCGCACCAGAACCAGTGAAGGCAAGGCCAGGCCCTGGCTGCTGCTGTCCGCGCCCCTTGTGACGGTCACCGCCATATTGCTGTTTACCGTGCCTGAAGGCAGCGACACAGTAAAGGCCATTTGGGTGATGATCAGCTATAACCTGTTCTATTCCTTCGCCTATACCATCTTCAATATGAGCCACAACCTGATGGTGCCCCTGTCCACCCGCGACAGCACAGCCCGGGGCGGCCTCTCCGTTTTCAACCAGATCACCACCATCATGATGAGCGGCATCCTGGTAGCCCTGGTGTTCCCCATGGTCATCATGCCCATCATCGGTGTGGACAAATCCAAGTGGATCACGCTCATGTCCATCCTGGCCATCCTTGCCCTCCCGCTCACCCTGATAGAATACTTCTTCACCAGGGAGCGGGTGACACAGGAAGCTGCCGGAGAGGGCGAGGAACAGAAGCTCACCTTCCGCCAGCAGATGAAAACCATCTTCTCGGATAAGTATATGGTGCTGATGTACGTTTATTTCCTGGTGTACACCATCGGCACCACGCTGAAAAACCTGGGGCTGGTGTATTACTGCAACTATGTGCTGGGCACCTATAATGACGGCATCACCCAGATGCTGGTCTCCGTCATCGGCGGCGTGCCCATGGGCATCGGCATTTTTGCCGTATGGCCCCTGGCCAGGAAATTCGGCAAGCGCAATGTGACCATGGTGGGGTTCCTGCTCTATGCCCTGGGCAGTCTGATCTGCTGGCTGTTCCCGACGGATCTGGTGACCGTGCTGACCGGTCAGTTCATTAAGAACATCGGCGGCCTGCCCTGTGCCTATGTGTTCATGGCGCTGTTCGCAGACTGCCTGGATCATCTGGAATGGAGCAAGCGCATCCGGGCGGACGGTGCGGCCATGTCCATCTATAACATCATTGCCGTTGCCATGGTGGGCATCATGACAGGAGTGTTCAACTGGATGCTGTCCCTGGCAGGGTACATCAAACCTGAAGCCTTCCAGAGCGCGGCGGACGCAGGCGCGTATCTTTCCGCCAATGGCCTGACGGCTCAGGTTGCCATTGAAAGCCTGAAGGCCGCGGCAGATGGCACGGTGACCGTGGCCATGCAGCAGCCCCAGAGCGTTTATTGGGTGATTTCCTTCGCCTTTGTGGGGCTGGAGGTCTTTACGGGCATCATTCTGGCTGTGATCCTGAAATTCATCGATGTGGAAAAGAACATCACCAGGGAGCAGGAAGAAATCAAGGCGCGTAAAGAAATGAAAGCGTGATGAAAATGAAAAGAGGGCAGAAAATGGTTCTGATCATTCCTGGTGCTGTCCTCCTGGCCCTGGCGATCGCACTGCTCACCCAGATGGGCACAGGGGGCAGCTATACCGGCAAGGATGGCAGATATGTCCATGTGACCAGGAACACTTCCTTTCATCATATTTACAACCATCCTCTGTGGGATGGGAACGGAAAGAATCTGTATTCCATTTGGGGTAATCAGAAGATCAGCGGTTACCTGGGCTTCATGAGCGTGAAATCCCTGTGCCACTGGTGCGGATGGAACGCGGACAGTGCAGTGGACGGGATGAACTGCCTGATCGACGCAGCCAACGAAAACCGGGTGGAAATCTGGAACGTGTATCCGGAGGATGTGATCGCGGCTGATCCACATTTTGCGTCCGTCCAGGCCGTGTATTATCACGGGAAGCCCGGCATGCCGGTGGCCATCGTGGCAGCCGGCGGCGGGTATCAGAATGTGGCTTCTTTAGAGGAAGGCTTTCCGTATGCGGCGGTGCTGAACCGGGCGGGGTACCCGGTGTTTGTGCTCAAATACCGGGTGGCAGACGATCTGGTCCCGGCTGCGGATGTGGAAAACGCCATCAACCCCAGGGTCAGTGAGGCGTCCAAGGATTTGCAGGCACTGATCCGTCTGATCCACAGCCGTTCTCAGGAACTCGGTCTCTCCCTTGACAGCTATTCCCTTTGGGGCTCCAGCGCTGGCGGCGGACTGATTTCAGCCTTTGCCTTTGACTTTGAAGGACCGGACTTTGAAGAACTTGCGCTTCCCAGGCCTGCCGCGCTGTTCCTGATTTACACCCACGCCAAATATATCGATCAGTTCCAATTTACTTCGGATGATCTGCCGGTGTTCACCATTGTGGGCGTCGGGGACAAGTTCGGTGGCGACGAGGTGATGGACCGGGTCGCGCCGAGGATGCAGGAAGCGGGAATGGACGTGGTCTATCACAAGTACCGGAACTATCCCCACGGCAGCGGCCTGGGCAAAGGAACGGATGCCGAGGGCTGGATCAGCGAGGCCATTGCCTTCTGGGAAAGCCATATGGGCAAAAGAAATGAGGAAAGCAAATGAAAGCGGTCCGGTTGAGAACAGAGTATCTGGTCAATCCCCTGGGGATGGATATACAGCACCCCCGGCTGTTCTGGAACTGTGCTGACGGTACCAGACAGACAGCTTATCAGATCGCATGCGGACAATGGGACAGCGGCAGGGTGGAGAGCGGTTCCATGCACGCGGATTACCCGCTGCCCCTTGCTGACCGGGAGCGGGTCACCTGGAAGGTCCGGCTGTGGGATGAAAACGGTGTGCCCGGGGCATGGAGTGAAGCCGCTTACTTTGAAATGGGCATCAGAAAATGGGATGCTTCCTGGATCACCGGAAACTACAGCGTGAACAAAAAGCAGCGCTATCCCGTGGATTGCTTCCGGAAAATTTTCACTGCTGCACAAGCGCAGAAGGCCCGGATGTACATCACCGCCTGCGGGCTGTATGAAGCCGTGCTGAACGGTCACCGGGTGGGTGATTTCATCCTGGCTCCCGGCATCACCGATTACAGGAAGCGCATCCAGTACCAGACATGGGATGTGACTGACCTGCTCAAAGCGGGCAAGAATGTATTGACCGTACAGCTTTCGGACGGCTGGTACCGCGGCAGCACAGGTGCCTGGGGCCTGAAGAACCAGTACGGAACGGAAACCGCCCTGCTGGTCCAGCTGGAAATCACGGACAGGGATGGGAAAACACAGACCGTCTGCTCGGACGAAACCTGGGAGTGGAGCAATGACGGCCCCATCCGCTTTGCCGATAATAAAGACGGTGAAATTGTGGACGCCAACAGGGAACCCGGCTACGGCGGAAAGGCCAGGCGCACATCCCGCGCCGTTGTTCCCTCCGCCTCCGGCAATGTGCCTGTCCGGGAGCACGAGCACTTTTCTCCCACGGTGATCCATACGCCCGGCGGAAAAACAGTGCTGGATTTCGGGCAGAACATCGCCGGTTATGTCTCCTTCCGGGTCTTGGCAAAGCAGGGGCAGAAGATCACACTGACCCATGGGGAAATGCTGGACAGCCAGGGCGAACTGACCCTGCGCAACATACAGTGCAGCAGCAAAAAAATCACCACGCCGCTGCAAAAAACAGAATACACCTGCAGGGAAGGCATCAACGAATACAGGCCCCGCTTCTGCATATTCGGCTTTCAGTATGTGCAGGTGGACGGCGACATCCAGGTCTCCCCCGGGGACTTTGAAGCCATCGCCGTTTATTCGGACATGGAAGACACCCTTGCCTTTGACAGCTCCAATGACCTTCTGAACCGCTTCGTATCCTGTACCCGCTGGAGTACGAAGAACAACTCCGCTGATCTGCCCACAGACTGCCCCACCCGGGAGCGCCACGGGTGGACCGGGGACGCTCAGATCTTTTTCAGCACAGCGGCCTATCTTTTCGATTACGCTTCCTTCTCCAGGAAGTTCCTGAACGATATGTACGACTGGCAGCGCAAGGATGGCTGTCTGCCCCAGATTGCCCCGGCTGGCGGAGTGGATTTCTATATGAACACCATGAACGGCTCTGTGGGCTGGGCAGACGCGGGCATCATCATTCCCTACCGCTTCTGGAAGCAGTATGGGGACGAGCGCATCCTGACCAGTTACTACCCCGGCATGAAAAAGTACGCCCGCTTTATGATGAAGCGCTGCGGCAAGCCCGGGCTGCTGGCCAGGCCCCTGGAACTTCATGGGGAGAACAGGAAATATGCCGTCAACGCGGGCCAGAGCTACGGCGAATGGGCTGAGCCTGCCGATGTGCATCCCAGCAGATGGACAGACATGGCGGCTCCCCATCCCGAGGTGTCCACCGCTTACACCGCCTTCGTGATGGGCCTGATGGCCGAAATCGCTGAGCATTTGGGGAAAGCGGAGGACGCGGCGCTGTACCGCAGGTATGAATCCGGCTGTAAAAAAGCCTATCAGGAGCTGGTGGAAAAACCGGGTTTCTCCCTGGACACGGACCGTCAGGCGGTGCTGGTCCGTCCGCTGTATATGAAGCTGCTCAATGATAAACAGACAGCATTTGCCAAGGGCCGCCTGCTGCAGGCGGTGAAAAACTACCGTTACCGGGTAGGCACCGGTTTTCTGTCCACGCCGCTGATTCTGGACGTGCTGGCCCAGATCGATCTGGACGCAGCCTACCGGATGCTGGAAAACGAGGAAATGCCCGGCTGGCTGTTCATGCCAAAAGCCGGCGCTACCACCGTATGGGAAAGCTGGGAAGGCACCCGGGCCCAGGGCGGCATCGCTTCCCTGGACCACTACTCCAAAGGCGCTGTGCTGGAATGGGTATTCCGGGTGATGTGCGGCGTACAGGTGGATGGAGAGAACCATTTCCTTCTTGCACCCCGTCCGGGCGGACACTTTGAATATGCGGGCGTGAAATACAGCAGCATTTTCGGCCGGGTGGAAAGCGCCTGGAAGCGTGCGGGCGGAAAAACGGTTTATACCTTTTCCGTCCCGGCCAATTGCACGGCCACTGTGGTTCTGCCCGGGCAGGGGGCCCGGGAACTGACAGCTGGCACGTATCAGATGGAAGTGTAAGGAGGGAACCTCATGAAGGTCTGTATGATCGGCGGAACGGGTCTGCTGGGCAGTGAAGGTGCCAGAGAGCTGATTGCAAGGGGGCATCAGGTAAAAGCCATTGCGCTGCCGCCGCTGCCTCAGGGAGCCGAGTTGCCCCCTGAGATGGAAATCACTTACGGCAATTATCTGGAAATGACAGACGATGAAGTGCGCGCCATGTTCAGCGGCTGCGAAGGCTTTGTGTTCGCCGTCGGCGTGGATGAGCGGGTGGAAGGCCCGGCGCCCATCTATGATCTGTTCAGAAAATACAATATTGATTCCCTGGACCGTCTGCTCCGTATCGCCAGGGAATGCGGCGTGAAGCACACCGTGGTGCTGGGCTCCTACTTCTCTTATTTCGCCAAGGCATGGCCGCAAATGCGGCTTACGGAGTGCCATCCCTATATCCGCAGCCGGATCGACCAGGAGAAAATGGCACTGGGCTATGCCGGGCCGGATTTTGATGTGGCGGTTCTGGAACTTCCCTATATCTTCGGCACGCAGCCTGGACGCAGGCCCGTGTGGGTATTCCTGGTGGAAAACATCCGTTCCATGAAGGGCGTCACGATGTGGCCCAAAGGCGGCTCCACCATGGTAACGGTAAAGCAGGTGGGCCAGGCCATTGCCGGCGCGCTGGAAAGAAACCATGGCGGGAACTGCTATCCCATCGGCTGGTACAATCTGACATGGAAGGACATGCTGAGGATCTGCCACAAGTACCTGGGCTGCCCGGAGAAGAAGATCGTAACCATCCCCAACTGGATGTACGCCATTGGCGGGATGAAGCTCAAAAAGGAACAGAAGAAGAAGGGCATCGAGGGCGGACTGGACATGGTAAAGTTCACCCATCTGCAGTGCTCCGAGCAGTTCATTGATAAGAGCCTGGGCTGCGTGCCCCTGGGCGTAAAGGAAGACGATATCGATGCCGCCATTGGGGATTCCATCCGGCTGTGCGTGGATATCCTGGACGGAAAAGCAAAGAACATTGTTGCCATGAAGGGAGAATGAGCATGAAAACCGTTTTCATGACCGGCGCAGGCGGCGGCATGGGTTTTGAAAGCTTCAGGCAGATGCTGCCTGACATCGGGAAAAAATATAACCTTACCCTTCTTCTGCGGGATTCTGAAAAGAACAGAAACCTGTTTGCTCCCTACACAGACCAACCGGGCCTGCGCATTGTCTGGGGCGATCTGACCAGCAAAGAGGACGTGGCTGCCTGCACACAGGACGCGGATCTCGTGCTGCACATCGCTGCCTTCGTATCTCCGGCCGCTGATTATTACCCGGAAAAAGCCATGAAAAACAACTATGGCTCCACAAAGAACATCATCGAAGCGATCCGGCAGCAGGGGCGCAGCGGCCTCACCAGATTTGTGTACATTGGTACGGTGGCTGAAACGGGGGACCGGATGCCGCCCATCCATTGGGGCCGGGTCGGCGATCCCATCAAGCCCAGCA
>CAMNGW010000012.1 GCA_946538615.1 uncultured Clostridia bacterium
GACAGACTCCGGATTTATGGTAGGGATTATCTTTATCTGCATATCACGATACTTCTGATCCTGAAGAGCAGACAATTTTCTGTACAGATCCGTTTTATTCATCCTCTTCCGCTCCTCCGCATTTATCGGCTCCAGCGCTATCTTTGATACGATAGTAATCCTCAACGTCTAAGCCGATCTCAACATAGTCCTTCGACCTGGCATTTTTGTTGCTCAAGCAGACTACTGTCTCAACGTGTTGTGTGCAAGGAAACATATCTATTGGAGTTGCCTTAGTCAAATCATAGCCGTGTAAAGAAAGGTAAGAAAGATCCCTTGCAAGTGTTTCTGGATTACATGAAATATAAATTATTTTTTTGGGCTTGAGTGAAGAAAGAGCAGAAAGAAAATCGGGAGAACTGCCAGCTCTTGGGGGATCCATCAAGACAATATCAGGAATGGTTTTTTGCAATGTCAGACGTTTCATGAACCTACCGGCATCATCGGTGAAAAACGAGGCATTTTCAATATGATTTGCTAAAGCATTCATTTTTGCATCTTCAATAGCAGATTTGTTGACTTCGACACCAATTAATCGTTTGACATGATCTGAAGCACAAATGCCTATTGTGCCTGTACCACAGTAGGCATCAAGTAGGGTTTCGTTGCCAGAAAGACAACACATTTCAATGGCTTTCTGATACAGTACGGCAGTTTGACGTCCGTTCACCTGATAAAATGACCGTGATGATATTCGAAAACGTTTGTTGAGCAAAATGTCTTCGATATATCCATTTCCGTAAAGAACTTTTTCCTGATTTCCAAGTACTGCACTTGTCTGGCGGGAGTTGAGGT
Source organism: uncultured Clostridia bacterium (assembly GCA_946538615.1). Lineage (GTDB taxonomy): Bacteria > Bacillota > Clostridia > Christensenellales > Aristaeellaceae > UBA2943. The sequence goes on from CAMNGW010000012.1 coordinate 835, forward strand.
TCAAAACAATGGTGGTAATTTCAGGATGAAGAGCGAGAAGCTGTTCTGCAAATTTATCCTGTCCGGGAAATTCAAGAGATGTTACAACCAGGGTAACCATAATTTGCCCTGTGGTATCACTTACCCGGACCACGATATGTCTTATTAAACCTCGGTGTGTGTATTCATTATATATACGCCATGAAAAAGAATGGAGGATAGTGAGTACAGATTGAATGATAGTATCAGCTTTTTCATTTTCAATCAGACAATGTTTTACTGGAACCACATGGTGTGTGCCTTGTGCATAGACACCTGCAACAGGATTTCCGGATTTATCGGCAGATATAACACCATGGACTTTGTTTCTGTAATGCATGGGATTATCCATGCCAATGATAGGGTCAACCGGTCCGAAAGGTGAGAGCAATGAAGTTACCCACTCCTGTTTCTTCCGGAGCTGAACCTGGTATGGGTATTTTATAAGTTGACAACCACCGCATTTATCTGCATAAGGGCAACGGAACCAGATACTTTTGTTGGATGGATTCAGATCTGTATTTGATTTGACCATGCGGAACCTCCGTATTTTACTGTGCCCGGTGGGCAAACTGATTTTACAGGATTTCTTTAAGGGACACAATGCGAAGATAAAAGGGATATGATATACTTTCCATATTGGGTGGGCAGTCAAAGAATTTGCTATCCACCAAGCAGAAATTACAGGAGGAACTCTCATGTTGACGGATAAGAGCATGGAGCAGACGGTCAGAAAACTTGACAGGTTTTGTGAAACTTTACATGCTTGTATTTTCCGGCCAGTAGGTCAGGCCACAATGCTGGGTATGTATCAGACCAAGCAACCCTTGCACAATATTCCTGATGTATCATGTTTTGAAACGGTTCCGGACGAATGGGGCGGAGAAGGTGTTTATGGTTGGTTCCGCATGGAATATACGGTACCACAAGGATTAGAAGACCAAGACCTGTATCTTTATCCTCATACGGGTTTCTTCGAAAGCACATTATGGGTAAACGGAATGATCCATTCCAATTTTGCAGCTAAATATAATGAAGGTTCTCATGGTAACCACTGGTGCAATTGTTTTGCGCGTAGTGTACATGAGGGGGATCATTTTGATCTGGCCATGGAATGCTATGCATGGCATGATGTACCCGGCACACAGCCCCTAGAAAATGACAGGATGAAAAGCTATACCTACCATGTGGGGCCAACAGATGTTTGTGTTAAGGACGCACAGTATTTTGATTTTTATTTTGATCTGAAAACACTGCTTTCTTTACGAAGGTCACTGCCAGCGGACAGTTACCGTAGAGCTGAGATTGAAAACGCCCTTTATTCGGCCCATAAGTGCCTGTTTTATGATCCGGACACATGCAGTGAAGAAGTGTTCCGTGAAGGCATACGGGCAGCACATGTACCGGTAATGATGCAGCTGCAAAAAAAGAATGGTGATACTTCGCCTTACATCGGACTTACAGGCCACAGTCATATGGATACGGCGTGGCTTTGGCCCATGACTGAAACAGAAAAGAAATGTGCCCGCACATATGCCAATCAGCTGAACCTTATGCTTGACTATCCGGAATACCGGTTCATCCAGTCTTCAGCCTATCATTCTGACTGGATCAGAAGAGATTATCCGGAACTGTTCATGCGTATTCAGGAGGCAGTAGCAGCCGGAAAATATGAACCTAACGGGGGAGTATGGGTAGAGTGCGATTGCAATCTGACGGGCGGTGAATCCATGATCCGCCAGTTTCTGTGGGGACAAAGGTTCACACAGAAGTATTTTAACTATACATCAGATTGCTTCTGGCTCCCGGACACTTTTGGCTATTCTTCAGCGATCCCGCAGATCATGAAAGGGTGCCAGATCCAGTATTTTCTGACCACGAAGCTTTCATGGAACGATACGAACAGGTTTCCGCTGACATCTTTTCTGTGGGAAGGTCTGGACGGCACAAGAGTGCTGACGCATTTCAACAGAACGCATGCAGGACCGGACCCGGAGAGCTTTGCAAGACTTACCCGGGGGGATGAAGACACACAGGAAAAACGGGTCTCTCCTATGCGCCTGTTCTCCTTTGGCAAAGGAGACGGCGGCGGCGGGCCTGAATTTGAGATGCTGGAAAGTGCACGCCGTCTTTCCGATCTGGAAGGTACGGCACGCAGTGAGTATATCAGTGTCTCAGATTTTATGAGAAAGCTGGAGAAGAATATGGTCGACCCCACTGTATATTCCGGGGAACTGTATCTTGAGCTTCATCGGGGCACGCTCACAAATCAGCATACCATCAAGCGGAATAACAGACTTTGTGAGATAGCTCTCCATAATCTTGAACTTGCTCTTGTTCAAACAGCAGTTGCGGGCGGAAAAGATGCCGATGAATCCGTTGTTGCGCCTTTGATGAATACCCTCCTGATCCATCAGTTCCATGATATCCTGCCGGGAACCTGCATTCACAGTGTGCATGAGAAGGCGCACCAGGTCATGGGGGAAACGATCTGTGAGGCGAGAAGAAAGACGGATGAAGTGCTCTCCGATGGCGGGGATGCTCTCAGGGTGTACAATTCACTTTCTTTTGACCGGAGCGATGCCATTTATCTGAACGGGCATTATTCTGGCATAGAAGGCGCTTCAATCCAGTGCTTTACCAATCTGCTCGGCGAAAAGATGACTGCCGTTGCAGGGATTACGGTCCCCGCTTTCGGTTCGGTCCATCTTGTACAGGGTGAGAGTGAGAAAGCAGCTTCACCTTTTGTCCTTGATGGCAGCCATCTCACAACGCCATTTGCTGACATCACCTTTGATGAATATGGCGCCATGAAGTCTTTTGTGAACAGGAGAAACGGACGCGAACTGGTTAAAGGCCTGCCTTTTAACAGTTTCATCATGGCTGAGGACTTGCCCGCCGGATGGGACAACTGGGACGTGGATGCCGATGAGGAGGAAAAATTCCGCCGCACCGGTGTGCTTCTCTCCCGTGAGGTGATATCAGACGGGCCTGTCGAGCTGCGCATCCGTAGCCATTACCGTCTTTCGGACAAGTCGGAAATTCATCAGGATATGGTTTTTGATGCACAAACGCCTATGGTTACTTTTGAAACGGTGATGGATTGGCAGGATGACCACCGCTTCCTTAAAGTTGCCTTTGATACATCCCTGCATGCCGATGGCGTGCGCAATGAGATCCAGTTTGGCTGCCTGAGGAGACCGAATACCCGCTCAACCTCTCTGGAAAAGGCACGTTTTGAAGTGTGCAATCATAAATACTCTGACCTTTCAGAATCCAATAATGGCGTGTCAGTTTTTAATGATGGGAAATACGGCATCTCTGTTCTAGAAGGCAGCATGAGACTGAGTCTTCACAAGGGCGGGCTGCGCCCGGATGACCATGGGGACCATGGGAGGCATGTCTGCCGTTATGCCCTGTGGGTTCATGATACAGGCTTTGGGGCCCAAAGTGTCGTACAGCCTGCCTACAGATTCAATTACCGCCATCTTCAGGTGAACTCCGGACTTCAATTGCCTCCGCTTGTATCGGTCAGCGCCCCGGAAGTCATTATCGAAACAGTCAAACCGTGCGAGGATACCCAGCATGCATATATTCTCCGCCTTTATGAAGCCGTGGGAGGATACAGCAGGGTCAGGCTGAGTTTTTCCCACCCGGTCAAAGCTATGTACATCTGCAATATGCTTGAAGAGGAAGAACAGGCATGCGATCCTTCCGGAGAACTTGTTTTTGCACCATTTAAAATTCTGACGCTTAAAGTGGTATACTGACAGACCTGATTGAGAGACGGCACAGAGCAGGGAATGAAAAAATCATCCCCTGCTCTTTTGTATACAAGGATTCAGGGGCCATGAAAAAAGACAAAGCAGCAGCTGCCTGAGAATGAATTCAGGTAGAACGTCCTGAAAAAAAGGGGGCAAAGGCAGGCTGAAATTTCTGCAAACCTCAAAAAAACCTTTATTTTCCAACATTTTTTAAAAATAAGCCCTTCTGCCAAAATTGTTGCTGATTGCGTTTCAGACAAAGATATGTGAAAGTTGGTCCAGTCACTGGGCAATCAGAATGCTTGACGAAAAGAGGGAACGGTGTGCAGAAAAAAGTCTCTGCCGGCAACCGGATGAGAAAACTCGGGCATGATATTATTCAGAACAGATGGCTCTATGTTCTCGTTCTTCCGGCACTTGTCTATCTGGTCATTTTTAACTATCTGCCTATGTATGGAATCCAGATTGCCTTTAAGGATTACAAGGCGGTGAGAGGGATTGCAGGGAGCCCATGGACGGCCATGAACGGCTTCAAACACTTCAATACCTTTTTCAATGCATACTATTTTGGCAGGCTCATAGGGAATACACTTATCCTCAATGTGTTGAGTCTGATCTTTTCTTTCCCGATCCCGGTATTCCTGGCAATCATAGTCAATAATATCCGCAATCAGCGCTTCAAGAAATTTACCCAGACAGCAATCTATGTGCCCCACTTCATATCAACCGTGGTACTCGCAGGTATCCTGTACATCCTGCTTTCACCAACCAATGGGATCATCAACCACTTCATTGTGGCCCTTGGCGGAAAGTCCATCTACTTTATGAATGAGGCAAACTGGTTCCGCCCGGTCTACATCATATCGGGGATCTGGCAGAACGCCGGGTGGGATTCTATTCTGTATATTGCTGCCCTTGCCGGTGTCGACCCGGAACTGTATGAGGCAGCCACAATCGATGGCGCGAACAAATGGCAGAAAGTACGGTACATAGATTTCCCGCATATTGTCCCTACTGCGACCATGATGCTGATCCTTAACTCGGGGTCCCTGCTTTCCTCAGCAACCCAGAAGGCGCTTCTGCTCCAGACCGGCGGCAATATGGCGACCTCAGATATTATAGGGACCTATGTGTATACAATGGGCCTGGGCTCAGGTCAGTTCAGCTATACGGCAGCCATAGGACTTTTTGTCAATGTTGTGAACTTTATCCTGGTGCTGTCCACAAATAAGATTTCAGCCAGCCTGAATGGGGAAACACTGTTCTGAGAGGAGGATCAGCATGACAAAAAGCATCACAGGTGCACGACAGAAGGAAATCCGCGCCGACCGCGCATTCAATATCTTTGTGGGGGTAATGGTAGGTCTCGTTCTCCTGATCACCCTCTATCCGATTTATCTGGTTATCATCTGCTCGTTTTCAGACGCCTCCCTTGTGACATCCGGTCAGGTGACCCTGTATCCCAGGGGACTGACTCTGGTGGGGTACAATGCGGTTTTCCAGAACCAGGAACTGATTCACTCTTTTCTCAATTCCGTGATCTATACCGTTTCCGGGACGGCGATCAGCCTGGCTGTGACGATGGGTGCAGCGTTTACGCTTTCGCGTAAATTTCCCGGGAAAAAGCTGATTTCATTTCTCTTTGCCTTCACCATGTTTTTCAATGGGGGCCTGATCCCCACCTTCCTGACCATGCGGGACGTAGGGCTTTACAATAATCCGTGGGTCTGCGTGCTGATGGGATGTGTATCAGTATGGAACGTCATGGTTGCCAGGACGTATATCACCAACACCATTCCTGAAGCGCTTTATGAAGCGGCCAACCTCGATGGGGCCTCACAGCTGCAGTATTTCATACGCATTGTCATTCCGCTGAGCGGTACGATTATAGCTGTTCTTTCCGTATATTATGGCGTAGCCAAGTGGAACGACTACTGGACAGGGCTGATTTACCTTCAGACGCGTTCGCTGCTCCCTCTTCAGACAATTCTGAAGGAAATCCTTGCTTCACTTGAATCCAGCCGGGAACTGCTCATGAGCATGGTGAGCGATACGGCCGCGCAGGATGCGGAGCTGCTCAACCGTGCCCAGATCGCCAAGTACTGCATTATTGTGGTATCCACCCTGCCAGCGGTTATTCTCTACCTTTGCATGCAGAATTTCTTTGTCAAAGGTGTCATGATCGGGTCGGTCAAAGGCTGAACCTGTTATCCTCCGGGACAAATCCCGTGGAATATATTTATACAAGGAGGCTTCCCTATGAAAAAGTTCTTTGCCCTGCTTCTCTCAGCTGTGATGCTCTTTTCTGTGCTGTCTGCTGCGGTAGCTGAAGCACCCAAGGAAATCAGCGTCATGATCTGGTACCGTGATATTGACGACCTCGATTTCGCCAATATGCCGTACTTTAATGACCCGGAAAATGGCATCACCGCACAATCCGGCGTCCATGCCACTTTCAACCAGGTTAAGGGTTCTGACTGGAGCACCAAGGTAAACCTGATGCTGGCCAGCGGTGACTACCCGGACGTGATCGTCCGCGGCGGACTGAACCTGGAAATGTACGGTGTCGACCAGGAAATCCTGATTCCGCTGGATGATGTGATCGACCAGTACATGCCCAATTACAAGGCTTACCTTGAGGCAGACGAATCCCTTGCGCAGAGCCTCAAGTCTTCCGATGGCAAGACCTACCAGCTGGGCTGGCTGATCCCCCAGAACATCAACACGGATTCCCATCTGTTCATCAATAAAGTATGGCTGGACAACCTTGGCCTTGCCGTTCCGACCACAGTGGAAGAATTCGAAAAGGTCCTGATTGCTTTCCGCGACCAGGATGCCGACGGTGACGGCAATCCTTCCAATGAGATCCCCATGGGCGGCACCCTCCGCAATCTCGTGGATGGCATTGCGCATCTCTTGAATTTCTGGGGTGTTGCATTCAACGACAATGATATTGCCCTGGACGACGAGGGCAAGGTCTATTCCCCTCTGGCTGCAGACGGGCTCCGTGCCGGTCTTGAGACAGTGAGCCGCTGGTACAATGAAGGGCTCATCGATATTGAAGCTGTTTCTCAGGACAGCAATGCTGCGGAAGCCAAGATCAATGCGGGCAATGTGGGCGTAACGTGGAGATGGCGTATGTCCGCTATGGGCACAGACGAGGCAATCTATTCCCAGTACACCTGCGTGATTCCCTTTTCTGCTGAAGGCTATCAGGCAAAGCTCCAGCGCTATCTGGAGATCCCCAGCTTCGGCGCTGCAATCACTGCAGGCTGCAAGGATGTGGAAGCCGCTGCCAAGTGGCTGGATACCCAGTTCGCATGGGAGAACATGATTTCCGGCTATAATGGCGCCAAGGAAGAATTCTGGTTCTACAACGATGATGGCATGGTTGAACTCCGTCCCATGAGTGATGGCACCCGCACTGTGCCTGGCCAGTCTGCGATGATGTACTGCTCGGGCAATGAATATTTCAGCAAGGTGGTCATGGCATCGCACCGCATTGAAAAGACCGGGTACTGCAAGGCTTATGAGGATGCGGGCGTGATCGAAAAGAACAGCTGGAATATCCTTTCCCGTCTGGTGACCCTGACTGTGGATGAGGCGACCGAGAAGGACCTTCTGTATGCTGAGATCCATAAGTTCGCCAATGAATCCCTCTCCAATTTCATCGTTAAAGGTGTGACCGATGAAAGCTGGGCAAGCTATCAGAACACCCTTAACAACCTCCGCCTGAACGACTATATTGCACTGTACCAGATAGCTTATGACCGCTATGTGGCAGCTAACCAGTAATTGACCTGCATGCGCCCCACCTCCATGGGTGGGGTGCATGCATTGCGGGGAGTTTGTTTTTTCTGCTATAATAGGATATGAGACAGGGGAACTACGCCATAGGGGGAGACGCGTATGAGACAGCCGCATTTCAGCAAACTGCAGCTCCGTTTTTTTGCATCCTATCTTGTGGTGATGCTGCTGGTTATGATCTGCCTTGTGCTGTTTGCGTACCGTTCTTTCAGCAATTTCCATTCCCAGATTCTCCTCGGAGGCTATCAGGCCAAGGTCCACCTTCTGGAGGATGCCCATGAACAGCTGGTTTCTTCTGTTCTGTCGATTGCCGGACAGATGACAAACAATGACATTACACCGGTCCATTTCAAGGATGATCCTGTGAAAGCTTCCCGTATTTCCGGGAAGCTGGCTTCATATCGTGCCGTCCAGGGGAGCTTTGACGAAATTTTTGTGCATTTTACTGGGGATGAATATGTGTATTCGTCCACCAGTTTTTTTCTTCTGGACAGGTTTGTCACGCAGGCGCTCCTTATGGAGGACACGGATGAGCAGACGCTGAGGGAGGCCCTGGAAAATACCACCCATCTGACCATTTTACCCTTGCAGCACATGGAGGGCTATGCGGTACGGTCGGACAGCGGCGTGCACAGCAAAGCGGTTTATCTGGTACCGCTCAGCTACCCCGGCGGCGCAAGAGTCGGCACGGTGATGTATCTGGTGGATGAAAGTGTGTACCAGAAATGGTTCTCCCAGTTTGGCCTTGACAGTGCTGACGCGGGGGTCTTCCACAGGGACCGGCTGATCGCAGGGCAGGACCGTTCGGGCCTTTCCCTGGAAAGCGTGATGGCAGGTGGGGAGGATACCGTTCATATGAAGGGGGAACGCTATCACATCATGCGGGAAAAAGGCAGCAGCTCTCTGGGCAGTGTGGCGCTGATCTCCGGAGCAGAACTGCGCATAGCGCTCTCGGCTTCCGTAAGTGCCCTTGTCCTTGTCGCGTCCTTTGCAGCTGCCCTGTCCGTTTTGCTGATCACACGCTTTGTCCAGTCCAGAATGAAAGGAATCAAGCTGGTGCAGTCCATGCTGGGGGACCACGTGCGCTCCGGGGACGAGCTCATAGAGATCCGGGACGGCGTCCAGCGCCTGATTGACGAAAATGCATCGATGACAGTGCGGCTTGAAGATATGGTGCAGGCCCAGCGCAGTGACTTTGTCCGGCGCTTCCTTCTGGGGCACTTTGCAGACGAGGATGCTTTTCTGCAGATGGCAGAGGCTGTCTCTGTCAATGTGGATCTGCGGCACTTTATGGTGGCTGTGATCGCCAAGGCTGAAGAATCCTCGTATGAGCTGACGCCTGAGAAAATTGACCGTCTTTTTGATGAACAGGTCTCCGGCGCATCACTGATGACGGTCTCTACGGAAAAACACCTTGTCCTTGTCGCTTTTGCCAATGAGGAGCATGTCCTGCGGGAGTTCATGCAAAGCAAGTTCGCGGGCCTGAAAGCCTGCTGTACGTCCATTACCATGGCGGTGAGCGCCTGCCATGATGTGGCCACGCACTGGAAGGAAGGGCAAAGGGCGTACCTCGAGGCTGATTCAGCCTTTGAGATGCGCTTTATCCGGGGCAATACAGCACCCATTTTCTTTGCAGATCACGGCAGCGTGTCCCACGAGTCGGACCACCGCCAGGCTGTGGAGCATCTCAGACAGGCCCTGAAAAAAGGGGACGAGGCAAGGACCGAGGACGCGCTGAGGGAAGTTTCGCATGCCATGCATGACACAAGGGCTTCCCTGTTCGCCTTCCGGTGCATGTACAGCGAGATCATCACCATGCTGGGCAACGAGGGAAGCGCGAGGGGCGTGCGAGAAGAGGAACTGTATGATCTTTTCCGCCTTAGCAGGTGCCTTTCGGTGGATGAGCTCGACGGTATCCTCAGCGGAGTGTGCAGGAAGATCATGGACCGAAGGACCAATCCGGAAGCACCGGAGGTGCCTGAACCGGTCCGGAAGGCATGGGACCTGATCCACCGCCGCTTCTCTGAGCCGGGGCTCACGGTCTCCGGGATCGCTGAGGAAGCAGGGATGAGCGATTCCAAGCTTTCTGTGGAGTTCAAGAAGTATTACCATGAGACGCCAATGGAATGCATCACCTATGCAAGGATGCACCGCGCAAAGCGTCTGCTGCGCACAACGGACATGCCTGTAAAAGATATTGCCACTGAGTGCGGGTACTATGACATCTCAGCGTTCAACCGGCGCTTCAAAACACATTGCGGATGTACTCCGCTCCAATACAGACAGGGAAAAGAGGAGAGCGAAGCATGAGCTTTTGTCTTTCAAAAAATACCGGCGTGGAAACAGACCTTACATTCTCCTCGGTAAAGCATGCCGTACAGATCCTGACAAGGGACATTCAGACAACTCTGACAGGCACCGGTCCGCACCATGCCATCCGGGTGATGCCTGACAAAACGCTCTCTGAGGAAGCCTGGCGGATCGTCATTAGGGAAAATGGGATAGAAGTGTATGCAGGGGATGACCTCGGGGCCGTATACGGTCTCCTGACCCTTTCTGAGCGCTGCCTTGGGATCCACCCCCTTGCCTACTGGACAGGCATAAAGACAAAACGTCAGGATACGGTGCAGGTGCCCGAAGGCACATGGGTTTCCAGACCTTTCCGGGTCCGCTTCCGCAGCTGGTTTGTCAACGATGAGGTCCTTTTTACCTGCTGGCACGTGACAGAGCTCGAACGCAAGGAGACCTGGCTGAGGGTGTTTGAAACGGTGCTCCGCTGCGGCGGCAACATGGTGATCCCAGGTACCGACCGCGCCTTTGACGGGGAAGTCCTCACGGACATGGCTTTTGAGATGGGGCTGTGGGTGACGCACCATCACGCGGAGCCACTTGGCGCAAAGATGTTCGGACGGGTATATCCGGACCTTGTGCCGTCCTACAGCCTCTATCCGGACCTGTTTGAGGGCCTCTGGCGGGACAGCGCCCGGAAGCATGCGGGGAAGCGGATCCTCTGGAACGTGGGGTTCCGCGGACAGGGGGACATGGCCTTCTGGCACGATGACCCGGCTTTTGACACCCCCGCCAAGCGCGGGGAGCTGATTTCACAGGTGGTTGCGCGGCAGATGGAGATTGTGCGCGAATACGACCCCCACGCGTGCTTCTCAAGCAACCTGTACGGGGAGATGATGGCGCTCTACCGTGAGGGCCACCTGCACTTCCCGGATGAAGTGATCCGGGTATGGGGAGATAACGGCTACGGGAGAATGGTGTCCAGAAGGCAGAACAGGGACAACCCGAGAGTGGACGCCATGCCGGGCACCGATGAAGCGGGGAAAAGCGGCATCTATTTCCATGTGAGCTTCTATGATCTGCAGGCGGCCAACCATATCACCCCCCTGCAGATCCCGGCAGAGGACCTGATTTCTGAGCTTACCGCCGTGCTTGCCCATCGGGGGGACGCTCTGTGGAACATCAACGTGGGACCGGTCAAGCCGCACCTGTTCGCCATTGAGATCATTCGGCGCATGTGGCAGGACGGTGCGTGCAGACTGCCGGACGCAGCACAGGAATATGCCGGAGCCTGCCTTGGAAGGGCACAGGCTGCACCCCTGCTCCTTTCCTATGCGGACGCTGCCGTGAGCTACGGCCCCAACAGGGATGACAGGGCAGGGGAACAGTTTTATCATTTTACCCTCCGCGCCATCTGCCATGCGCTTGTGCGCGGGGAAACGCAGCATGCCGTGCCATCCCTCCTCTATCTGACAGGGGACATGGATTTCATGGGACAGATCAGCCGGATCGCGGGTCTTGTAAGGCCCGGGTGCAGTTCATGGAGGGACTATGTGCGCGCGTGCCGCACAGCAGAGGATGAAGCGGATGAGCCTGAGGTGATCCATGAAAATCTGACCCTGCCGGGTCTGATCCACCTCAGGGGCTGCGAAAGCCTTTATGCTGTGTGCCAGGCCGTGGCGCACGCGGCTGAGGGAAAGGATCTGCAGGCTTTTCTGTGGATGGACCGTGCCCTGAAGGCGGGAGAGGATGCCGAACGGGAGATGCATACCGCAGGAAGGTTCGCCCATTTTTATGACAATGACTGTTTTGCGGGTGTCGCGCTCAGCAACCGCGTGATGAGAGGGGTCCGGAACTTCCTCCGCCTGCGGGGCGACGGGGAGATGCTCTATGACTGGGAGAGGCAGTTCCTGACCGTGCAGGATGAAAAGCAGATCCGGCTGCAGACACACAGAACGGTCCAGCTCACAGACGATGAGCTCTGCCTCAGGCTGCACGGTCTGGCGGAACTTGAAGAAACGCTGATGTGACAAGGAAGGAGAGCACCCTATGGTTTTTGCTTCGGTTATTGAAGATAAGGTAACACTCTGGTGGGACCCGGCGGAGGATAAGCAGGACATGTACCGGGTCGAAGACGGCGGGAAGGTCTATGAAACAGGCAAAACGCATGTGACATACACCGGCACTTCGGGAAAAGCGCATGTGTACGCTGGCGGCAAGGAACTGGGGAGCATTGCGCTGTGCCCGGGGAAAAAGCCGGATCGGATCGATGTGCGCGACTATGGTGCCCTTGGGGACGGCAGCACGCTGAACACGCTTGCCCTTCAGAAGGCGATTGATGCCTGCGCAGGCGGCGAAGTGTATGTTCCATCCGGAACGTACCTCACAGGCGCTTTAAGACTCCACTCAGATATGAGCGTGTATCTTGAAAAAGGCGCTGTGCTCCAGGGAACGGACAATCCGGATGACTATCTTCCCAAGATTCCCAGCCGTTTTGAGGGAACGGAATGCGAATGTTACCAGAGCCTTCTGAACCTGGGCAGCATAGACCATGCAGGCGGACCCAATGCACGGAATGTGGTAATACACGGCCAGGGCACGATTTCAGGGGGAGGGCAAAGTCTGGCGCTCCATATCATTGACCGGGAAAAGGAGCGCCTGGCAGACTATATGGCTTCCCTTGGCGAAGAGCTGAAAACCTATGAGAATGAGCATACGATCCCCGGAAGGGCCAGGGGGCGGCTGATCAATCTGAGCAACTGCGAGAACGTGAGGATCACCGGCCTGACGCTGCAGAATGGCGCCAGCTGGAACGTCCACATGATCTATTCCAGACAGATTGTGACCGACCACTGTGTGTTCCGTTCTGAGGGGGTATGGAATGGGGATGGGTGGGACCCGGATTCGAGCGAGGACTGCACGCTGTTTGCAAGTGAGTTCCACACCGGGGACGATTCAGTGGCGATCAAGAGCGGAAAAAATCCGGAGGGCAATGTGATTGCGAGGCCGACAAGACGGATCCGGGTGTTTGACTGTGTCAGTGAGTACGGTCTGGGCGTTGCCATAGGCAGCGAGATGAGCGGCGGCGTGGAAAATGTCAGGATATGGGACTGCGATCTGGAGCACTCCCTGTACGGCGTGCAGATCAAAGGCACCAGGAAGCGCGGCGGCTATATCCGGGACGTTCAGGTAAGGGACAGTGTGCTCCCACGGTTCGTGGTGTGCGCACCCAGCTATAATGACGACGGCGAGGGCTCGCCGGTCCCGCCCAAGTTTTCGGATATGCACTGTGAACGCGTGCGCTTTACAGGGTGGTGCCGCAACTACTGGGAGAAAGAGGAGCACGATATGCCGTGCATTGACATAGCTGGTTTTGATGTCCCGGGGTACGAGGCAGAAAATATGACGTTCACTGACTGTGAAATGCCGGAAAACGCCCAGCTCCATCTGGAGCACGCCAGGAAGATCCGGATCGGGACATGCTGAGGAGAATGCGGATATATGGAAAGGATCAGTCTTTGCGGGACCTGGTGGTACGCAGCAGGGGACGCAGCAGGGGACGCAGCAGGGGCCGCACAGTATGTCGAGGTCCCGCATGATGGCATCATTGGAGGGAAGGTCCGTGAGGATGCTCCCCTGGATATGGCACAGGGCTTTTTTGACCGCAGGTGCACCATGCGCTACAGGAAGACTTTCCGGCTGGATGAAAAGCAGGAAGGAAAATGCTACGCCCTGGATTTTGACGGTGCCTTTGAGAACGCGGAAGTCTATCTCAATGGGGTATACTGCGGGGGACAGCACTATGGTTACTCGCCCTTCTGCCTGGACGTGACAGAGCAGGTCCGCAGCGGCGGCAATGAGATCGAGGTCCGCCTGGACAACACCCCTGAGCCTGCGGACCGGTGGTACTCCGGCGGGGGACTGTACCGGCCCGTGTGGCTTCTGATCAGGGAGAAGGAGTACCCGGGGGACGTGCAGGTCATAACGTGCCTCAAGGAGGACGGGGCAGAGGTGCGCGTTACGGACGGGACACAGAGGGAGGCGCATGCCTGTCTTGTGGACGCACAGGGGCGCACAGCCGCACAGGCCCATGGCAGGGGGACGCTGACGCTGCATGTCAGTGAGCCAAAGCTGTGGAGCGCATCGGACCCTTATCTGTACACGCTGGTTTTCGGACTGGACGGCGGGGACGCATGGGAAGCCAGGGTGGGCATACGCAGCATCGCCATGACAGCGGACGGCCTGTTTGTCAATGGCCGACCCGAAACTTTCCGCGGGGTCTGTGTGCACCAGGACCTGGGCTGCCAGGGCATCGCATGGGACTGCGTGGCCTGGAAGGAACGGCTTTTGCAGCTCAAGGACTGGGGCATCAATGCCCTTAGGCTGTCCCACCACGCGCACTGCAGAGAGATGCTGGAGCTGTGCGATGAACTGGGCTTTTATGTGTACGCAGAATGCTTTGACAAGTGGCACAGCGGACTGTACGGCAGGTATTTTGATGAGAACTGGGAGCAGGATGTGGATGCCATGGTCCTCAGGGACCGGAACCATCCGTGCATTGTCATCTGGGGTGTGGGCAATGAAGTGGAGAACCAGGGGCTGCCGTCCATGGTCAGGACGCTTGCCGCCCTGACGGCGCGCGTGCGCTCCCTCGACCCGACCCGGCCCGTCACGTACGCCATGAACCCGCATTTTAAGAAGGCAGGCAAACCGATTGATTTTTCAAAGGTCAAGGACATACAGAAGCTTGTGGATGAAGCCGATGAGCGTGAAATCGAGGACATGCAGGAGAGACTGGACGCCGTAGAGCGGATTGCGGAGCATGTGGACGTGGTGAGCTGCAATTATCAGGAACAGTGGTTTGGAGCCATCCATGCCCGGATCCCGGACAAGCCTATCCTGGCTACTGAAGCCTATCCTTTCTTTATGGGGCACCCTGACAGCATGCAGAATTACACCATGGTGCCGCCCGCACTCTTTTCTCAGGCGCTGCCGTATGTCCTGGGCAGTTTCATCTGGGCAGGGTACGATTATCTCGGAGAGTCCATGGGATGGCCCAGCAAGGGCTGGACAGGCAGCCTTTTCCGCATGGACGGTGCACCGAGGATAGCCGCATGGATCTTAAGGAGCCAGTGGAGAGATGAACCCCTCGTCCATATAGGGATACTGGACCAGGCGCTCGGGGACGAGCTGACCAAGGCGCACTGGGCCTGTCCGCCCTTTGAGGATGTCTGGGACTTTCCCGGACTGCACCAGGGCGTGGTGCCCTATCTGATTGCATCGAACTGCGAACGGGTGGAGATTCATCTGGGGAACCGTGTGTTTTATCCCCGGAAAGATCCGGACCAGGTGTATTACACCGGGTTCCTGCCCTGGATGCCCGGCAGGCTGCAGGTGCTTGGGTTCCGCGGCGGACAGTGCGTGGCGGAGCACAGCCTGTATACACCGGGACCAGCCGCGGGAGTGCACATAACGGATGCAGGAACAGGCGAGTGGGGCCCCGGGCAGACGCGCCGGTTCCTGGTACAGTTTGAAGATGCGCAGGGGCACCCGTGCATCCGGGAGAACCGGAAGGTGGTGCTTGCCCTCAGCGGCGCTGCGAAGCTCGAAGCGGTGGACAGTGCGGACCTGATGGATACCACGCCTTATTCTTCCCCTGAGCGCAGGGCGTGGCACGGCCGCATATATGCCGTGGTGAGGAGAACAGGGACGGGAGCGGTGGAGCTGACGGCAAGGACGCAAGGATTTCCTGATGCACAGTGCATGTTCCCGGCAGGAAAAGACAAAGAGAGTGCGAAATAAGAATTCAGGTATAAGCATATCCTGAAGAACGGAGGCAGTGTGAATGAGTTATAAAGAGACAGCGGATAAGGTACTGGGAATGCTTCAGCGGGCAGACGGCAATGACCCGTCCCGCGGACACCTGACAATGAACAACTGGGAATGGCCCACGGGCGTGGCCCTGTATGGGATCTATAAGACGTACCAGCAGAGCGGGGACAAGGCGATTCTTGACTATCTGACGGGATGGTACGATGATATGCTGTCGCGCAAGGAAGGCCCTCACCGCAATGTGAACACAGTGGCCCCTGTGCTGACTCTGACCTGTCTTTATGATGAGACAAAGAACCCGGCCTATCTCCCGGTCATTGAGAGCTGGATCGGCTGGGTCATGCATGACATGCCGCGCACAGAGTTTGGCGGGCTGCAGCACTGTACCGTGTGGAACAAGCATTATCAGCAGCTGTGGTGCGATACGCTGTTCATGGTATGTCTGTTCCTGGCCAAAGCCGGCGTGGTCCTTGAGCGCCCGGAACTCATTGAGGAAGCGGAGTACCAGTTCCTGATCCATATCAGGTACCTGCAGAACAAAGTGAATGGCCTGTTTTACCATGGCTGGACCTTTGACAGAAGGCACAATTTTGCCCAGGCATTCTGGGCCCGCGGGAACAGCTGGTTCACGGCAGCGGCCATAGAACTGTATGACATCACGAAACGGGACAATGCGGCCATGCGCCAGATCCACGCCGCCTGGCTGGACCAGCTGAATGCCCTGTGGAAATATCAGCGGGTGAACGGTCTTTTCACCACACTCATTGATGTGGAGGAGAGCTATTGCGAGACGAGCGCGACAGCAGCCATCGCCTATGGTGCCCTCAAGGGTATCCGTCTCGGATGGCTGCCTCAGGAACGCTATAACGAGTTTGCCATGCTCAGCGCGCGGGCTGTTCTTGATCAGATTGACGAGACGGGTGCCGTGCAGGGCGTGTCCGGGGGAACAGGGATGGGCCATAACCTGCAGCATTACAAGGATATCATTGTGACGCCCACGGCCTACGGACAGGGCCTGACTTTCCTGATGCTCACTGAGCTGATGATACGGGAGTGAAGCACGATGCCAAAGATTTATATCATCGGGGACTCAACGGTTGACGATAACAATCCGCCTTTCCGGGGCTGGGGCTGGGCATTTCGCGACGAGGTCAGGCCCGGCGTGGAAGTCCACAACCTGGCGCTGAGCGGCAGAAGCAGCAAGAGTTTCTGGGACGAAGGGCTGTTCAAGCCGGCTGAGGCGGAGGACGGACTGGGAGAGGGGGATCTGCTGCTGATCCAGTTCGGGCACAATGACGAGAAGGACGATGAAGAGCGCCATACGGACCCGAACACCACCTTCCCTGAATATCTTATGCGCTATGTGGCTTTTGCCAGGTCCAGAGGTGCGGTCCCTGTTCTGCTGACCCCTGTTGCCCGCCGCTTTTTTGCCGGGCCCACCAGTGTTCTGTATACCCACGGTGAGTACCCCCTTGCCATACGCAGGCTGGCGGAAAAGGAAAATATCCTCCTGTGTGATCTCAAAAAGGACAGCCGCGAATTGTACCTGAAGCTCGGGGAGGAAAAGACAGCGGAACTCTTTGTCCGTCTTAAGCCGGGCGAGAACCCGGATTTTCCGGATGGGCATGATGACAAGACCCATTTCTGCGCGTATGGCGCAAAAGTTATAGCCGGCCTTGTGGCCAATGAACTGCGCCAGTATCCCGTATGCGCAGCGTTTCTGAAAGCATGAGGAAGAAGGAACAGACTGGAAATGGAAAACAAAAGGTTAACCGGTGATTTTACGCTGCCCGGCGAGTCCGGGTACGAGAACCTGACCCTGGAACTGGCGGAGCGCTGGGGCGCGGATGTGATCCGTGACAGCGACGGCACCAAACTTTCCGACGCCATTGTGAAGGCGGGGTACGGGATTTATTCAACCATCTGCATTATCCGCGAACATAATGCGTTCGCCCTGGAACACCCGGAAACACAGCAGCAGGTGTTCCTCTGCTCTGACCCTGTGACAGCGATGGATACGACCCTTCAGATCCGGCCTCTTGAAGGGTATTTTGAGGAGCAGTTTGAACTGAATACCTCCTGGGAAGCCATGGTTTACTGGCAGGTGTACGACCGCACAAGCAACCATGAGGTCCCGCGCGGGAACTGGGAATACGCCGACGGTTTGGTGACGGTAAAAGACTGCATCCCCTATCACGAGTACACGGTTTCTTTCCTTTGCTGGCGCATCTGGGAAGAGATCAATATGTACAACCATACCACCAACAACTGGACAAGCGAGCACCTCCGCCAGCTGGACCCGCGACACCCTCTGGCCTGGGACTACCTTTGCCGCTATCTTGAGGACTGGTGCAAGGCAAATCCTGACACGACAGTGGTCCGTTTCACCTCCCTGTTCTACAATTTTGTGTGGATCTTCGGAAGCGATATGCGCAGGCGCAACCGCTTTACGGACTGGGGGAGCTATGATTTCACGGTCAGCCCGGCTGCCCTGAAGGCATTTGAAAAGGCGTACGGCTATGCCCTGACTGCCGAAGACTTCATTCATCAGCGCAAGCTCCAGGTCACCCATATGCCGCCGACAAAGGCCAAACGGGACTATATGGACTTCATCCAGGCTTTTGTGGCGGAAAAAGCGCAGAAACTTGTGGAGATCGTGCACCGCTACAGGAAGAAAGCTTACGTTTTCTATGACGACAGCTGGGTAGGCATGGAGCCTTATGGCAGGCGGTTTGCTTCCATCGGGTTTGACGGCCTGATCAAGTGCATTTTCTCAGGGTTTGAGTGCAGGCTGTGCGCAGGCGTGGACGTGCCGGTGCATGAGATCCGCCTTCACCCCTATCTTTTCCCTGTGGGCCTGGGCGGGCTCCCGACCTTCTCGGAGGGAGGACATCCGGAAAAGGATGCCCAGCTCTACTGGCGCAATGCCAGGCGCGCTCTTCTCAGGCAGCCCGTGGACCGGATCGGCCTTGGGGGCTACCTGCACCTGACACAGGGGTACCCTGCTTTTGTGGACACGATTGAAAAGATCGCCGGGGAATTCAGGCACATCAAGGAACTGCACCGGGAAGGCGCACCGTATACGGTGCCGGTGCACGTGGCCGTGCTGCACACCTGGGGGTCGCTGCGCAGCTGGACGCTGAGCGGGCACTTCCACGAGACGGACAGGCATGTTCTGATCCATATCAATGAAGCACTCTCCGGCCTGCCCGTGAAAGTCTCATTCCTCAGCTTTCAGGATGTGGAGGAAAAAGGCCTTGAAGGTGTCGATGTGGTGATCAACGCCGGCCGTGCCGGAGATGCCTGGAGCGGCGGGGACGCCTGGAAGGGGGACCGCCTGGTGGAGCGCCTGACAAAGTTTGTCGCACAGGGCGGATCGTTTATCGGGGTCAATGAACCCTCGGCCGTGGAAGGCTACCATACCTTCTTCCGCATGGCGCATGTGCTGGGTGTGGACCTGGATACGGGTGCGCGCGTGTGCCACGGCAGATGGAGCTTTGAAACCAGCAAGCGGGGCGGGATTCCTTTTGAACCGGCCATGCTGGGGAACAAGGATCATCTTTACCTTACAGACGGGAAAGCGGACGTGCTCTACGGGTGCGGGGACTCGCCCCAGTTCACGGTCCATGATTTCGGACAGGGCAAAGGCGTGTACCTTTCCGGGTTCACTTTCTCGCCCGAGGCGGCAAGGATGCTGGCAGAACTGATTTACTATGTCACAGGCAAGCAGAAGGATGTCCCGGTCCTCACAGCCGAGCCGGGAACCGAAGCCACCTATTTCCCGGCGAGCCATGTGGTCTATTTTGTCAATAATACGGACAGGCCGCTGAGCACCTCGGTTTCCCTCCATGGAAAGACGGTGCGGGCGGACCTGGAGCCTTTCGGGGCACAGGAGGTTCAGGTGGATGACAGCGTTTGTTGACAGTCTTCTCAGACCGCCGCGCGCTTATACTCCCATTCCATTCTGGTTTCTCAACGGTGAGCTGACGCATGAGGAGATCCGGCGTCAGCTCATCGATTTTGAGGCCCATGGGGTATATGGCGTGGTGCTCCATCCCCGCATAGGACTCGGGGATGAAATCGGGTACCTCTCGCCGTCTTTTTTTGGCTTTCTGCGTACGGCGGTCCAGACGGCATCGGAGCTGGACATGAAAATCGTTCTGTATGATGAAGGCATGTACCCCTCAGGCTCGGCCTGCGGCCAGGTTGTCGAGGGCCACCCTGAACTGGCCAGCCGCGGACTTGCTCTGACGCCGCAGCCCCTGCCCGGTGACAGGGTCCTGTGCCGGACGAATGAAGGCTTCCTTGTCAGCCGCTTCAGCGGCGGCACCATCCGCGGCATCCACTACGGGGAGGACGACGGGGAGGAAAATGCCCCGAAAAGCGCGGACATTCTCAATCCCAGGGCGGTGCAGCGCTTTATTTCTCTCACCCACGACATGTACTACAGGATGTTTGCACCGTATTTCGGCCATACCATCATCGGCATGTTTACCGATGAACCGAACCCGCTGGGGCGCAACACCCGGGGCCTGTTCCCCTGGACGGACGGCTTTGAGGAGGTCTTCTGTGCGGCAGGGGGAGAACTTAACCGTTTAAGTTCACTTTTTGCCGGTGAGGAGAACGAGTCAACGCGTCTGTACCGCAGACTGCTTGTCGAGCGGGAAGGGGAAGTCTATTACAGACAGCTTTCAGCCTGGTGCGCTGCGCACGGGATCGCTCTCATGGGCCACCCGGAACAGAGCGATGACATCGAGGTGGAAAAGTATTTTCAGGTCCCGGGGCAGGACCTCGTGTACCGGTGGGTCGCGCCGGAAACGGGGGACACCAGGGGCCGCGACAGCACCATGGCCAAGTGCAGTGCGGACATGGCCTTCTGGATGGGAAGGGAGCGCAACCTCAACGAATGTTTCGGGGCCTGCAACAGGGAAGGGAAGCCCTGGTACTTCACCGGCTCGGACATGAAATGGTTCATCGACTACCTCGCTGTGCGCGGTGTGAACCTTTTTGTGCCGCATGCTTTCTATTATTCCCTCGAAGGGAAGCGGAGCGGGGAACGGCCCCCGGACGTGGGCCCGGGCAGCGTGTGGTGGCCCTATTACAGGAAATGGGCGGATTATATGCGGCGCCTGTCTTTCCTTATGGCCAGTACGGAGACGGAGGCCCGCACGGCGGTGCTGTGCCGCAATCGCGACCTGTGTCCGGAGCGCACGGAAAAACTGTATGAGACCCGGAGGGGGTTCCGCTATATCCCCGAGAGCATGTGGGACATGTGCCGTGAGGAGGACGGGGAGCTCGTGCTGGGAGACAGCCGCTTTCAGGCGGTGCTTGTTCCGGCATCCGAACAGGGCCGGTTCCCATCGGTCCCGCACTGCTGTGAAGCTGTCGGGCCGGACATTTGCTGCATCCCCGAACAGAAATCCCTGCGTGCCGCAAAGCTGCTTAAGGATGGGGAAACGTTCTGGTTCCTGGTCAATGCCGGGGAAACCCCTGTGGCCTGTGACGCGGTGCTTCCTGTCACGGAAAAGCTGTATGCCATGGACCTGTGGAACGGGAGCATCTGGCCTGTTGATGCCTGTCTTCAGGACGGGAAACAGGTCTTCCCCCTGCGCATGGCAAGGAGGGAGTCGCTTCTGCTCTTCACCTCCAAGGAGCCCTTAAAGGCAAAGTGTGCAGGGGCCGCCACGATCGGGCCGGAGGCGTTCCGTCTGGTCTGCGACGGTCCCGGGGCGTACCAGAAAACGTACAGGGCCGAAGTGCCCGCAAGCGGGGAGGACCTGCTGATCTGCATTGAGGCAGAGGAAATGGTGGAAGCTTTTGTGAACGGGAAGTTCGTGGATGCTGCTTTCTGGAAGCCGCAGCGCCTGAGGGTCCCCTGCGGGGAACTGCACATGGACAGCAATGAGATCACGCTGCGCGTCACGGGCAGCATAGCCAACCGCTATGGCACGTATGTACCCTATGGCATGGCATAAACGAGAAAGAAGGACAGATATGGAAAAAGTCATTTATCTGGCGGGCGGGTGCTTTTGGGGGGCCCAGCATTATTTTGACCTCGCGCCGGGTGTGGTGCGCACAAGGGTGGGCTATGCCAATGGCAGAACGGAGCACCCCACCTACGAACAGGTCAAGCACGAGCACACGGGCCATGCCGAGACGGTGGAGGTGGTCTATGATCCGGACAGGATCTGTCTGGATGAACTGCTCGGCCTGTATTTTGAGGCGATCGACCCTGTCTCCGTCAACCGTCAGGGACACGATGAGGGCGAACAGTACAGGACAGGCATCTACTATACGGACGCGGAGGACCTTCCCGTGATCCGCTCATGCCTTGACAGGCTCCAGGAAAAGTATGATCAGAAACTGGCTGTGGAATGCAAGGGACTTGAACAGTTCTTTGAAGCCGAAGATTATCATCAGAAGTACCTTGAGAAAAATCCCGGAGGATACTGCCACATTCCCCTTGCGCTGTATGCCAGGGTCAGGCAGTTCCGGTCCCGGAAGCAGGAGGAAAGTCATGACCTTGCATGAGCTTACGGACCTCAGCCGCGCCTGTACGCTCATCGACGTCCGGGATGAGATCTCCCATGACTACGATGCCATCCCGGGCTCTGTATGCATGCCGGACATTGTGGAAAAGGCGCGCAGCGGGGAACTGGAAAAACTTGGCCTCACATCTCCTCTGGTTCTGTACTGCATGCGCGGGTTTGAATCCGGGACCATGGCCGGGGAACTCAGGGAAATGGGGTATGACGCCCACAGCCTTGAGGATGGCTTTGCAGGTTATATCCGTTCAAAGCTGTCCCGGACCGACCTGTCAGGGGAGATTGAGAAAGATCTGCGCACCAAAGAAGTCAAAAAAAAGCTTTTCAGGCGCTTTGCCCGGGCGGTAAGGGAATTCAGCCTTGTGGAGCCCAACGACCGGATCGCCGTGTGCATTTCAGGCGGCAAGGATTCCATGCTCATGGCCAAGCTTTTCCAGCAGCTGCAGCGGTGTCGTGAAATGCCTTTTGAACTGGTTTTCCTGGTGATGGACCCCGGCTACAATGCACTGAACCGTATGGTGATTGAGCAGAACGCCCGGGCACTGGGCATACCGGTCACGATCTTTGAGACCCAGATCTTTGACGCGGTGGACACCATGACGGATAAGCCATGCTTTATGTGTGCCAGGATGCGCAGAGGGTATCTGTACAGAAAAGCCAGGGAGCTGGGCTGCAACAAGATTGCACTTGGGCACCATTTCGATGATGTCATTGAGACCATTCTCATGGGGATGCTCTGGGGCGGACAGACCCAGACCATGATGCCCAAACTGCACTCCACCCATGTGGAGGGCATGGTCCTGATCCGTCCCATGTACTATATCCGTGAGGAGGATATCAAGGCGTGGCGGGACCGCAACGGCCTGCACTTCATCCAGTGCGCCTGCCATTTTACAGATACATGTTCATCCTGCCGGGAGGACGGGACGCCGGTGTCAAAACGTATGGAAACCAAACTCCTCATCCGCAGGCTGAAGGAGACCAACCCCTACGTGGAAGGCAATATTTTCAATTCCATGCAGCATGTGAGCCTGGACACCGTGCTCTCCTACAGGCTGCATGGCGTGGACCATGAGTTTCCCGAGATTTTTGAAAGCTGGGTCCCGTGGGAAAACGGAAACGATTCTGAGTAACGGTGTACATAATATAAGGAGGAAGGCTTTTTGAGCATGTTTCTGACACTGGCGTTCCTGTTTTCCGCAGGCTCGCTTGTGGGCTGGTGCATTGAAGTGGTGTTCAGGCGCTTTTTCTCGTCCAAGAATCCGGAGAGAAAGTGGATCAACCCGGGGTTCTGTACAGGACCGTACCTCCCTCTGTACGGGTCGGGACTGTGCCTGATGTACCTGATTGCCATACAGGAAAAGTATTTGACAGGAATGGGCCCCGCCGGGGCCCGTCTTCTGCTCTTTGCGGGCATGGCAGTGTGTATGACGGGGATCGAATACATTGCGGGGATCTACTCGCTTAAAGTCAACCATGTCAGGCTCTGGGACTACACGGACCAGTGGGGGAACATCCAGGGCGTGATCTGTCCGAAGTTCTCCCTGGCATGGGCCATTCTTGGGGCAGTCTACTATTTTCTGATCCATCCCTATATCCTTGACGCTCTGGCCTGGCTCGCGGCGAACCTGGCGTTCTCCTTTGGCATCGGCGTCTTCTATGGCGTTTTTGGCGTGGATATGGCGCATTCCACTCAGATTGTGAAAAAACTGAAAGATTTCGCAGAGGAGAACCATGTGGTTGTGCGCTATGAGGAAGTCAAGGAACATATCCGTCAGCATGCTGAAAAGGCCATGGGACATGCCAGGTTCTTCCATCCCTTCCAGACGGACCTTACCCTTGCCGAACACCTGACAGCGATCAAGGACCGCTTTGAAAAAAGCAGGGAGAGCGTGAAGGCTGAGATCCGGAAAAGGACCGGGAACTGAATCCAGAAAGGAATGGGATCTGATGAGACTCCTCTTGTGTCTCCTTGTCTGCCTGCTGCCCTGCCTTGGCCTGGCGGACACGGTGAAACTGCCCATCAGTGCCAGTGGTGGGGAGCCGTTTGACACTTCGTATACGGTCAGGGACATGGTCTATGACGACCCGACCATCCATGTCGAACGTTTCCGCGTCCCCAATCAGGAGACAAAGTACAACTGTGCCTACCATTACGTGAAAGTCAGGATTGCCGACCCTGCACAGCTGCGCACAGCCGCCGCAGGCAGGTTTGACAGGCCCGGCAAGGCATATGCCCAGCAGATAGCCCGCAAGGTCAATGCAGTCGTCGCGGTCAACGGTGATTTTTACGGCGGACATACGGACGGCTATGTGATCAGGCAGGGAAAAGTCTACCGGGACAACATAGACAG
Source organism: uncultured Clostridia bacterium (assembly GCA_946538615.1). Lineage (GTDB taxonomy): Bacteria > Bacillota > Clostridia > Christensenellales > Aristaeellaceae > UBA2943. The sequence continues at coordinate 25,444 of CAMNGW010000012.1, forward strand.
AAAGATGGATATCCTGCTTATTGATGAAGACGGCGATTTCCATATTGTCCCCTTTGATGCCGACCCGGCGCTGGACAAGACGCAGTGGGAGGGCAAAAAGGTGATCAATGCCCTGTCCTTTGGCCCGGCCCTGATTGTCGATGACCAGGTTGTCCTCAACCGGGAGGCGGACCCTGCCTATGCCGATGCCCAGAACAGGGGCCAGAGAACGGCGATTGTGCAGACAGGAAAACTGGAATACATGATCCTGACCTGCCGCTCTGTGGGCTGTACCCTCGAAGAGATGGTTTCCCTGGTGCAGGAGCTGACGGAGCACGTGGATGTGGCCTATCTTCTGGACGGAGGGAAATCCTCTCAGCTGGTGTACCTGGGGAACTTAATCAATAAGGCGGCGGACGAGGCTGTCCCCGTCTCGGATATTGTCTATTTTGCCAGTGCATGGCGTGAATGAAGGAGGTCCGTATGATGAACAGGAAAAAAATGATACAGGCAGCTGTCCTGTTTGCCGTGTTCCTTATTTTTACCGTTCTGGTGAAGACAGTGGATGTCGCACCGGTTGGACCCGAGGGCTCATCTGTTGGCTTTTCGGGCATCAATGCAGCTTTCCATAACCTGACGGGATATTCGCCTTTTCTGTATAAACTGACAACCTATGCGGGCTATCTGGCCTTTGCGGCAGCAGCCGGATTTGCCGCGCTTTTGTGCATGCAGTTTGTCAGGGGAAAGAGCCTGAGGGCCGTGGACCGCGACCTGTACGCGCTTTTGGGACTGTATGTGGCCGTTGCTGTATGCTACGTCGTTTTTGAAAAGGTGATCATAAATTACAGACCTGTGATCCTTGATCCCGCAAAGGGACTTGCGGCCTCTTACCCTTCTACTCATACCCTGATCGCCATAGGGATCCTGGTGCCTGCCATGGGACAGTGTCAGAGGAGGATAAAAAACCCTGCCATGAAGAAAACTGCAGTGGTCTTCGCGGCACTCCTTCTTTGTCTCATCGTCATAGGCCGTCTGTTTTCCGGGGTCCATTGGCTGACGGATATCATGGGCGGGTGCCTGCTCGGCGCGGCTCTGTACAGGATGTATTCCGCGTGCGCCGGGGACTGAAAGCCTGTATTTTGCATGAATTGACCTGCTGGATACCGAAAAGAACTTGTAATTTGTTCCTGAATCCGATATGATAAGCTACGGTTCATGAGGATGCGTCCTCAAGAAGAATAAAGTGGGGGGAAATCTATGTCCAAGTTAAAAGGCATAAGCCGCGCCCTGACGTCCCTGGCTATTTTTGTGCTCATCGCGTCACTGGTCGCGGGACCGATCATGGAATCCTACTCCGCGCCGCTGGATACCTTCTTTGGCTCCACGAGCTACAGGATTGTTTCTGATTCCGACGGTCAGGTCGACTGGATCTATCAGTCTGAATTCAAGACAGCATCCGATGCAGTAAACGCACTGCGTGAGTTTGCCCTTGAAGAAGCGAGGGAGAGCTTTGTTCTCCTCAAGAATGCGGGAGCCCTTCCGCTCACAGAAGGGGCGAACGTCACGCTTCTGGGACTGCGAAGCTATGCACCGGTGTACGGTAACAGCATGGGCGCAGCACCTGACACCACCGTGATCCAGGACGGCAACCAGAGCTATCTCGCCCTGCAGAAAGCCGGTCTGAATGTGAACCCGGCTGTGACCCAGAAATATAAGGACTGGGTCAAGGCAAAGGGCGGCAATCTTCTGCCCAGCGGCGAGCTTTATGCGGAATATGCCGGTGCTGGCTCCTCCGGACCTAGTGAGGCCGGAGACCTGAGCCTGACGGGAACGGATGCCGCTGCTGAAGCCAAGCTGGCAGAGCTGAATCTTACAGCTGAGGATTATGCGGGCTATACCGATGCCGCAATTGTCGTGTTCGGCCGTCCCGGCGGTGAGAGCAAGAACTATGTCACCGGCGGCACAGACTCGACAACGACCAACATCTTTGGCCTTTCAGCGGATGAAAAAGCCGTGCTGGAAGAAGCCAAGGCCAATTTCGAAAAGGTTATTGTCCTGATCAATTCCGTCAACCCGCTTGAACTCAAGGAAGTTGAAGCGGATGAACAGGTGGACGGCATCCTCTGGATCGGTTATCCCGGGGCCTACGGTTTTTATGCTGTCCCTGATGTTCTCTTTGGCAAAGTCAGCCCCTCCGGGCATCTGGGTGACATCTATTTGGCCAACTCTGCTGTGTCCCCGGCTATGGTGAGCTTTGGCGGGGACGGTTCTGTGGACTGGGCAAATGTCGCAGACTTCACACCCGATGACTCGGTTTCCAGCTATCTCATCAACGAGGAAGGCATCTACGCGGGCTACCGCTATTTTGAGTCCCGCTATGCCGATGTTGTGGCAGGCGTGAACAACGCTGCACAGGCCAAAGCAGGCACGTATACCGCAAGCGACACAAAGATTGCCACCGTGGACGGGACCTGGGAGTACAAAGACCAGGTTGTCTATCCCTTCGGCTACGGCCTGAGCTACACCACCTTTGAACAGACCCTTGACAGTGTTGCGGTGGCTGAGGACAAGAAGACCGCGGAAGTGACCGTGACGGTCAAGAACACCGGCTCTTCCAACGGCAAGAGCGTGATCCAGCTCTATGCCCAGACCCCGTATACCGATTATGACAAGCAGAACTATGTGGAAAAGAGCGCTGTGCAGCTCATGGACTATGAGAAGACACAGACCCTGGCTCCCGGTTCCACACAGACAGTCAAGATGACTGTGGACCTGCGCAACCTTGCTTCGTATGATGCCAAGGGGGCCAAGACCTACATTCTCGACGCAGGCGATTACTATTTCGCCATCGGCGATGACAGCCATGATGCGCTCAACAATATCCTCGCTGCCCAGGGCCAGGCCGTGGAAGGCAAGGCAGAAAAGACCTACAAGTGGACCTGGGACACCTTTGACAGTGAGACATTTGCAGTGTCTGCCAATGGGACAGCGATCACCAACCGTCTCTCTGACGGCGACCAGAGCATGGATATCAATTCTTTTGAGGGCTATGCCGGTACGGCCAATTATATGAGCCGTCAGGACTGGAACGGCACCTATCCTAGTGTGCATGAAGGCATTGCTGCAACGGGCCGGATCGCGGAACTGCTGCGCAACGACTTTATCAAGCTCTCCACAGGCTCAGAGGTCGCCTTCGGTGTTGACAAGGGCCATACCATTTATGAGTATACCAACCTTCCCTGGGACGACAGTGCCTGGGACGAGCTGGTGGACCAGGTGACAGTGGAAGACTTCCTGGCCTTTGCCCAGTCCGCTTTCCATAACATTGAAAAGATCGATTCCGTCGGCTATCCCGGCAACAAAGCGGATGACGGCCCTGGCGGTTCGGACGGCGGCACCTACGGGGTAGACGGCCAGTACCAGGGCAAAATGTATGCTGAGATGGAAGGCTATGACGCTTCTGTCGGCGGCTACGGCACCCGTATTGCCCCCACTCCGACCAACCTGGCGTATACCTGGAACAAGGAGCTTGCCCTGCGCAATGGCGAACTGATTCTGGGTGAGTCCACCCTGATGTTCAATTACCCGATCATGATCGGCCCCGGCGTGAACCTCCACCGTCACGGCTATAATGGCCGCGGAGCCGAATATTATTCCGAGGATCCCATTCTGTCCGGCTATACAGGCTCTGCAGTTGTACAGGGTGCCCAAAGCAAAGGCTGCCTTGTCAATGTCAAGCACCTGGGCTTCAATGACCAGGAGATCAACCGTTCGGGTATCGCCGTGTTCATGTCCGAACAGGCTGCCCGTGAGCTTGAGCTCCGCAACTTCCAGCAGATCATTGAAGCAAGCGGCAAGCCGGCATCCATGTCCGGTGACAGCAAGTTCTACAATGAAGGCGCATTGGGCGTGATGACGAGCTTCAACCGCATTGGCGCTGTGGCGCCCTCTGCCAACAAGGGCGTGCAGCAGGATATTCTCCGTGACGAATGGGGATTCAAGGGATATTCTGTGACAGACTTCACGGGCGTTGCTCCCAAAGCGGCCCCGAAGGAGTCCCTGCTCTATGGCACAGTGGCCTTCTGCGGCTTTGGCGTTTCCGATCCTTACTTCACCGCAGACCAGCTGTCCGCTGATCCTGACATTTCTGCAGCCCTGAAGAAGGACATCAAGTACACCCTGTACGCTCTCGCCCACTCTGCAGCCATGAATGGACAGGATGTCACGAGCCATCGCGAACAGGTGGATACACCGTGGCGCGCCATTTACCGCAACACCAGGATCGCGGGCATTGTCTGCACGGCACTGTTCGGTGCTGCCTGGATTGCTCTGGAAGTCCTCAGCATCAAGAAAAAAATGGATGCCAAGAAAGAGAAGGGGGCAAAGTAAGATGACGAAAAAGGTCAATGTGTTTGGCAAGGTCCTGTGTGTCTCTGCCATCCTCGCCCTCATCGGCGTGGTCGTCTATATCATCAATTCCTCCGTCGGCTACCTGGCGGGCACAGGGCTCAACGTCCTGACGATCCTGCTTCCGCTGATTGTCGTGGTCCTCTCCCTGCTGCTGATGTTTGTCCCGAACCTGGTGAATGATACCATTACCGGGATCGTGACGTTCCTCATGTCCGTGGGCATGGGCTATGCCGTGATCACCTTTGTGGTGGCCCGTGTGGACCTTATTGCTGACCTGCTCAACCCTGTCAATCACCCGGCAAACGAGTATACTGCGTTTACCTGGGCCATTATCGGAATAGTGCTGTACCTCCTGGCCTTCCTTGGCACGCTGTTTGCCACGGCGGGAAGCCGGATCGCCAAGAAGAAGTAAAGTACCTGCAGAAAAAACACCTGCGCAGTCCGCAGGTGTTTTTTCTATGGGAGGAAGGGCATGAGGTCCCCGATCCACTGAAGGGTATTCAGATAAGCGCTCTGACTGAGGAGATGATAATTGGTATCATAAAAATCTTTCTGATGGTAGATATAATCGCGCAGGGCGGAGATGACGGTACACGGCGCACCCATAAGGCATTCATGAAAAAGGCGGTCCATGGTTTCCACGTTCCCCTTTTCGTTTTCAGGAAGCGCATCCGCGTTGACGCAGGCATAGGAAACAAAAATGCGCGTGCCTTTTTCTGCGATGGTCCGGTACATGGCACACAGGCGGGGCAGACCGTCTGAGAGAAGCGCGGGGTCGAGAGAAACCGGGTCTGTGAGCTCCGGGCGGGCCTGAGTGCGGATGATGGGCATGCCGCCGATGTCATCCATGTAAGACACGCCGGAAGAATCGTGATACGTGTCCAAATAGGATCCCCCGGGCTCTTTTCTGTCCCTGTAACCCTGCCAGGAACCGAAAACGCCTGAAAAGGATGAGATGTCGACAAGGGAGAAGAGATCGTAGTTGTATTCAAGACCGCACCAGAGCTTTTCATCGGCTTCATCCATGTCATTGAAGGTAAGAAGCTGGCGGGGGCTTGCGATTTCCGGCGCGTGAAACAGGATATCTTTTTCACTGAGGAAGGCGCTGAGGATCTCAAACTGGACCAGAGAAGAAACTGTCCCGTTCAGGCCAAGGTTGACGATGGCGTATCTGTCCCCCAGTGTGGATTTGATTTCTGAGGAATCGAGATTGTACCAGGTCGAACAGCCGCCATAGAAGATAAGCCGGGGCTGTCCCTGGGAGGCGATGAGGAGGTCGATCTTATCGGCATAGACACTTTCCCGTCGCCATTTCATGCCCCAGGGATCTTCGGCAGCATTGATATGCAGTGTCCTCAGGCGCTTGCAGTCCTCAAAGGCGGTATCCGGGAGGGAAGAGATGGCGTCACACAGCGTCAGGTCCTCTACCAGGGCGCTCCTGAAAGCGGAAGGTGCCACTTCCCTGAGCGTAATGGGGAGGACTACATAAGCGGAAGGGCAGCCTTTAAAAGCTTCAGGGGCTATGGACGTTACAGGGGCCCCGCCCAGCTCTTCCGGTACGACGAGGACGGTTTCTGAACCGGAATAGCCTGTGACGCATGCGCCCTTTTCCGTCTTTTCCCATGTAAAGCTGGCCTCAGAGGACCAGGGGAGCCACTGGGCATAGAGATCAAGGCAGTCATCGGTAAGGCTCACCCGGCTGCCCAGGCCGATGCGGGTACCGCTTCCGTCAGGCTCTGTGTTCCAGGCGACCAATGAACAGCCGGGGCGGGTATAGTCACCTGAAGCGGGAAGGGTATTGGGACGGCGCTTTGTCGTGTCATATACACACTCAGTGACCTGTCCTGTGCCGCCGTTGGGGTGGTAGCGGATGGTCCCGGTATGTGCGCTGACCTGGACAGTCAGATGAGAAGGGTAAGCCACGTCAAAGCAGGTGACTACTGTTTCAGGGCCCCGCCTTGTGATCCGGTACTTTCCTTCATAATTCACGCCGGTGGCGCTGTAGCCTGAAAGCATGGAGAGTGAGAAGACA
>CAMNGW010000013.1 GCA_946538615.1 uncultured Clostridia bacterium
TCCGATCTCTTATGCCTACCGCCATCCGGAATACTGGCAGAAGATTGCCGCGGACTCCAAAGCAAGCGGCAACAGGATTGCCTCAAGGCCCATGTTTGACGAGTCTGAGCGCCGCCATCCGCTGCGGGAGGAAGAAAAGATCCGGGTGGAGAAGATCCATGGCAGGATTGTTTTTATCGGTGCGCAGGACGATGTACTGTGGGACACCTGCAGATACATCCGCAGGATGGAGGAAAGGCTTTCCCGGCTTCCCCATGACAGCACCTGGGAGTCCCTGATCTATGAACATGCCACGCATTTTGTTTTTCCCGAATCCATGCTCAGGCGCATGCTGCCTGTGGGATCGGGCCTGCTGGTGAAAATGATGTTCCGGGCGGCAAAAGAGTACCCGGAGGAATGCAGGGCGGCCCGGAAAGACATAGATCAGCACCTTCAGAGGATCCTGAAAGAATGGCAGAACGGAGGCTGAAGCTTACTGCGGTCACTTTTTCAATGCCACCAGAAAACATATTGTCCGCTGCCTGGGCCATCACCCGATCCGGGGAGCTGTCCGGCGGATGCAGGGGTGGAAATGTCGGGCGGCTGCTCAGCCACCCGGGTTATCTTTATCCCCAGATGCCCGGACCGGAGCGCCTGATGTTCTCACGGACGGATTCGCCTGTGGAGGGATGCCTGTCTGTTCAGAAAAGGACAAAAAGAAGCTTTTTGAGTGACAAATGTAAGACGCTTGAGAGAATGAGTGATTCAGAGTAGAATACAATTGTATTGCTGACTGAGTATCCGGAAATGAGGGCAGCAACTGTGCGTTTATGAAAAATCCGTCCGAAGACAGTATGGGGCACATGGTATCATCTGGACAGGTGGCATGGATACGGATACCGGAACCGTCTGTCAGGAAGGCAGGCTGTATAAATAGCTGATCAGACTCAGACCGCGGGTTTGATCCATCGGTCCTCTGGAAGAGCAGCTGAAATCCGGCGGGAACCTGCCAGCGGTGATGCAGCCCCGGTCAAAGCTTGATCTGCACACATGAACGCGGACCGGTCAGGCAGCGTTGTACAGCACCGGACCAGGACGCGGCTGATCATAACAAAAAACATACAAAGGGGATAATGACAATGGCTATTCCTCCTGATCTGTTTCTTCATGACTCTGATAAAGCGGCTTTATCGGCGCTCAAAGCCATACCGGGCTTTTCTCAGCTGCTGAAATGGTTTATGAGCGTCGGCTTTGAAAAGCAGGAACACATCATGAACATGGGCAGCAATTTACGGATTGACGAAAATCAGATGCCCAAATACTATCATATGCTTCTTCCTGTCTGCGAAAAACTGCAGATCAAGGTGCCCGAACTGTATATCACCCTGAATGTCACACCCAATGCATGGACGTTCGGAGACACAGATCCGTATATAGTGATTACGTCAGGGATGCTTGAAACGGTTCCGGATGAGCTGATCCCGACAGTGCTGGCCCATGAATGCGGACATATTGTCTGCCGTCACACGCTCTATACACTGATGGGAAGTCTGATCATGATGGGAATGGACGTTGCGGCATCTTATGTACCGCTGGGTCTTGGCCAGGCGGTATCTTCCTCTCTGCAGATGGCATTCGCTTACTGGATGAGATGCAGCGAACTGTCGGCTGACAGAGTGGCTGCTTTCTGTGATGGATCTGCGGATAAAACAATACGGCTGTGTATGCATTTTGCCGGATATGATAAAGATTTTTATGACATAAAACCCAACATCAGCGCATTTCTTGCTCAGATAGAGGACTATAAGAAACTCACAAGTGACAATGCATGGAATAAGACACTGGAATTTCTGTGGATGCGGAATAAGGACCATCCTCAAAGCGCCATACGGGCATATGAGTGCAACGAGTGGGCGAAGTCGCAGCAGTTTGATAAAATTGTCAGATATCTTGGCTCTGCCGGTACGGAAGGTTCCGCAGATGGCACAACTGTGCCCATGGAGGCACCGGCGCCGGAAGAATCAAAAGCTTTTATCGGAAGAAAAGCGGAAGATGTGATCAAAACGCTCAGGGAAGCAGGCTTTACAAATATCAGAACGGTCAGAACCATGGATAAAGGACCTGTTTCTAAAGACGGCCTCGTGACTGAAGTGAAAGCCGCGGGCAATTTCTTTGGTCAATTTGAATGGCTGCCTGTGGATGCTCAGATTGTGATCACTTACTTTAAAGGTGCAACAGAGAAAGAAGACGTGTCTGCACACCCCGGCATGGTGCGCATGCCGGATTCAGCAAGGAACTTCATTGGACGGGACTGTACAGAGGTCGCCAAACAGCTCGCGGCATCCGGGTTCACCAATATTCTGCTTGAAAGACAGCCGATTCTGATCCAGCTCTTCGCAAGGGAAGGCAGCGTGGCTAAGGTCATAGCCGATCATGATTCCAATTTTGAAAAAGGAACATGGTACCTTCCGGAGACGCTCATCCGGATCGTATATCATTCGTCGAAGCCGCAATTCGCTTAAAGCGATTTTCTGCCGCTGAACTGAGGGAGAACATCAGGAGGAGGCAGCCTGAGTAAATGGGTGTATTTTCAGCTCTCGGAAGCAGGGCCGGTTTCAGTACAGGGCGTGGCTGTTTTTCCCATGAAAACAGCTTTTGACTGTGCCCGGCTTTCTTTCTGACGGCTACAGGCAAAGTGAAGCAGATGCATAAAAGGACCTCCCTGTGACGGGAAGGTCCTTTTTCGTGGTGTGTCCATCGGGGGCACGGTCTGAAGGGTGAAAGTCCCATATCCGCCATACAGCCGGAATCGGGTGCATGTACGATGTGAAAATGGAAGGAAGACCGGGACAAAACGCTGAGCCCCATGATGTGGGACTGTATACCCGGGTAAGGCTGCCGGACGGACTGAAGCCCGGCAGCTGTCCGGAAGGGTATGCAGTCATTGCGAGGAGCGGTATGAGAGCGAAAGAACGTGTGGCTCCTGCCCGGTTCTGGTCTGATCCAGGCGGCACTGACAAAACAGGCTTTATATGCTTCCGTCAGGACAACCGTTTCTTCCCCTCTTCTGCTTTCTCCTATCTCCTCCCGTAATGCACGTGCTGCGGGTCGGCCAGGTCGTTCTTGGACTGGCAGTTCACCTGCGCAATGGCGTCCTGGAGTGTGCAGTAGTAGTAATACCAGTTGGCATACAGCACGCTGGCAGCGTATGTACCCTCGGGTGCGACCAGCACCGCGTTGCAGTTCTCGAAGATGTTGATGTTGAACGACTCCAGGCTGGACGGAAGCACCAGGAAGAAGCGCTCGCTGGTGTAGGCTGCGCCGAGATCGCGGAAAGCCAGATTGCCGATGGTCTTCAGTGTGTCCGGCAGCCGGATCACGTTCTCCGCCGTGCCCCCGTGCAGCATAGTACAGCCGTCGAAGGCGTTGTCGCCGATTTCCACGACGCCCTCGGGAACGACGACTGCCTGCAGGTTTTGCTGGCCGCTGAACACGCCGTTCTCGATGCGCCAGATCCCGCAGTCGGTGGGAATAGCGACGCTGGTGTCCGAGCCTTCGTATTCCATCAGGATGAGCCGGTTGACAGGGCCGGCATCGGTGCTGTAGGTCCTGTAGAGGTAGAGCAGGCCGTCGGTCTCGTGGCCCTTGAGGGCGAACCGGTAAGAGCCCCCGTGATTGTAGGTATCTATGCCGGAAAGCAGCAGGGCGGTGGAACAGTTGGGGGAGGTTACGATACGCCCCATGTTGATATCGGTGAACGCGCCCCAGCCGGCATCCACGTTGGTGGAAATCTCCGTCATGTTGTCCGGTAATACGTAATAGTGGAGCGTAGTGGCGTTTTTTCCGCACTGCTCGAAGGCGTGGTTCTTGAGTACCTTCAGTGATTCGGGGAACGTGATGTCCACCAGGTTCACGCATCCCCGGAACGCGCTGTCCTCGATGACCACCGTACCCTCGGGAATCACCAGGCTGGTGATGTCCCCGCGGCCGTAGAAATCCGGCTCGTAGCTGCCATAGGGCGGATCCCATTGATAATTTCGGATTCCGTAGATGCCCTGGGGAATTGTCACTGTGCCGTCCTCGCCCGCATAGCCCACCAGCCACAGCCGCCGGCCTGTCACTTCGCCTTCGGTATATTCGATGTAGCGGTAGCGGAAATCATGTTCGCCCGCAACGGTGTAGCAGAAATTCCTGTCCGTCAGCAAGGCCGCGGTCGGGGAATACTTGCCGGTTTCCAGTATGGCGTTGCAGTCGGAGAAAGTCTGCGCGCCGCCGCCCCGGCCCGCCATCGTCTCCATATTGTCCGGCAGCACGAAGTAGAAGGGCTCTGTGGCGTTCATCCCGCAATAGCGGAACACGTTCTGATCCAGTATCTTCAGTGTGCTGGGGAAGGTGATGTCGGTCAGGTTCTTGCAGCCAGTGAACACATCTGCCCGGATGTTCACCGTGCCTTCGGGGATGACCACCTTGGTAATGGTCTCGTTGCCATTGAAGCCGTTGCCGTAGAAAACGCGCCAGTCTTCCCTGAGTTTGCTGGAGCTATTGAGCTTCATGCCGTAGATGCCCTCGGGGATGATCGCCGTTGTGCTCTCGCCCACATAGCCCACCAGCCACAGCCTGCGGCCCGTCACTTCGTTCTCCGTGTAGCTCTCGTAGCGGTACCGGTAATCCTCTTCGCCCTCCACGGTGTACACAAAGCTCCGGTCCGTCACCAGCGCGGCGGTCTGAGAGGTCTTGCCACACTTCAGTATGCCGTAGAAATCGGAGAAGGTATGATTGCCGCCCGAGAAGCCCGTCATGCCCTCCATGTTGTCCGGCAGGGCCAGGTAGAAGGGCTTGGCGGCGTCCCTGCCGCAGTTCACGAACACACACTGTTCGAAGATTTTCAGCGAATTCGGGAGCCTGATATCCGACAGCATGTAGCAGTTCCTGAAAGCGCCGTCGTTGATGCGCGTCACGCCCTCGGGCACGACCACCTTGGTGATGGCCGTCTGATCCTGGAACGCATTTGCCCGTATCTGCTCGTCTACGCCCGCGTCAACGTAGTCCTGGGCCGCGGGAATAATGATCTGGGTGCCCGTGCCCGCGTATCCCATGATGTACAGCACATTGTCGATGATGCGGTAGCGTACGCCCTCGTGGCCCGGGAAGGTGAAATTGATCTCCGCCCGGGAGATGCCCGCGGCCGTGTCGGACAGCTGGGTACAGACGAGCTCCAGGCCATCATTGACTTTCTGTCTCAGCACAGCGCTGTCAACATTGGCGCAGTCGTCCGGCAGGCGCACGGAGGAAAGTGGTCCGACATAGTCGTACAGACCCCAGCTCCATATGTGGTTGAAATAAGCCCACTTATATCGCAGGTCCAGCTCCGATTCCCGGTCCTTCCGCACGAAGGACCAGCCCCGGTTGGAAATCGTGGCGGCGGTGGTGGTTTCCAGGCCGCACACCAGTATGGCCGGACAGTTGTAAAATACATACGTTCCCATCTCGCGGATGCCGGCAGGAAGCTGGAAGAGGAATGTATCCTGCGCGGCGGAGCCGCAGCCATTGAAGGCGCTGTCGTAGACCTTGTTCAGGCTGTCGGGGAATACCACGTCCGTCAGGTTGGAGCAGTCTCGGAATGCGTTGGTGTTGATCTGGGTCACGCCCTCGGGGATAACCACCTTGGTCAGGGTCGTGTTGTCCTTAAAGGCGTTGTCGTCGATCAGCCAGATGTAAGCGGGGATTTCTACCACCGCGTCGCTGCCCAAATATTGCAGTAGACGCTCCTGATGGCCCTCTGTGCCTTCATTATTGTACCACCGGTACCGGAAATCGGTCTCACTCGTATAGGTGTATATATACTGATTTTGCTGGAACAGGGCCGCGGTCTCGCTGTCCCGGTTGAAGCACAGCACCGCGCCGCAGTCGCTGAACGGACTCCAGTTCAATGTCGTCACATGGTCGGGCAGCACATAATACTGCGTTCCCGCCGCCGTGCACGCGTAATCGAAGGCGTCGCTGCCGATGCGCTGGAGGCTGGCGGAGAACTCCACGTCCGTCAGGGCCGCGCAGTACTTAAAGGCGCAGTCCCCGATTTCCGTCACGCTGTCCGCCATCGTGACGCTGGCCAGGTTCGAGCAGTTCTGGAACACCCAGCGGTCGATCTTTGTCACGCCGTCGGGAATGGACACGGCGGTAATGGAGGTATTGCCCTCGAAGGCGCTGTCGCCGATGACCGCGGGACCAGCGGGGACGCGCACGCTGCCGCCTGTGCCCTTATAGCCGGTCAGGTACAGGGTATCGGCATTGTCGAGCTTCCTGTACTGGTAGCGGAAGCCGTCGTCGGCATCATAGGCGAAGGTATAGCCGTTGGTTTTCACAAACGCTTCCATGTCACTGCCCTTTTCGGCCAGCAGGCCCGCGCCGCAGTTATAGAAGGCGCTGGAGCCGAAGGTCTCCACGCTGTCAGGCAGCACGTAAATCGCGTTGGCGGCCTGATTGACGCAGGCATCCCGGAAGGCCTCCTGGCCGATGGACGTCAGGCCGGAGGGAAAATTGATCCGGGTCAGCGCGGTGCAGCTGCGGAAGGCGTTCTGGGCGATGGAGACCACGCCTGCAGGCAGCTGTACGCTTTGCAGGGCGGAGCAGCCTGTGAAACAGCCATAGGGGATCGCTGTGACCCCTGCGGGGATACTGATCTCCGTCAATGCCCTGCAGTCATAGAAGGCGTAGTTGTTGATGGCGGTCAGGGTATCGGGCAGGTGGATCTGAACCAGTCCCCGGGCGCCCTCGAAGGCGGAGACCGGAAGCGATATGATGCTTGTGGGGATGGTGATCTCCGTCAGCGCCCGGCAGTCGCGGAACACACTGCTGCCCAGGCTGGTGATCCCTGTCAGGTCGATGCCCGTGAGCGCATAGCAGCCGTAAAACGCCTCGCTTGGCAGCGCCGTGATGCCCGCGGGGAGGATGATCCCCGTCAGCGCCCGGCAGTCACAGAAAACGCCGCTGCCCAGGCTGGTGAGGCCGGCGGGCAGATCGATGCCCATGAGCGCCGAGCAGCCCCGGAAGGCATTCTGGCCGATGCTTGTCACGGTGGATGGGATCACCACGCGGGTCAAAGCGCTCTTGCCGCTGAAGACGTTATTGCCGATGGCGACGACAGGCTTGCCATCGATGCGATCGGGGATGACGACCTCCGAGGGCTGGCCGGACATGCCCGTGATGGTGACGCCGCCGCTGCCTGTGGTGTAGGTCATGCGCGGCAGTTCCGTGCCGTTGAGCCGGACGACCGCCCGGCAGTTGTCAAAGGCGCCTGCGCCGACGCTGACCCCGGACGGAGCGAAATAATACCGCAGCTCCGCCGAGGGGTCGCCGCTGTCGCGGAAAGCCCCCGCGCCGATCTCGGTCACGCCGGCGGGGAGGTCAATCTGTACGACTCCCGTGAGGCCACAGAAGGCCTCCTCCTCGATGGCTGTCACGTTTCCGGGCAGCGTCAGCGTGCCGCCGCTTTCGGCTGTGCCCACCGCGAACAGCACCGTCAGCAGGCAGCAGAGCGCGGCGGTCTTCCATGCAAATTTCATGTTGTCCTCCTCCTTAACGGTATATATTACAATCCATATTTGCGGACTGAACGCAAAAAGCAGATCCTGAGAATGGCATGCTTTACAGCCTGATAACATAAAATGTCATTGAAACGGAGCACCCGTTTCCGGTCCGGACAGCTGTGGAGGGCAGGCGGATCTCAGAAAAGCTGATTCGGGGAAAATACCCGGGCACCGGTGACAGACGATGGGTTTCCCGGCGGACCCCAAACCGGAAAAAGCCTCATCCTCAATGACCGGAACGCCCTCGGGCAGCGTCAGCGTACCGTCAGATTCTGCTGATGCAGAAGTTGCTGTCAGCAACAGAAAACAGATCAAGAGGGTCATCTTCTACAATCTGTCCATTCCAAATCCTCCTTTTTTTATGCCCGTGCCATGGAATATATTTTTGCCTGTACGGTACCGAACTGATGGCTTCCATTGTAGGGACGGGGGGAAGATTTGACAAGCTGCCCACCGGGTAATGGAGGGATAGTTTTAGGATAGGTCAGGTCCTGCAAGGACTTTTTGGGGGCAGAGTGCCTGGCGGGACCTTCCGCCCGGCGGGGAAAGCAGGGGGAGGCAGCGGACCATACAGCGCGCTGCGCCGCAGCTGAAGAAGGGCCGGGACCTGCGCCAGGGCATGGTTTTCATTTTCTGGAATGTTTCTGACAGCATCAGGAAGATGACTGGGTCAGGAAAAAAGTGAGGCGCGTGTTGCTTTTCATCGGCAGGTCTTTTTGGGGACATTGTGCACATCGTTTTCCCGCAGCGGGTGCTGAGTGCTCCGGGGCATAAAAAAAGGCCGGCCGGGAAAACGGTCCCGGTCGTGCCGACGGATGGGAAAAATGAAAGGGGTCACGGGAGGGGCGTGTGGAAACGCTCAATGACAGACAGCTGTGCGTCCTGATCAAAGACGACCATCACATTGTTGCAGCTGAAACCGGGGCCGGTGCGCGTACCGGCCGCTTCCCCTTCCATCACAGAAAGGAATGCATCGGCACTGTAAACATCGGGCCGGTCGGAGATGTCCCCGGCAGCAGGGTCCGGGCCGTCGAGGAAAAGCAGGTTCCGGGTAACGGGGAGGCTGAGGCGTGCCATTGTGTTCCATATCCAGTCACCGTGAGATACGGGACGATAATTTCCGGCGAAGTCCTTTTTCAGACGGACGGCCCCTTCACTGCCCGGGCTCCCGTCGCCGCTGAGGATGATCTCACTGTTCTCATGGGCAACAGACGCAATCCGGAACGCATGGCCTGCAGTGTAAATGCTGTCACCGGCCCTGAGACTTTCCACATCATCCCTGGAAAAAATCTCAGGGGCAATCAGCTCCACATCGAGCGTGCAGGACCTGCTGTCATAGCCGAGGATGCGGGCATAGGAAGCATACAGGGCAAAGGTTTCCATGTAAGGCTCGGTGGCCATGGCGGTGATGGTCAGGGCGTGTGCACGGGAAAAAAGGAGAATCAGCACCAGAATGAAAGAAGAGCATTTTTTCATCATCATGACCTCGTCTGCAGGGAATGGTCCGTCCCCCTGCAAGGCACAGGCGGAGGACAACCTGCTTTGTATGCGTGCCCATTGAAAAAGGGCAGTCTGATCCCGGAAATGGGCCAGCGCGGAAAAAAGAATAACTGTCCTTTGCGCACGTTTCCAGGCGGGAAGGGCCGCGGCTGACAGAAACAGGATCCGGAAGCTTTCATTCTGCTTGTGCATGAACCGCATTTCCACCTTTTTGGTCACGGGTCAAACATGCTCATCTGCACATGCTTCTGGGGCAGTTCATGGATATAGGCAAAACAGTCCTCCGGACTGGACAGGATGCCGTTTGCCCTGCAGATCCTCTGAAAAGTTTCTGTCAGCCTTTGTGCATTGGGACTGGGCAGCACATAGGCATTTCCGTACTGTCTCACGTACCGTTCCTTAAGCCCCGGGAAATGCCGGTCAAGCGCCGCATAATAGTACTCCCGGTCGCCTTCCCGCAGCGTTAACCCCATCCCGAAGTCAATGATGCCTTTGACGCCGACCCGGACGCACTCGCTGAGAATCGATGTGATATTTTCTTCCGTGTCATTGATAAATGGAAGAACCGGTGTCAGCCAGACAACAGTCGGGATTCCCCTTCTGTGCATTTCTTCCAGCACTTCGATTCTCCTCTTTGAAGGACAGACGTTCGGCTCGAGGATCCGGCACAGGTCATCGTCGTAGGTCGTGATAGTGATCTGTACCACGCACTTAGCAGAGCGGTTCAATTCATCCAGAAGGTCAATATCCCGGAGAATGCGGTCAGACTTTGTCTGAATGGCCGCGCCGAATCCGTTGTGCAGGATGATCTCCAGACATTTTCTTGTCAGGCGCAATTCTTCCTCACAGTGCATATACGGGTCCGACATAGCGCCTGTCCCGATCATGCATTTCCGCTTTTTGGACCTCAGCGCTTTTTCCAGAAGTTCCGGTGCATTCTGCTTGACCTCGATATCCTCAAAAGGGTGAGTGAACTGGTAGCACCGGCTCCTGCTGTCACAGTAGATGCAGCCGTGGCTGCAGCCGCGGTAAATGTTCATGCCGCAATAGCCGCTGCCGCCGGTAAGTATTCCCTTTGCATTGACAAAATGCATGGCATGTGATTCCCTTCATTTTTGTTGGATGGTGGCAGGGAAAGGACGCTGTGCGGCACGGTCCTGACCTATTTCAGGCTCAGAGGTCCTTTTCCTTATCCAGGTTCCATTGGATCAGTTCCATAAGAATGGGCTGCAGTTTTTTTGCGTGGTCAGAGAGCATATATTCCACGCGCACAGGGACCTGCAGATATTCCTTGCGTATGATGAGGCGGTCCTCCTCAAGTTCTTTCAGTGTCTGGGAAAGCATGGTATTGGAAATGCCCTGTACATGGTGCAGCAGTTCATTATACCTGCTGACCCCGTTGGTGGACAGTGAACACAGAACAGGCAGTTTCCATTTGCCTCCGATGCTGTTTAAAGCGTCCTGCAGGGCGCATTGGGGCGCACAGGGACAATGGTATTGATCGGACATGGTTTATCGCACTCCGTTTGTTCCTTAATCCATTTTCTTTTCAGTTGTTGACAGTAAAAATAGCATCCTATACAATGATAGCAGGTAGGGATTCCGTTGTAAACATTGAAATCTGTCCTGATATGTGATGTAAGAGAGGAGCATCAGCATGGGCAAAAAACTTGTAGCCTATTTTTCCGTAAGCGGCGTGACAGCCAAAGTGGCCAGAGAGATCGCAGAGGTTGAAAATGCAGATTGCTTTGAGATCAGACCTGAAGCACCCTATACCAGGGCCGATTTGGATTACACCAGCAGGCAGTCCCGCTCAAGCCTTGAAATGTCAGACCTGAACTGCAGGCCCGCTGTCTCCGGCTGCGTGGAGAACATGGCAGAGTATGACGTCATTTTTGTGGGCTTCCCGATCTGGTGGAGCCGGGAGCCCAGCGTGGTGGATACGTTCCTGACCAGCTATGATTTCAGCGGCAAGAGGATCGTGCCCTTCTGCACTTCCGGAGGGAGCGGCATAGGCAAGACCTGCGAAAGGATCCAGGAACTGGTGGGCCAGGATGCCTGTGTGGACCCCGGAAAGCGCCTGGGCGGAGAGGTGTCTGAAGAGGAACTGAAGATCTGGACAGAAGGACTTCAGCTGTAAACAGGCCACACGGTAAACCGATCGGAAAGCAGGACAGAGGATGCAAAAAAAACGGTCAAAGAAGAAGCTCATTCCCGGCATTGTTGTGGCTGTACTGCTTGTCCTGGCCATTGCATTGGCATGGGGCGGCAATTATCTTGTCAGTTTTGCCATAGGGCGTGACACGGGCACGGTCAACGTGGCTCCCGAATCCACGCTGTCGGAGGAAACCACACAGAGCATCATGGAGAACTGGCAGGACCAGGCAGATGACTCTGAGACATGGCTCAGCCAGTCAGCGGTCGAGAAGGTGCAGATTGTATCTTCAGATGGACTGAAGCTGAGCGGGGAAGCGGTCATTGCCACACCTTCTTCCCACCGCTGGGTCATAGCGGTGCATGGGTACCGGAGCCGTCACGGCCATATGTTTGTTTTTGCCTCCCAATACGGCCTGCGCGGGTACAACGTGCTTCTGCCGGACCTCAGGGGATGCGGTGAAAGTGAAGGCGATTATATCGGCATGGGCTGGCCGGACAGGCTTGACCTGCTGAAATGGGCCGACTGGATCATTGAACGCGACAGTCAGGCACAGATTGTTCTGCACGGCATATCCATGGGCGCCGCCGCCGTGATGATGGCTGCAGGGGAGGAGCTTCCTGAGCAGGTAAAAGTGATTGTGGAAGACTGCGGGTATACATCTGTCTGGGACATCTTTGAAGATGAGCTTGCCTATCTTTTCCATCTGCCCAGCTTTCCTGTTCTGCACATCGCCAGCCAGATTGCCTTCTGGAGGTCAGGGTACAATTTTACACAGGCGGATTCTGTGAAGCAGATTGCCAGGGCGAAGGTGCCCGTGCTGTTCATCCACGGCTCAGAGGACAACTTTGTCCATACGGATATGGTGTACCGTGTCTACGAAGCCTGTCCGGCTGAGAAGCAGCTCCTTGTTGTGGAAGGGGCGGGCCATGGCAATTCCTACAATCACTCACCAGAACTTTATTTTGATACCGTGTTCCGGTTCATCGGGAAGTATGCCGGTGAATGAGATGCGATCAGCAGGCTGAAACTGCACGGAAAGCCGGAACAGAAGCGGCCATCCGCCCTCCTTTCCCTGCCCATGGCAGCGGAAGGGAGGGCGACTTCTGTTTGCGGGAGAGAGGAAGGACGGCACGGCCGGGGCTTCCCATCCGGGCGGGTCAGGTCAGAGAGCTGAAGGCACTGAGGCGTACGGCCGGGACCTTACTGGCCATGGAAAAAGTCCTCCTGCATGGATGATGCATCGGGAAAACCGCTGCGGTCGCCTTGGCAGGAGGACTTTATTGCGCAGAACACAGCACCATATACCGGGCAGCTTCCGTGTTCCGGTGTCCAGGAAAACATAACGCTTCCTGCTGAGTGCGCTTTTTACCGGCTGGCCCGCGGAGATGTCTTCGCGGGGAGGGGGATGAGGCAGTTCTCCTGCCGTTCTTCCGGTATGGTCCAGTCCCGCCCTTCCTCATGGACAACAAGGACAGTGACGGCAAGGGAGGAAGCCTGGGGCGGGATTTCTGCAGTTGACAGGGGCAGGGAAAGGTCCTGGAACTGGGCAGCAGGAATCTGAAGACCCGTCAGGGAAGGCTCCTGGCTGCTCAGGGTCTGCCCGTTCCCGTCCAGAAAGGAGAGGCGCAGCACCATGCCTTTGATGGCCGTTGCCCACATGCGGTTCTTTACGGTAAGGAGAAGCCCGCCATCCGAAAGCTTCCCTGAGCGTACGGAAAGGGGACGGTCGGTTTCCACGCGAAGACGGATGGAGGCACGTTTCCGGTTCCCGCCGATGGCGGTACAGGAGACCGTGCTCACACCCACCTGGCTGCAGACTATGGACGCTGAAGATGTATCGGGGGAAGGCCCGGCGAAATCTGCAACATACGGATGGCTGGTTTCCCAGCGGAAAGATGATACATTCGCGTCCCCTGGCTCGCAGGATGCGGTACAGACAACGCTTTCCCCTTTGTGGATGACGTGAGCGGACACAGACAGGGCAAGGCGCTGCAGGGACCGGAAAACCTGAACGGTCACCCTGCTTTCGAGGCGGCCCTTTGCTGTCTGATCGGTCCACGCACAGATTTCTGCTTCCCCGGGAGCGGTGCCGGTAACGAACCCCTGGGCATTGACGGTACATACACTTTCATCTGAACTTTCAAAATGCAGGGATTCAATGGGAACGTTTGCAGGGCTCACACTGATGGCCAGTTTCTTTTGTCTGCCGGCCTCCAGAAGAAGGGGAGCGTCCTCTTCCACCTTCAGGGAAGAGATGACTGGCACGACCAGGACGGTACAGGTATCCTGGCGGATCATGCGCCTGGCGATGCGTTCATCACTGCTGGCCGTGAGCGTGGCGCGGCCCGGTCTGATGCCAAGGAGGACACCGTCCCGGACAAGGGCGATATCTGTATGGTCGGTTGCAAAAGAACAGGTACGGATATCGGCATCTTCAGGGAACACATCAACCTGCGGGAGCGCTACAGAGGTGCCTTCCATGACGACGAGCTGTTTCACGGAGAAGGACAGATGGTCCACAGGGACCACCACCCGGACGTCGCAGACAGCCTCATAGGTTTTGCCGTCGTTTGTTTCGATCCGCCGTACAATCTTCGCTTCTCCGCGTCCGACAGCACGGTATTTTCCTTCGCTGTCAATGACGACGACATCCGGGTCCGTGGACTCCCAGAAGAAATGACGGATTTTGACACCCGCTCCAAGGTCACGGACATGGCTGTTCATCCAGCCGTAAGCGCCCACGACCAGCTGCAGGGACGAGGGTTCCATGACAAGGCTGGTTTCTGCGGGAGCGGAAACGGGGAGGGCAAGGAAACAAAGGGCAAGGAGACAGGCCAGAAGACAGGCCGGGACTCGGATCAGCTGCATAGATCAGACCGCTTTCTGTAAAGTCATGACAGATTGGACAGGGGCGCGTGCAGGATGCAGGGCCGGTGGAAATCGTGTATAATGGGACAAAAGGGGGCGATGTTAATGTACCGGGGCAGACTTTTTCTCTTGTGTTTACTGTGCCTTTTCACCGTGTTTGCCGCTCAGGGCGATGGACTGGTTCCCGGTGACGACTGTCTGGAGGCAGCGCTGGTCATGCTTGAGGAAACCAATCCATTTCTTCTGGGCTACAGTCAGGTGACAGGGAAGAGTCTTGAGGCAGTCTGTCCTTTGGGCTGCCCCTATCTGTGGGGCGGGAAGTCTGAGCGGCGGCTGCTTGAGGCGATCTTTGCCTGGCAGTCGTCCCCGGCTTATTATGTCAAAGGGCAGAGCTATCTGTACGGCATGGACTGCTCCGGCTTTGTACAGTATATCATGCGTGCGACCGGCAACCCGAAGGTAGAGTCCATCAGTTCGCTCCTGAACCTGCCGCAGGGAGCCGGATATGACATTGAAGGCACGCAGAAGCGTGAAGGAAAGGAACTGGCAGAGTGCCTCCATCCCGGGGACCTGCTGGCCATTTGTCACAGGCGGGGACATTACCATGTGGGCATGTACATCGGGACACTGAGGGACTATGGCTTTACGCAGGAGAACCTTCCGGAGGCGCTGGGGCCCTTTGTGGATTATCCGCTGCTCATTCATTGTACCACCAGCGGGGCATACTATGAACGCTACGAAGACTATATCGAGGACATGTATGACAGGAAGGTCTATCCGCCGGACGGGGGAGTGATCGTATCTGTCCTGACAGGTCAGGAAGACGCGCCCTTTGAAGCATGGACACCGGACAATGACCCTGTGCGCTATTTTGATCTGGGGGGCTATGTCCTGACAGCTTATGACATATCCGGGGACCTGGAGACCCGGTGGATCCGCTGGCGGGAGACAGACCCGTATGCTGAAGGCCAGGAGGAGGTCTCTCAGGAGACAATGCAGGAGATACCTCAGGTGGAGGAGCCGCAGGAAGAGGTACAGCAGGAGGAGACGCAGGCACCCCTGAAAACCAGACCGTCTGTCTCAGTGCGGGTCCTGTAGACTGTCCCTGCCTGTTTCATGTCCCGTGTTCCTCTGCAGGAAGGCAGCGGGAGGCGGGAAGGTCAGCTGTCCTTTTTGAGGCAGACGATCCCCGTGCCCACTGCGCCGCAGGCAACGGCAGCAAGCAGCATGCCACTGACACCTGCCGTATCAATCAGCCAGCCGCCGATTAAAGAACCGATGATGGTGGCTGCAGTATGGGACATGGTCATATAGGCCTGCCCCTTGATGCGGTCCTGCTCCTGCATGATCCCGTTGACGTAATACACCGAAGAAACTGTGAGGAGCCCCCAGCCCATAGGCTGTAAGAGCTGAACGAGGTACAGTGCGCCCATCCCGGGGGCAAGCATGGTCCCAAGGGCTTTGAGGGTGAAAAACGCACCGGAGAGCCTGAACCAGAACCCACTGTCCTTCTTTTTCAGCATCCATGGGAAAATCACCATGGTGGTCACTTCGAGCAGCCCTGCCAGTGCCATGGCAATGCCCATTTGTCCGCTGCCCCCGCCTTTGGCGACAACAATCTGATAGATATAATTATTGATCAGCACATGGCTCACATAAATGAGCACGCACCCGCCAAGCATGACAGAAAACGAGGGATAGCGGCGGACAAAGGCGATAAATGTACCCTTTGCTGCAGCCCTGTCCTGATCTTTGCGCTGCTTGCGGAAAGGAAAAAGCAGGATGGCGATCAGAAAACAGACACAGAAGACCAGAAGGGCGAGAGGATGGACCTGCGGCCCCCTCCGGGCGATCAGCTGCCCCATGGAAAAGGACATGACAGCATAGCCGATGGAACCGAACCCGCGGGCAAGGCCAAAATTCAGCGGATAGCCGGCATTCATGCTTTCCGTGGCCAAGGCGTTTACCAGCGGGAGCCCCAGCTGGATGATGAGGATGATGATCCCCAGAAGGAGGCCCCGGCCCATGCCGTCCATTCCGGCGGAGAACACAAGCCAGACCGTAAAAAAGGTCATGACAGCTGTCATGACAGACAGAATGGCTTTCAGAGACGGACTTTTCTCCTTGTCCGCATAGGCTGCCAGGGATGGCTCGATGAGCACAGAGAGGGCACAGGCCGCGGCATTGATGATGCCAATGGCTGTATTCGAAAGGCCGCAGGCAAGAAGATAGGGACTGGCATAGGAAAGGGCAGTGCCATACGCGAACCAGAAAAAGAACTGGACCGCTGCGTAGGAAGCAGTCCATTTCAGGACATCATGTTTCATGTTCTGATCAGGCACAGGTACCCGTTGGCCTCAGCTGACGGGTACCTGTGTTTTTCCTTTCTGTTTTGATTCCTTTTGGGCCCGGGACGGACAGAAATTGCCCGGAAACAGTATACCTTTTTTCTGTGAGAAGAACAACACAGCATCCTGCATGAGAAAAGACAGAGCACTGTTTCTGTACCTGTACAAATCTGTCTTTAACCCGGGGGACAGTGGCTGAACAGGCAGGGGCAGTGCGGCGGGAATAAAAAAATGAAGATTAACAGAAGTCTAACAAATCCCTGACAAAAGGAAAACAAACCTCCGCTATGATAGGCTTGTCAGTTGAAGAGCTGACAGACATAAGAATTGTAAGATCATCAGGCGGAGGTTTTAAAATATGAAACAGATCAAATATCTTGTGACAGGTGCAGCAGGTTTTCTTGGCGGTACAGTCTGCCGTCAGCTTATTGAACGCGGTGACAGCGTACGGGCGTTCGTGCTGTCCGGAGACCCGGCACGGAAATATGTGCCCGGTGAGGCAGAAATTGTCGAAGGTGACCTGACAGACATGGCTTCCCTTGAAAAGTTCTTTACCGTGGAAGAGGGCACAGAAACCATCGTGCTCCATATCGCAAGCATTGTCACTGTCAACCCGGATTATTCTTCCAAGGTTATGGAAGTCAACGTCGATGGGACCAAAAACATCATCCGGCTCTGCCTTGCCCATCCGGAGTGCCGCAAGCTGGTCTACTGCTCATCGACAGGCGCGATTCCTGAAGCAGCCAATGGCCAGTCCATCCGGGAAGTGGGACGCTTTGACCCGGATGAAGTTGTAGGGTGCTACAGCCGCTCAAAGGCTATGGCGAGCCAGGCAGTGCTGGATGCTGTGCATGATCAGGGGCTCCATGCATGCATTGTGCACCCCAGCGGCATCATGGGACCCGAGGACTATGCCGTAGGAGAGACAACAGGGACGCTCATCAGGATCATCAAGGGAGAGATGCCTGCCGGGATCGACGGGTCCTTCAACCTGTGTGATGTGCGGGACCTGGCGGCAGGCACCATTGCTGCAGCTGACAGGGGCGAGGACGGGGAGTGCTATATTCTGGCCAATCAACCCGTATCGTTCAGGACGTTTTCCCGCATGGTGACCGACGAGGCAGGATGTAAGCCCGTGAAGGCTTTCCTGCCGATCTGGGCCGCGAATCTCATGGGGAGCGTGATGGAAAAGCAGGCCCGCAAGAAGGGAAAGAAGCCGCTGATGACCCGGTTCTCTGTGTACAATCTGGCCCGGAATAACTCTTTTGACTCCACCAAAGCGGAAAAGGAACTGGGATATACAACAAGGTCCTATCAGGAAACCATCCATGATGAAATTGCCTGGCTGAGAGAAACCGGGAAGATAGCGTGAGGAAATGGCTATGAGAGAAGTTTGCGTGATTACCGGCGGGGGCAGCGGCATCGGACTGGCTGCAGCGAGGAAAATGCCGAAAACAAAGGTTCTTGTTTTGTCCGGACGCACGGAGAAAAAACTGGAAAAGGCTGTAGCAGAACTTGAAGACCAGGGCTTTGAGGCACATGCTGTGGCCTGTGACACTTCCCACAGGGAAGAAGTGGATGCGCTGGCGGACTATGCTGCCTCACTGGGAAAAGTGACAACCGTGATCCATGCGGCAGGTCAGTCCCCGGGCATGGCCGGGCCAGAGCAGCTGCTGCGGGTCAATGCCCTGGGGACTGTCTATGTGAACCAGGCCATGGCCCGTGTGATGGGACCCGGAGGCGTAATTCTTGATGTGTCATCAAGCTCAGCTTATGTCCTGCCGGACTGGACAGTAGGAAAAGGATTGTGCTGCCTGGCGGAGCAGGATGAGGAACGTTTTGTCCGGAGACTGAGCAGATTATGTGCGCTGGTCCCCGGCAGCTACAGACAGTCGGGACTTGCCTATGCACTCAGCAAAAAGTTTGTGATCAGGTACGCACAGAAATGTGCAAGCGAGTATGGTGAACATGGAATCCGTGTGCTCTCACTCAGCCCCGGTCTTATAGCTACGGATATGGGCCGACTGGAGGCTGCTGAAGGCGGTAAAATGCTCAGGTACGCGGCAGAAAGAAGAATGGGAAGACCTGAAGAGCTTGGATATGCTCTGGCAACCTTAGCCGATGAGCGCAATGGCTATCTCACAGGTGTGGATGTGCTCTGTGACGGAGGGTCAGGCTCAGGAAAACGATTCAGAAGGTACGCGGCCAGCTACGGATCAGAAGAAAATGCGGCGGGACAGAGCATGGTCCCTCTATGTTAAGAATCAGAAAGCAGTCTTGGAAAAAATGAAGAAAAAGTCCTGGAAAAAGAACGCCAGGAAGGACGAGATGAGAGAAGCATTGAAGTGGCAGACCTCACAGCAGAAGGCAAAATGACAGCGGCTTTCATTGCCGGAATCGGCAGACTTTCCGAGGAGACAGTTTGTAAGCTGGCCAAAGAGAGATGTTCTTCTCGTCTGAGTGAATACGTGCTTTTGCCTTATGAACCCCAATCCATATGGACATAATTAAGAGAAGAACCGATTATAAACCATGATGCAATAGATCACATAAAGATTCAGTTATCATTGAAAAAAGTGGCCGCGATATGAACAGGAAATTCTTTTGCCCCCGGAATCATCAATTATTATACGATTTTATTCAATGGGCCGATCAGAGGAGCCAGACAGTAAGGCAAGCCGTTACTGTCCGGCTTTTTGATTTGAGTACAAAAACATCCGGGTACAGCAGGCAAAGAAGAAAGGCTTTTCAGGGGTAAGATTTGCATGCTGACAGGAAGCTGATTCACATGTTTTTGATGTATCTGCAGAAGATGTTTTCGCGGTTTCAGATGATATGTTCCATTTATGGGGTATACCGTCCTGCAGTGCGGGTCCTGCGGCATTCTTTTCGCGGGTGGATTGCCGGCCCGCTGAGAAGTTTACAAACATGTATTTGTCTGTTAAAATTATCCCGTATAAGATATATTTATGTAATGACTGTTTTTGTATCAAGGAAAAATTGCAATGAAGGGAAAATGCCCTGCACAGATTTGCGGAGCAGAGCATTTGCACAGGAGAAGTACATAAAGAGAAAACCATTGCACGGTCCGCAGGACCAGCGAAGCGGCCAAAGGAATTTCTGCCGGACAAACAGGAACACAGATGAAACCATGTGGCCTTCATAATACGCATATGGATGTGTGAAACGGCCTGCTTCAGTGGGATACAGTAAGCTGAGGACTGGACAGGCGGACGATTTGGGTGCGCACCTTCGGACCTGTTTTGGGCGTGGTATTTGAACAGATCTTCCGGCAAAGAAAAGCGGACTGTGCGCCGGAGCGGCTGTGGAAGCAATCATTGGTCCGGACTGTACCGGTTCCGGCAGCAGCATGGCGATTGCAGACAGCAGTGTGCTGTGCCTGCGTGGTTCAGATGAAGCTGCGCGGACACTGAATGGATAAAGTCAGGGGATGGTTCTGTGCCATGGTGAGTGATGTGCTGAAGTGCGGAACAGTGTGCAGGCGCCTCCGCTGAATCTGGATGAGGTGGCTGCAAATGGGAAGCAGAGAGGACTGATGCATGCAGCGTCAGAAAAAATGGATGTCAGGAGGCAAACCATGAGAAAAAGTATAGTCTTTCTTCTTACTGTTTTATGTCTGGCAGCGCTGGTCTGTGCGGCCTCCGCTGAAGTGACAATTTTCGGAAATGAGCATGTCGATATGCAAATTGGCCTTTCCACACAGCGGCCAGTATCTGGCGGCTTCTACAGCCGAGGCGCGCTGTTTTATGTTGATGACAGCAGCTCAGCCGATGAATCTTCCAATGTTCAGTGGAACGTCATACCGACAAATGGCGGCCCAGCTCTGACCATTTTACCCGATGAGGGCATCACTTCCCAGGCATGGCTGAATCTCGATCCGTCAGTAACTTATTCCATTGGCGGGGATTATACGTATACGCTCACTGCGGACACTGGCGGTACCATCACGGCCAAAACTGTCACGGTGACTTTTGTGAACAATAAGCTACCTGCAGGCTATGATCTGAAAGTGGCGCCTGTTTCATTCACATCTTCTTCAGCCACACTCGGGACGGCTGTGAGTGTGACGAATCAGGAAATGTACAACGTCACAGGTGAAACATATGCTGTTTCTATAGAGATCAGCGGAACTTCCATGAGCTACTGGTACAACTATGCCATGTGGAGCGATACAGAATGGGAATGGGTAGGCGGTGACAGCAGGCTGCAGGCGCTTAACATTGACGGTGGAAAAACGGCAGTTTACAGGGCCAGGAAAACGGGAAAATATCCCGACCACAGTTATATTGTGAGCTTCGCCGATGACCACGGCTCGAACATCGGGTGCTATATTCCATACACCCTGTATGTGACTGATGTGGATGGAAATGTGCCTGCTTTGGCACCGGAAGTCCACGGGGACTATACCTGGGCAGACTGGGGGGATACTGTTTTTGATTTCGTGATCTATGCAGGACTTGGGATGGAATCCAGCGCGGAAGTCTGGAACAGTTCCGATATGATCAGACTCAACATCACAAACGCTGATCTGCTTTCACAGGAATATGGCGGAAGCCCGGTATGGACGGTGACAGAAAGGTTTATCAGCGGCGAAAAACTGGATTACGAGTATAACGGAGACATTTATGGCTGCTGGGGACATCTGCGCAGTATGCCGTCGGCTCCATCAGAGACAGAGCTGACTGTTTCCTGCTCCTGGGGCGGGCAAGCGAGTACGGTGCAGGTCAATGTACATGTAAAGGATCTTTCTGATCTGCCCAATGGTCTGCCTGCGGGAATCAGCGGGATCCCGGATGTGATTGAGACGCAGGTTGGACAGAACATAACCCTTCAGCCTTCGGCAGAACCGGCCGGCTACAGTGTGCCGTCCTGCTCAGGAGCCTATTTCTGTGCACGGGGCCTGTGGGAGTTTGCGGAGCGTGACTGGAACAAAAGCGTTCCAACCTACACGATAACGAAAGCAGGAATTTTTTCAGATGTGATTGGTATCCAGTATGGCGGACTGATGGTCACCAGGCAGGTTGTTTTCAGGGTGAAGGATGAAAACGGGGACATTCCTGCAGCGAAGCTGGATGGCTCAGGAATGGAAGTCACCTGGTATCTGGGACTTCCGGAAAACGTACCGGCTGCTGGCGGTGTTTATTCCGCAGACAGCATTGGACAATTGTGGCTGCCGGAGAGCGTGAGGGATTTCAATGATACGAATATGGCCTGGAATCTTACGCATATCAGCGGTCCGGATAACTTTGAGCTGTTTTACGAGCAGTGGGACTGGGAGGAGAGCTATTTCTTCGCCAGAGTGAAGCCAAAAAGCGGAGCGCTGACAGTGGGCACGTCGCAGTATAAGATGTCTGTAACCTATAAGGGAGAGACCTATGAGGGTGACCTGACCATTCACACTGTGAATGAAAGCCTGCCGACGGGCGCTACGCTCAGAGTATATGAGACTGACTCAGTGGGAAGCACGATTGGAACGGAAGTCCCGTTCGTGAATGGTGAGCTGACCGTCAAAACAGGGGAAAGCTATTATCTGAGCGGTATTTTTGATAACTTCAGCCTTGGTATTGAAAAACAGTGGATCAATTCCTGGTTTGACAATGGCGGTGACAGAAAAGAACGGTGGGCCGGTGCAGCGACCAGCACAATCTGCTATGCCAACACAGAATATTTTACTGCAACAAACATGGGATATTACAGCGTGGGAACAAGCATCACACAGGAGTTTTCCAACCTTGAGGTGCTTATCCCGATCACGCTGATTGTAACGGATGCGAACGGCAACCTTCCATCTGCCCAGCTGGAACTGAAGATTGACCAGCCTTCCCAGAACATTTATCTTGGCCTTGAAAATTATGGCGGGGGCCTTGGCTATGACAGTATCGGCGTCTATGGTGAAAAGGGAAGGGCTTCCGTATACTTTGAGGGCTGGCAGGCACTACAGGATGTCTACGGCAATAGCCCGAACTGGAGCGTGCGCAGGAAAGATACAGGAGCAGATGCTGAAATTGAGTCATGGTACGAAGACCATACGAGAGACAGAGGTTTCCTGGAAATTGAACTGATGGACGTTCCACTTCAGGCTGGCAGTGTGACATATGAAATCACCTGTACTTGGGGACCGAAGACGGATACCGTCGAGTGGACAGCCAATTATATAGACCTGAGCACGGTGCCCACGGGACATGATTATCCGGAATTGTTTGACGCAACGCTGAGCGTTGGGGACACGCTGACCATTGAGCCGAACATTGAACCGGCCGGTGCAGATATTCCCGGCTATCCCTGGAGGCTCTATGTTTTCCAGGAACAGCTGGAGGCGTTTGCTACGCTGGATTCCGCTGCTTCTACAGGAACTAAGAAAGTGTATACCATTGACAAAGCAGGCGTGTTCAGCGCAACCATTCTGCTTACGGCGGATACGGTACAGGTAGGCAAGGAAACTGTGTTCCGGATCAGTGATGGCAATGGAGACGTGCCAAAGCCTGAAATACAGATCGGAAGCTGGAACGGCTTTGAGCGGAACATTTACATCGGTTCCGGTATGTCAGGGATTCAGCCCGGATTTGCCAGACTGTTCAGTGATGATTTTGTTGACAGGCTGTATTTTGAAAATGAAGTTGTGGTCACAAAAGAACTTGCGGGGGACCCGGTCTGGAGCATAAAGGAGAACGGAAACGCACCGCAGCACGCAGACCTTCGCGGAAACGGAAAAGAGACGGATATTTATCTGAAGTCTTTACCGGCCGGACCGGGAGATGTAACCTATGACATTACCTGTACATGGGATGGAAAGACATGGACAGGAAAGTATACGGTTCATTTTACGGATGCCGTGATGCCACAGTATGTGGGATACACGCCGAAGGACCATATTCTGGTCGTGAAAGCCGGCGAGCAGCTTGATTATGATATCTATTTCAGACAGTGGAACCAGCTTGAAAATGAGGGTTCATGGAGAGATTTGTCAGAGAGTCTGAGAGATGTGGTGGGCTGGGATGAAGTTCCCGCTACGCCGGGGGTATATGAAGGGTATATGGAGACCGGCTGTGCGAACCTGATCTGGCGCGAGGAACTGATACTGGTGGTAACGGAAAGGGACGGCACGATCAGAAAGAGCGATTATAAGCCTTTCGGTACGGTGGCAAAGACACCGGCTGGGTTAACGACGATTGAAAGCCAGGCTTTTGTGGGTACAAAACTGACTGAGATAGATGTTCCTGCCGGAGTGAGCATCGCAGATGACGCCTTCAATAACACAGGTCTGGTTGCGATCTATGCCCATGATCAGGGAACAGTAAACTACGCACTCGACAAAGGATATGTGCCGGTGGTGGATTAACCATCGTGCTGTTCTGGTTCTTCTTTTGGTGGAGGACACCGAAGACGGTCCGGAAGCGGCGGCAGAACAGGCGTTTGTAAGGATACGGTCCATACGGCGGAAAGAGCATGTATGACCTGAGCCGGCGCCCGGGGAAAAAGGTCCCGCCGGAGAGGGGAACGTGAGGTACGGAAAAAATTGAATGCAAAAGAGCCGTAACAGTCTGAAAAAGACTATGCCGGCTCTTTTTATGCGTTCCGGACGTGCGGTGCATGCTATCTCTTCATCCGTTGCGCAGAGGTGGATCTGTCAGGACGGTATCTGCCATCTGATGGAAGCATGACATGCCTTCGGCTTGCGGACCGCTGTACTTTCAGGGCGCTTGCCGGGATTGTATGTGCTGCTGATCCGCAGCGTGTCAATGGTTAAGCCTTTTCAAAATCCGGCTGCCAAGAAGCGAACTGCCTGAGCTGTGCGTCTGTGCGGTTGTAATAGCGCACGTCCTTGTCAAGTCTGGCGATCCCGGACATTTCGTCAGCGGTCAGTGTAAAGTCCAGTATCTTCAGGTTGTCCCGTATATGATCCACATTCTTGCTGCCGGGAATTACAACAAGGCCCCTCCGGGTGTGCCAGCGGAGGATGATCTGGGCCGGGGACTTCCCGTATTTTTCACCCAGTGAGGCAAAAACAGGTTCCTGCAGGAGAGAATTGTCGCCATGGCCCAGGGGGTACCAGCTCATCAGCCTGATCCCGTACTTGTCCAGGGTCGTGCGCAGCTCCTTCTGTGTGAAATAGGGGTGTGCCTCCACCTGGATGAACTGCGGCACAATCTCCCACTGGTTCTGCAGTTCCCTGATGTATTCCCCTTCAAAATTGGAAATGCCGATGGCCCGGGCCTTGCCTTCTCTGAAGGCTTTTTCCAGCTGCCGGTACCCTGCCATCCAGTTGCCTGCGGGCTGATGGATATAGAGCAGATCCATATATTCCATGCCCAAGCGTTCCAGGGTTTCCTCCACCGCGTTGGGGTTTTCGTATTCACTGGGCCACAGCTTGGTGGACAGGAAAATGTTTACACGTTTTACTCAGCTTTCCTTCATGCCACGGCCCACGGCCAGGTCGTTCACATAGGCATTGGCAGTGTCGATGAAGCGGTACCCCATTTTCAATGCTTCACGCACACTGTTCTCCACGTCCGCGGGAGAGAGCATAAAGGTACCGATCCCGATGACGGGACAGGTATTTCCATTGTTCAGTCTGATGGTTTCCACAGTTTTTATCCTCCTTAAAGCAGTCCGTTTTGCCTGAGCCATTTTTTGATATCTTTGTCACAGGTACCCACACTGTCCCCGTTGATGGCCAGCCCCTCTGTGATTTCAGCGCCAGGACAGAGCCGCCGGATATCATTGAGCGAACTGGAAAATCCGCTTCCCCCATAGGTGATCAGCGGGCAGATCTTTTTGCCGGAAAAATCACAGCTCCCAAGAAACGTGAACACCGCCATGGGCATGGTGGTCCACCTGTTGGGGAAGGCGATGATCACCGTGCTGTACGCATCCATGTTTTCTACACGCGCCGTCAGTTCGGGACGTGCATTTTCATTGTATTCCTGCTTGGTAATCTCAATTTTCTGCATGTGGGCATCCGGATATTTCCGGACGGTATCGGTATAAAACAAATCACTGTCAATTATCGCATGGATCTTTTTGCCACAACTTCAGTGTTCCCCACGGGCAGGTTACGGATGCTTCCGTGGGAATAGTTCTGTCCTGCATGAGAAAAAATACGCGATCAATGTCTTTGCCAGGTTCTGTCCCTCCTGACTGATTTTTTAGAAACCACAGTTTCTTATTTATGGACCGAGTACAGCCAGTATATGTCTGTGGAACAATGGACAGTTTTTTACGATCAGTGGAACAGGCGACTCTTATAAACAAATGTTTGCTTTTCTTTCTGCTTCAGATGGCGGTCGAAGTGTTCAGAACCGGACGATCAGACAGTTCACACCGTGTGATTTCCGTTCAGGCCGTTTTTATACTGCGAGGGCCTTGATGCCCAAAGCAAAGCCGGTATAATCGTTTGTGAACAACTTCGACGAGGTGAGCAATGTGATCTACATCACCGGTGATACGCACGGCAATTTTTCACGGATCGAGCGTTTCTGTGAGCGCTTCTCCCCAAGCAGGGATGACACGATGATCATTCTGGGCGACGCTGGGTTCAACTACTATGGCGGATGGCGCGATCAGCAGGCTAAGAATCGCATGGCCGCCATGCCCATCACCATCTTCTCTATCCACGGCAACCATGAGATGCGGCCAGAAAATATCCCTGCCTATCATCTTGAAAGCTGGCGGGGCGGACAGGTATTTGCCGAAGACGACTATCCCAAT
Organism: uncultured Clostridia bacterium; assembly: GCA_946538615.1. Lineage (GTDB taxonomy): Bacteria > Bacillota > Clostridia > Christensenellales > Aristaeellaceae > UBA2943. The sequence continues at coordinate 26,169 of CAMNGW010000013.1, forward strand.
CTGCTTTTTGCTGCAGATGGCGAGGTGTATGACATGGAGGGGTACCAGACCATTGCCATTGGCGGCGCATACAGTGTTGACAAATATTATCGTCTGGCATACGGATGGAACTGGTGGGCGGATGAACAGCCGACGCCTGAAATAAAAAAGAAGACCGAACATGTCCTCGACGAAAGGGAATGGAAAGTGGACGCTGTGCTTTCCCATACTGTTCCGCTCAAGTACGAGCCGGTTGAGGTCTTCCTTCCTCAGATTGACCAGAGCACGGTTGATAAAAGCACAGAAGCGTGGCTGGACCGGATTGAGGACCGCCTGCAGTACAGGCACTGGTACGCTGGACACTATCATACTGAGAAAGAGACCGGTAAACTGACGCTTCTGTTTGAATCCATCCGGGAATTTACAGTATAGGAGGCACGGCGGATGGTATACTATACTTCTGATTTGCACCTGGGGCACGGGAACGTGATCCGGCACTGCAGCCGCCCCTTTGCTTCCGCGGATGAGATGGACGAGGCGCTGATCAGCAACTGGAACAAAAAAGTGCACCGGAACGACACGGTATATATCATTGGGGATTTCCTTTTCCGGGCAGAGCGGCCGGCAGAGGCGTACCTGTCCGTTCTCAAAGGCAGGAAACATCTTATCGTTGGCAATCATGACAAGCACTGGATGAAAAAAGTTCAGATGGGGGAGTGGTTTGAGAGTGTGTCCCCCATGCTTTTTGTAAATGACCGCGGTCAGTGTGCGACGCTTTGTCATTATCCGATGATGTCCTGGCCCGACATGAGCAAAGGCGCCTATATGATCTACGGCCATATCCACAACAATACAGATGCAGACTGTTGGCCGCTGATCGCTTCACGGGACCGCATGCTCAATGCCGGTGTGGATATCAACGGGTTTGCCCCTGTGACGCTTGAAGAGATGATTGTGAACAACAGGCAGTTCAAGGAGAGCATACACGGTCAGGCATAAGTGCCGCGTGCACTGAGGATCGGCTGGCGCGCGAGGAGAATGAGGTCCAGAATACGGGAAAAGTGGGGATCAAACGCTGTGCCCTTCTGAGCCATGCGGCTCACGTGCGCTTAAAGCTGCTGCGATAGAGGCAGGATGATCTGCCCCATCATTTGACGGGAACGGCTGGATTGCATCAGAAATACGATGCCAGCCGGACAATGCTTCCGGAAGGGAAGGCGGAAATGGCGCACGTTCTTCACCGTATGCTTTGCCATGATGGTGCTTTCTTCATGACGCTGAGGTCCTGACCCTTCCAGTGGTCCCATGCCGGCTGAGGTATCATGGAAGATACCAGGTATTATGAAAAATCGTACTTGTGCACCCACACAAATGGTCGTAAAATCATATCGGTTCAAAAAAGTGACTTAGAACCAAGGAGGAAAATGACTATGAGCCCTGCTGCAAAAGTACATGATTTTCTGAACAAAGCAAAGACATTCTATTTCTTGACGACCGACGGTGACCAGCCTAAGGGGCGGCCCTTTGGGTTCCAGATGCTGGTGGATGATACCCTGTATTTTGGCTGCGGGACCTTCAAAAATGTGTTCAGGCAGCTCACGGCGAACCCCAAGGTTGAGGTGCTCGCGGTCAACGGCGGTGAGTTCCTGCGCTATGACGGCACGGCCAAAATCGTCAAGGATGCCGCGCTGCTTGAGAAGGTGCGCGACGCGATTCCGCAGATCATGTCCCTTTATGACCAGAATGGCTGGGAGATGGGGCTGTTCTGCCTGGAGAACGGACATGCCGAGATCCGGGGCATGATGGACCTGAAGGAAGAGTTTGATGTGTAATGGGTGCCCGGACAACGATTGAGGAGCGCTTCTGCAAATGTCCCTATGCAACAGCACAGACGCTCATTTCAGGGAAATGGGCAGTACTGATCCTTCTCTATCTGGAGGAGGGCCCGACCCGCTTCAATGAACTTCTCAGGAAGATGCCAAAGATGACACATGCCACGCTCTCCGTTCAGCTGAAGTCCCTGGAGGAATATGGGCTGATTAAACGGATCCAGTATGAGGCTATCCCTCCGAGAGTTGAGTATTCCCTGACTGAGATCGGCCAGAAGTTCCACCCTGTTGTTGCGGCTATGGAAGCCTGGGGAAACGAATACATCGCGCATATGCAGGGAGAAAAGGAACCATGAACATGACAGGCATTGTTTACAGACCGCCCTATGAGGCCAACTCACTGCTGCTCCAGGTCACAATGGGCTGCAGCCATAATGCATGCTCCTTCTGCTATATGTACCCGGATGTGCCATTCAGGATATGTCCGATGGAAGAGGTGGAAGCCGATATTGAGGAAGCTGCCCGCTGCTGCCCGGGTGTCAGACGGGTCTTTCTGGAACATGGAGACGCTTTTGTGCTTTCAGCGGACAGACTGATAAAAATCTCCGGTGCGGTCCACCGCCTGCTGCCAAAGGTGGAGACGATTGCCATGTACGCTTCCATCCAGAACATCAGGAGCAAGACGGATGAGGAGCTCAGGCAGCTCAGGGCAGCCGGGATCCATGGTCTGGACATCGGAGTGGAAAGCGGTCTGGATGCGGCGCTTACGTGTATGAACAAAGGACATACATCGGAAGAGGCGCGGGAGCAGCTGCTCCGCCTGACAAAGGCAGGCATAGACTACAGTTTCAACGTGATCCTTGGCTGCGCCGGCGCCGGATTATGGAAAGAGAATGCGGATGCCACTGCAGAGCTGATCAACGCGGTCCAGCCGCACCTGCTGTTTACTGGGAGCCTGCACGCTGAACCCGGGTGCCGGCTGTATCACGACATGAAGAGCGGAGCTTTCAGGGAATGCACCATCGGTCAGCTTCTGGATGAACAGGAGCGTCTCATCGGGCACCTGGAACTGAAAGACACCTACTACTTTGGATCGCATCCATCCAATCTTGTGCCCATGCAGGGCAGACTGCCGGATCAGAAACAGGAAATGATCAGGGCAGTACAGGAAACACGTGAACATCTCCGCGCACACCTGGACGAATATCCGGTCCGCGGGGGAGAAGGTTCTGTTCTGAACCGATAAATGAATTGGAGGAAATACCGTGGCAGAAACACTCACCACCCTGAAGACACGCCGCAGCTGCCGCGCTTACAGGCCTGAACACGTCGAAGAAGAAAAGCTCAGGGCGATCCTTGAAGCCGGGACCTATGCCGCCACCGGCATGGGAAAGCAGTCTCCCATCATCCTTGTTATCAAGGACCAGGAAATCAGGAACAGGCTCATGAAGCTCAATGCTGCCGCTATGGGTATGGACATTGACCCGTTCTATGGCGCCCCCGATCTGCTGGTGGTGCTGGCAAACAAGGATATTCCGACCTATGTGTATGATGGCAGCCTGGTCATGGGCAACCTGATGAATGCCGCTGCAGATCTGGGTGTGGCAAGCTGCTGGATCC
>CAMNGW010000014.1 GCA_946538615.1 uncultured Clostridia bacterium
TGGCGATAATAACGCGCTCAGCATCCTCAGCACCGTAATAATTGAAACAGTGATACGTTTTGCCGGTGATTGCATTGATCTTTGACATATAGGATTCGACGATCCCGGGTAAAGCCATATAGTCGCTGTTATTGGCTTCACGTACCTGAAAGTAGATATCCGGATTCTGGACGGTTGACCTCAGCATAGGATGCTCGGGATTAAGAGCATGGGCTCTGAAGGCATCCAGCGCATCCTGATTGAGGAGGGAACGGAGGTCCTCATAATCCATCTCACGGACTTTGTCGATTTCATGCGAGGTTCTGAAACCATCAAAGAAATGCATGAAAGGGATGCGGGCATCAATTGCTGCAAGATGGGCAATGCCGGCAAGGTCCATGATTTCCTGGACACTGCTTGTGCATAGCATAGCGAATCCTGTCTGCCGGCAATTCATAACGTCAGAATGGTCCCCAAAGATGGACAGGGCGTGTGTGCCAACGGTACGGGCAGCAACATGCAGGACACCGGGATGACGCTGCCCGGCGATGCGGTGCATCACAGGGATCATGAGCATTAATCCCTGTGAAGATGTGAAAGATGTGCCCAGGGCACCTGTTTCCAAGGCTCCGTGCACAGCGGCAATTGCACCTGCTTCACTTTGCATTTCAACAAGCTGTACAGTCTGGCCAAAAAGGTTCTTTTTGCCTTTTGCGGACCAGACATCGGTTTTTCCTGCCATAGGGGAGGAAGGTGTGATAGGGTATATGGCAGCAATTTCTGTAAAAGCATAGGCAATATAAGCTGCAGCTTCATTTCCGTCCATAGTAACGTAATGAGCCATGATCAGGTACCTCCTTGTGTATTTGATATCCGAATCCCATATAGTTTAGCAGCATTCAGGGAAAAAATCATTTCATATTCTTCTTCAGAAAGCCCCAGACGGTACAATGCATCGATTTCGTTCTGGATTGGCCAGAGGGGGTAATCTGTTCCAAACATGACACGGTCAGCCCCGTAGGCATGGATCAGATCTTTTGCTTTTTCTGGCTTCAGCCAAAAGAATGAGGAGGAGCAGTCCACATAAATGTTCGGATAGGGGGATAAGACTTTTTCTGCTTCGTCCCACACGCTCCATCCGCCAAAATGGGCCCCGACAAAAGTGAGATGGGGGAAAGCCTGCAGGATCCGGACGATCCGTTCAGGGTTTGAATAATCATAGCGGTGATCGCCTGTATGAACCAGGACGGGCAGGTGGACAGATTCGCACATGGCATAAATCTGCATAGCACGATCATCATCCGCTGCGAAATGCTGAATGTCGGGATGCAGTTTTACACCATGCAGACCCAGGCTGAGTATGGATTCAAAATCTTCCCTCAGTTGGCTGGAGGCAGGGTGCATGGTCCCCAGTCCGATAAACGCACCATTTGAATCAACCATACTTTGAGCGATAAACTGATTGATGGTATGGACCTGTTCAGGCTTAGTTGCTACAGAGTGCACGACAAAATGGTCAACACCACAGGCTTTACCGGCAGACAGCAGTGTGTGCACGGTGCCGTCGTAATGATCTGTGGGCAGATGATCATAAAAATCATCCACGGCTTTAACGGCTTTGCGTGAGATGGGATCAGGATAGATGTGACAGTGTGCATCAATGATCGTCATGACAGTTGCACCTTCCGGTTTCTGCTCAAGCAGTCTCGATACTTGCAGCCTTCTGAAGTCCAAGCTTTTCTATAGCTTGCTCCCTCATTTTATATTTCTGGATCTTACCTGCATCATTCATCGGGAAACTGTCAACGAATTCAATATATTTGGGCACTTTGTGCTTGGCCATGTGGCTGAGAACGTAATCTTTCATCTCTTTTTCCGTCATGGTTTCGCCTTCTTTGAGAATAATGCAGGCCATGATTTCTTCACCCATAGCTTTATCAGGCACACCTATGACCTGGACATCGCTGACTTTGGGATGAGTATAAATGAATTCCTCGATCTCCTTAGGGTAAATGTTTTCTCCGCCGCGGATGATCATATCTTTGAGCCTGCCTGTAATGCGGTAATTGCCTTCAGGTGTGCGGCACGCAAGGTCGCCGGTATGCAGCCATCCGTCCTTATCAATTGCAGAGGCTGTCGCCTTGGGCATTTTATAATACCCTTTCATAATATTATAACCGCGTGCGACAAATTCACCGATGACTTCATCCGGGCAGTCTTCACCCGTCTCAGGATCAACGATTTTACATTCAATCTCGGGGAATGCGGACCCGACGGTTGCTACGCGGACTTCGAGGGAGTCTGTTGTACGGCTCATGGTGCAGCCCGGAGAAGCCTCTGTCTGTCCGTATACAATAACAATTTCCGGCATGTGCATCTTTTCAACGACATCACGCATTACGGCAATCGGACAGGGACTCCCGGCCATAATGCCGGTCCTCATGTAACTGAAGTCTGTCTTTGGAAAATCCTCATGGGCCAGCATAGCGATAAACATAGTGGGGACCCCGTGAAATGCTGTGATATGTTCATTGTGAATGCAGGCCAGACTGGACTTGGGAGAAAAATAGGCCAATGGCAGTATGGTTCCGCCATGTGTCATTGTAGCAGTCATGGCAAGGACCATTCCGAAACAATGGAACATGGGGACCTGGATCATCATACGGTCAGCAGTTGAAAGATCCATGCCGTCGCCAATCGCTTTACCATCGTTGACAACATTGTAATGCGTCAGCATAACGCCTTTGGGGAAGCCAGTGGTGCCGGAAGTGTACTGCATATTGCAAACATCATTGACATCAACTGCACTGGCCATGCGGCGGATTTCAGCCAGAGGTGTTTTAGAGGCAAACTCAAGGGACTCCTCCCATGTAAGACACCCGTTCTGACGAAAACCAACAGTAATCACGTTCCGCAGGAAGGGCAGGCGGCGGGCATGCAGGGGTTCGCCAGGCTTTGTATGCTCAAGTTCCGGACAAAGTTCATTGATGATTTCCCTGTAATTGGAATCCCTGTAGCCTTCGATCATGACAAGGGTGTGAGTATCGCTCTGGCGGAGCAGATATTCAGCCTCGTGGATTTTATAAGCAGTATTCATGGTGACCAGAATGGCGCCGATTTTTGTGGTTGCCCAGAAAGTAAGGAACCACTGTGGGACATTGGTTGCCCAAATGGTCACTTTGCTGCCAGCATGAACACCCAAGGAGACAAGGGTCCGTGCAAATTCATCAACATCGTCCCTGAACTGGCGATAAGTGCGGGTATAATCCAGTGTTGTGAACTTAATTGCGGTCTGATCAGGAAACTCTTCCACCATGGTATCCAGAACCTGGGAAAAAGTTTTATCAATCAGTGTTTCTTTTTTCCAGACATAGTTCCCTGTATGCTGGTTGTTCCAATACAGGTGTTTCCGGCTGGTCCGGGTGCTCTCGAATTTGGAAAGACAGCTTTGAAATTGTGTCAGAATAATCTCAATATCTTCAAGGCCTTCCATCCAGGCAGGGTTCCATGTCAAAGAGATAAAACCGTCATAATTGACAGAACGCAGAGCGTCCATCATGTCTGTAAGGGGGAGATCGCCTTCCCCGATGAGTTCAGGCTCTATGCGGCCATCTGTGAGTTTGTAATCATGAATGTGCACATGACGGACATAAGCACCTAAATTTGTGATTGTCTGCTCTGGCGTCTCGCTGGCATTCATGCAGGTTTCATACATGTTCCAGGTGGCGGCAAGCCTGTCATTGGCATAATGGTTCAGAAGATCACGGAGCTTGGTCGTATCACTGTATATTCCGCTGCTTTCAACGAGCAGAGAGATGTTTTTTGGCTCTGCGATACTGAGGAAAGTGCCCAGGACTTGTGCGCAGACGTCCAGGTCGGCGTTGGCAGAGTGGATACCGACAGAGGAGATCCCAAGGTTCTCAGCCAGTTCAATAGCAGTCCGGAGTTCCGAGATGAAAGCCGGATCCGTAAAGTCTCCTACAGTTTCAATCAATGGAATGGAGAGGTTCTGACGGACCAATGCACGGCGTGCTGAAGCGGCCAGTTCCGGATTCCCTGGGCTTTGCTTGCCAGTGAGCACAGGGGAGTTCACATCATAAAGTTCTATACCGGTCAGATTAGCCTCAGAAGCTGCATTACAAAGCTCATTCCAGGCATAATGGGTATAATTCTGAATCGAAAAAGCAAGTTTCAAGGTTGTCTTCCTCCTTGGCGGTCTGCTTAAGCTTCGTCATAAACAATTTTATTCAGGGCACTGATATAAGCACGAATCGAAGCACCAATAATATCTGTAGAGATGCCGTTTCCTGAATAAAGCTTACCGTTGGCACGGAGCTTCACGAGCGCGCTGCCCATAGCTTCACGGCCCTCGGTAACTGTCTGGATCTGGAAATCGTCGAGTTCATAGTGGTGTCCAATGATTTGCTCGATGGCAAGGAAAGCCGCATCAACCGGACCGTCTCCAACAGCGACAGAGCGGAGCTTTTGACCTTCATGCTCCAGGGCGATATTTGCTGTAGCGGAAATGACATTTCCGCTGTTGATCACATAATGATCGAGCCGGTATGAAGAAGGAACCTGCATTGCGGTACTTGCAATTATGGCGTCGAGCTCCTTAGGACCGACAAACTGCTTGTTGACTGCTACCTGACGGAAAGCTTCATATACTTTGCTGTTGTCCTCATCCGACAGTTCATATCCGATCTGCTTGATCACTTTGATGACTTCATTGATACCGTCATTGGCGTCGAGACAGACATTTGGCAGGTCAGCGACAGCAGATGAATCAAAGTCAGTATGCGTCTGACGCGCATCCATGATCCGGTTGAGCTGCGTGATTGTGCGGTTAAGCTCAGTGCTTCTGAGACGTATGTCCACATCAAGGTCGGCTCCGCGCAGAGCTATGATATTCGCAATATCTTCAAGAGAAGGTGAAGAGGCGGATATGGCAGCGCATTTTACGCCATCTGCCCCATGAATAACTGCTGAAACAGCGCAGGCACTTGCCATGCTGATGACATTGCTTGTCTGTACATAATACTCCACATTATCCTGAATGGTCTTTTCACGGATTTCTGAAAAGAATGCAGAGAATTCTTCAGGCATCATGATACCTGCCGTATCGCTTAAGGTTATACGGTTAGCGCCGGCAGAGATAGCCGTACGGACAGCCTGGATCAGGAAATCTTTTTCTGCCCTCGTGGCATCTTCTGCCGTGAACTCGACATTTTCACAGTGGAAACGGCATTTGCGCACCTGATCTTCAATGGCTGCGAGCAATGCAGGTGCCTTCATGTGGCAGGTATATTCCATCTGAACAGGTGAAACGGGAGCGATCACGTTTAAGGACGGATTCTTCGCAGAATGTACACTCTCCCACGTGTCGTCAATATTTTTCACATTGACTAAAACAGAGGCGGATACACCGGTATTGACGAGATTTGCGATGGTTTTATTGGACAGCAGATCGGCTTTGCTGCCGGAAAGAGGCGGCAGTTCAATACTGTCAACCTTAACCCGGTCCAGGTTCCTGGCGATTTCAAGTTTTTCCTTGAAAGTCAGGGGATGATCTTTGCTGGAAACATTTTCCTTAAGTGTCATGTCAATCAGTTTCAAAGTTTTCATCGTTTTCACTCCTGCAAATATATGTATTCGATGAGTGCTTCCTGGGAGGATTGGGCATAAAAAAACCAGAAGCATAGCTTCTGGGACGATTCATCAGACCGCGGTACCACCCGGATTGCTGCCTATTACGATACAGCCACTCTAAAGCACTCCATCAAGTGCCACGCCTTGATAACGGGACGCTCCGTTTTTCCTTACAGCAAGTACATTGATATGCGTTCAGGAAATCACTCAGGTACGAGGCTGCATTTCTGACCTTCCACCGGCTCTCACCAGCCGCCGGTTCTCTGAAAGCAGGTTCAAAAAGCATAATACCTTCATCGCTTTCATATGCAATTGACGGAATGTTAAATCAGGAGGGAAAGCTTGTCAAGAGGATTCATAAAAGAGAAATTGCCCAGAATTGCTTATAACTCAAGGTTTATGGCCAATCACGGCGTTTTGTTTTTTTGGTGTATCTTCGCTCGCTGGCCAGCCCTCTGGTGGGTACTCATAATGGAACGGAAAAAGGAACCACGTGACCGGATAAGCGACAAAGAAAAGTCACGGAAAGAACGACATTCTGAAAAGCGGAAGATGGTTACTTGAGCATCGCAGTGTAAGGGACCATCGTTACAGCGGGTGTGCCCTCTGGCCAGAGAAAGCATTCCCACTGGGATAAATGATGGCTTTCCCGTGAGATGAAAAAGCATTTTGTATTTGCAAATGCAATGAAAAGCGTGTTGACAAAAAACATTGCGGTTACTATAATACTTCTGGTCACGGCGAGGAGGACTTGGAACATGCTGGATGTTTCTGAAGCGACCCGGAACCCTGGTTCTGTTTATTCCTTTGATGTGGGTCAGGCCATTGCCCCACAGGAAATAGGCGGCGACACGGTTGTGTTCGACGAAGCGCGGCTCTTTGGGCGTTTCGAGGCCATGGAAAACGGAGATATTGAAATAGAAGGCAAGTTACAGGTTCTTGCACATGCGCGCTGTGCCAACTGTCTTAAAGAGGCCAGTGCAAGAGTTGAAGCAGATTTTCGGGAACTGTTTCAGCGCGAAGGTGACCCGGAAGATGATGAGATTTTTACATATTCAAGTCATGTTCTGGATCTTCAGAAGCTGGCCATGTCCTATGCGGTCATGCATTTGCCTATGCGGTTTCTTTGCAGACCGGATTGCAGAGGATATGAAGCTTATCTTGGACAGGATCAAAAACCCGATCAACAGCAGAAGGAACAGCCTGGTCAGTATCCTTTTGCAGCCTTACAGCAATGGTTGGATCAAAAGTCCGACAGTGCTGACCAGGAATGACGAATTGTCACATCAGAAGTATGAGGAGGTGTGAATATGGCTCTTCCGAAGGGAAAAATTTCCAAGGCCCGCAAACATAGCCGTCGTGCAAACTGGAAGCTGGAGGCGCCGGCGATCGTTGAGTGCCCCAAGTGCCATAAGATGAAGCTGTCCCATCGTGTATGCAAGTTCTGTGGCTTCTATGATGGAACGGATGTTCTGAAGCTTGAGGAAAAAGAAAACAAGAAGGACGCGTAAGTCCTGAAAAGCATACTGTTCTCTGTGATAAAAGAGGAGTACCCGGTTAACTGGCCAAGAGAGGGTGATTCATCGGCTGAAAGGTCACCCGCACAAGTGACAGGGGAAGGTCGCTTTTGGAGAGATGAGAATGAAAGTTCTCACGGGCGCACCCGATATTGTGCACAGAGGCAGTTTTTTGCTGCAAATCAAGGTGGTACCACGGAGCAGTCCGTCCTTTTGGATGGGTTGCTCCTTTGTTTTTATTATAAAGAGGCTTGGCCATGCTTGAAAGATTGTTTCATCCGGGTACGTTTCTTGTAATCGTCGGTGCGGTACTGGTTTATGGTTCTGGCTTTTTTTCAGATCTGACAGGGGAAAAGCACCGGGTTTCAGATTCAGTATTCAAAGGTGTGGGCTGTATGCTAGCTGTAGTCGGAGCAGGCTGGCTGTTCTTGACGACATAAGAGGAAAGGAGAACGATCGGTTATGGAGCAGAATATGGAAACAAAATTTAATCCTCAGGCGATTGAAAAGGATATCTACGATGCCTGGGAGAAAAGCGGTGCGTTTGTGGCGCATCGCGTTGAGGGTAAGAAACCTTTTACAATTGTTATGCCGCCCCCTAATATTACGGGCCAGCTGCATATGGGACACGCCATGGACTGCACGCTGCAGGATGCTGCGATCCGTTACCACAGGATGAAAGGGGACCCTACGCTCTGGCTGCCGGGAACTGACCATGCGGCTATTGCAACAGAAGTCAAAATTGTTGACAAAATGAGGGAAGAAGGTCTCACTAAGGAAGGCATTGGACGTGAAGCTTTTTTGGAGCGGGCCTGGGCTTGGAAGGAACAGTATGGCAACAGGATCACGCTTCAGCAGCGCCGGATGGGGACATCCTGTGACTGGAGCCGCGAGCGCTTTACCATGGATGAGGGATGCTCAAGGGCCGTTCGTGAAGTGTTCTGCAGTCTATACGATAAAGGACTGATCTACAGGGGGACACGTCTTGTCAACTGGTGCCCTTGCTGCCAGACATCCATCTCTGATGCTGAAGTGGAATATGAGGAAAAAGACGGGAACTTCTGGCATCTGTATTATCCTGTAAAGGAAACAGGAGAAATGCTGGAACTTGCAACGACCCGTCCTGAAACTATGCTTGGCGATACAGCTGTTGCTGTCAATCCGGAGGATGAACGCTTTAAACATCTTCATGGCTGCCATGTCATTCTGCCGCTCCTTAACAAGGAGATTCCAATTGTGCTTGATGAGCATGCTGATATGACCAAAGGCACGGGCGTGGTTAAGATCACACCGGCACATGATCCGAATGACTACGAAGTCGGGCAGAGGCACCAATTGCCCATTGTCAGGGTATTCACCTATGATGGGCACATGACAGGAGCTAAAGAGAAGGCTGAGAATGAAGCACTCTTTGCCAGCGGAAAAGCTGCAGTCAATGAACCTGTTGTGCTTGACTGCGGTAAATATGCCGGCATGACAACGCTAGAAGCGCGCAAGGCGATTGTCAAGGACCTGGAAGCGGGCGGATTTCTGGGTAAGATAGAACCGCTCAAGCACGAGGTTGGCACATGCTATCGCTGTCATACAGTGGTTGAACCAATGGTGTCCCGCCAGTGGTTCGTCCGAATGGAACCTTTGGCGAAACCAGCTATTGAAGCTGTTGAAACCGGAAAAACGCGGTTTGTGCCCGAACGGTTTGATAAACAGTACTTTAATTGGATGCGCAACATCCGTGACTGGTGTATTTCACGCCAGCTCTGGTGGGGCCACAGGATTCCGGCATGGTACTGTGATGATTGCGGCGAAGTGATTGTCAGTCGGGAAGATCCTACAGTATGTCCTAAATGCGGATGCTCTCATCTTACTCAGGATGAAGATGTTCTCGATACCTGGTTTTCTTCTGCATTGTGGCCGTTCTCAACACTGGGTTGGCCTGATGAGACTGAGGACCTGAAATATTTCTACCCGACCACCATGCTGGTAACGGGCTATGACATCATCACATTCTGGGTTTCCCGTATGATTTTCTCGGGCATTGAGCAGATGGGTGAAACGCCTTTTGAGACAGTGCTCATTCATGGTCTTGTGCGTGATGAACTCGGGCGGAAGATGTCAAAGTCATTGGGCAATGGTGTGGATCCTCTTGAAGTTGTCGACAAGTATGGTGCTGACGCGCTCCGGTTCTCTCTTCTCATGGGCGTCAGTCCGGGAAATGATACGCGCTACTCCACAGAAAAAGTTGAAGCAGCACGTAATTTTGCCAATAAAATTTGGAACGCCAGCCGCTTTGTGTTAATGAATACCCAGGAATATGTTGCCATTTCACCAGAAACACTTACCATGGCTGACAAATGGATCCTGACGCGCTACCAGGCCGCAGTCAAGGATATCACTGCGCATAATGAGGAAGGGGATTTTGGCCTTTCAGCGACGCGTGTATATGACTTCGCGTGGTCAGAATTCTGCGACTGGTATATTGAAATGGCAAAGCCGTGGCTCCTTGGAGAGGATGAAACAGCCAAACGCAACGTGCAGGCTGTCCTGCTCTATGTACTAGAAGGACTGCTGAAACTGCTGCATCCTTTTATGCCCTTCCTGACAGAAGCTGTATATGCGTATCTTCCAAACCACGAAGGTTTCCTGATGCTGAAAGAATGGCCGAATACAGAGGGATTTGATTTCCCTGAAGAGTGCCAGGAAATGGAAGGCATCATGGAAGTGATCCGTGCCATCCGGAATATGCGTGCCGAAATGAATGTCCCGGCAGGAAGACGTACCAGACTCATGTTCCTTCCCAAGGAAGGATGGGCGGATACCCTTGAACATGCTTCACTGTATTTTGGAAGACTGGCAGGGGCTTCTCAGACATCTTTGCTGAGCAGCGCGGCTGATGTGAAAGAGAAGACTGTGACCGCTGTAACACTGGCAGGAACGGTCTATATCCCTCTGGGCGATCTTGTCGATATCGAGAAAGAAATTGCAAGGTTGAAAAAGGAACAGGAGAACCTGGAAAAAGAGATCGGCCGCACCGAGAGCAAACTGAATAATCCTGGTTTTGTTTCCAAAGCCCCTGAGGCACTGGTGAACAATGAACGGACGAAACTGGAAAATAACCGGCATAAATTGGCTACACTCAAGGAGCGGCTTGCAGAACTGATGGAAAGCAAGTAAAAAAAGACAAAGAGAGTGCACATGACAGTGCACTCTCTTTATTTATCTTGCGGTTTGGGAAAGCATCGACTATACTTTGTCTGCTTACAAATCATTGATGGAGGTACATATGTTACAGGATATTATAAGCCCACAGAAAAACCATTTTGCAGATGGAGTCCAGACTGTTTTGCGTGGTCAGGAAAACAGAAGCCGCCGTGTAGGATTGTTAAAGGGGAATCTTGTACAAAACACCAGGAGTGAGAGCCGGGGTATTTCAGCACGAGTGACAAGACATGGGTGCTATGGTTTCTCATCCACAGCCTCCTATTCTGCGTTTGATGCAGAACGTGTCCTGAAAGCTGCGACAGAGAATGCTTTCTTTCTGGATATGCGCGCCGAAAAAGCCGGGAGGAATTACCCGGCATATGTAACTCATGAGCAGGTTTCTCCGCCTAAAATGATCGTGGACACTGAACAGAAGCGCCTGATTGAAGCCTGTCAGACGATTGATGCGTACGTGGAAAAGCATTGCCCGAAACTCATCAGCCGCAGAGTGGTCTATACTGAAGATTCCCAGGATAAAATCATTGTTGCTTCCGATGCGGTTTCCGGGCACGTCACCTATCCGCGATGCTATATTTATGTATTTATAAGTGCTCAATCCTCAATGGGGACCCCTGTTGAGCTTTTCCATGCATTTGGCGGCCTGGGAAGTTTTGAGGATCATTTTGAAGATCTTTCCCCGATCTATTCCGGAATTGACCGCTTGTACGAACAGCTTATGGACAAAACAGAGGGTGTATATGCACAGGCTGGACTGAAAACCGTGATTTTAGGCGGCATGATGGGCGGAATGCTGGCACATGAAGCGGTCGGGCATACTGTTGAAGCTGACCTTGTTCTTGGCGGTTCAGTAGCAGGCCCACAGCTGAACCAGAAGGTTGCCTCTGAGCTTGTCACACTGGTGGACTTTGCAAACACAGCTTTCGGGGAACGTACGCCCTTGCCAGTTTATCTTGACGATGAGGGCATTATTGCCAAAGATGCTGTGCTCATTGACCGGGGAATCCTTACAGGGTACATGAACAACCGTGAGACAGCTGAACACTTTGGCATGAAACCGCTTGGGAATGCAAGAGCGTGGAGTTTTTCTGACGAACCGCTCATTCGGATGAGAAACACATCCATCCTTCCGGGAAACAGCACACTTGAAGAAATGATAGCCTCCATTGATGATGGGTACTATCTGATTGAAAGTTCAAACGGACAGGCTGATCTGACCGGTGAATTTATGTTTGGCGTCTCTCTTGGCTACGAAATCCGACATGGCAAACTCGGACGGGCGCTGCTGGATACAACCGTATCCGGAATTGCCTTTGACATGCTCAAAACAGTTGATATGGTTTCGTCCGATATGACGTGGTCATCCAGCGGATTCTGTGGGAAGAAGCAGCCCATGCCTGTTGGCATGGGGGGACCAGCTATGCGCTGCAAGATTGCTATAGGGGGCAGATGAACATGTTTAATATCAAGGAAAGAGCCCATGTGCTTGAAAGTTTTGTGAAAAGTGAAGGGATTGCCAAGTATGCTTTTAGTGTGACCGAGAGTGAAAAGCATGAGCTAAACACTGAACAGGACCGGTTTTCGTTATACAGGACCATTTATGACCAGCATGTGTCTTTAACGGTATTCATTGGAAAACGCAAAGGGTCTGTTTCTGGAAATGATATGACGGATGATGCCCTCAAAGAACTGGTTAAAAATGCGCGCCTGAATGCAGAGTCTGCCATGGAGGATGAGGCAAACGAACTGGCAGAATACCAGGATGCAAGCACCTTCCAATCAGGGCCTATGGAACCGGATATGCCAACATTCTATGAACGGATTGTAGAAATGATGGCGGCCATAAATGAGGATTTTCCGAAAATCCTTTTGGGTCAGGCAATCTGCAGTTATACCCATACACATTGCATGTATTATAACAGTCATGAAACCTGCTTTGAAACGTATGACGGTGCTTATGATGTAAGTCTGGAATTTGCAGGACATGAAGGTGACAGGACGACGGGCCTCTGCTATGGAGGCGTGCGGATGCCGGATCTTTCCAGGCCCATCCTTTCATATGGCATGCTCAGAAAGCTGCTGGAAGATGCCCAGAACAGCTTACAAGTGGTAAAGCTGTCAGACAAGTTCGAAGGGGACATCATTCTCACCCCGGATGCTGCAGGCATGTTTGTCAATATGCTTTTGGATAATTTTGTGAGTGCCCCGGTGATCCTTGAAGGAACAAGCTTATGGAAGGATAAAATGGGAGAGAAAGTTGTCAGCGAAAAGATAACTCTCCGGCTACAAGCGGAGGATGATCGCCTTGTGACAGCTGAGCATTTCACAGATGACGGTTATCTTTCTGAAAATTTGACAGTTCTTGATCATGGCGTATTGAAAATGTTCCTGCTGAACTTGTACGCTTCTGTGAAGACAGGCCTTCCGGTTTCGAAAAATACAGGTTCAGGTTTTATTCTTGAAGCAGGTTCTGAGAAACTGCATGATATGATCCATTCTGTAAAAAGAGGTCTTATTGTTGGCGGCTTCTCAGGCGGAGAGCCTGGAGCAAATGGAGAGTTCTCAGGCGTTGCGAAAAACAGTTTTTACATTGAAAACGGTGAGATTCAGGGAGCCTGCATGGAGACCATGATTAATGGCAATCTCCAGGATATGTTCAGGAATGTCTGCGCTGTTTCAGAGGAACTGATTTCAGACGGTACAATGGCATTTCCCTATCTTCAGGTGTCCGGTATTGTGATATCAGGCAATGCGAAGTGTTGAGCTGCGGCATTCGATAAAGGAGACCAGATTATGACATTTCAGCATATACCGGTGCTGTTTCAGGAAGTGATGAGATATCTTCCCGACAGACCTGAGGGCGTTTTTGTGGACGGCACGTTGGGGGGCGGAGGACACAGCGAGGGAATACTCAGAAAATTTCAACAGGCAACACTTTATGGCATTGACAGGGATTTTCGTGCAATTGAGGCCGCAACACAGCGGCTTTCAGGATACGCGGGATTTCATGCGATCAAGGGCAACTTCCATGATACAAAAAAGCTGCTTCTAGAGAAGGGCGTTGAACATATTGACGGTGCTTTGCTTGATCTGGGCGTGTCTTCCCCGCAATTAGATGAGACAGAACGGGGTTTTTCTTATCATTCAGATGCGCCGCTTGATATGCGTATGGATACGTCACAAACTTTTTCAGCCTATGATCTTGTCAATACCTGGTCCGAATCCGAGCTGACGCGTATTCTTCAGGAATACGGCGAAGAAAGATGGGCAGCACGGATCAGCCATATCATTTGTGAGCACAGAGAAAAGCATGCTTTGGAAACAACCATGGATCTGGTGGCATGCGTGGATGCAGCTATCCCTAAGGCGGTTCGAAGAAAGGATGACGGACATCCGGCAAGAAGGACTTTTCAGGCGGTACGGATTGCGGTTAATGACGAACTGGCACCGCTGGACAAGGCCCTGACAGATATTGTGGACATGCTCAATCCCGGTGGCCGGCTGCTGGTTATTACATTTCATTCTTTGGAGGACCGTATAGTCAAGCGGTGTTTTCAGCGCCTGCATAACCCCTGCACCTGCCCGCCTAAAGCACCGATCTGTACTTGTGGGAAACGCCCCCAGGTTGATATCCTGGGAGGCGGGGCCATTGCACCTGCCGCAGATGAAATCACAGAAAATCCACGGGCGCACAGCGCAAAACTGCGTGTGTGCGTAAAACGGGAGGATGCATAAAATGGCCCAGTTATATGTAACAGCGACCCCGATTGGCAATCTTCAGGATTTTTCCCCCCGGGCAATTGAGACATTGAAGAAAGCCGCCTTTATTGCAGCTGAGGACACACGTGTCACCATGAAATTATGTCAGGTGTTTGATATCCATACGCCGCTGATAGCGTGTCATATGCATAATGAAAGCAGTAAAGGGGAAGAACTGGCTGAAAAAATGCTCCGTGAAGACCTGGATGCGGCTCTTGTAACAGATGCAGGAACCCCATGCATTTCAGACCCTGGCAACCTGTTTGTACGTGCCTGTCTGGACCGGGGGATCGAAGTATTGCCCGTGCCAGGACCGGTCGCAGGGGCTGCGGCTCTGTCTGTAAGCGGTTTTGAATGCAGGGAATGGAAGTTTTACGGTTTTTTGCCCCGGGAAAAAAAGGAGCTTGATGAGAAACTCAAAGCGATGCCCTCGCAGACCGGCATCGCTGTTGTCCATGAGTCCCCTTATCGCATTCTGTTTCTAATGGAAAGAATTCTTGAGGTCCTGCCGGATGCTAAAGTAAGTGTTTCCTGTGATCTGACCAAGCTGCATGAACTGACACTGCGGGGAAGCGTTGGAACGGTACTGCAGAAGATGCGGGAGAATGCAAAGACAGAGAGAGGCGAGTACTGTGTTGTCCTTGATCTGACAGCATGTCCAAAAGCCGAAGAGCCTGAAATGGCCGTGGAGATCCCACTGACGCTCCGGCTCGTAGAACAAATGCTGAAGGGCATATCTTTTCATGACGCACAGCAGTTACTGTGCCAACAGGGTGAAAAGAAAAACGCGGTGAAATCTGCTGCACTCGAAGTAAAACGATGCCTGCTTGAAGATGAAATATGGTAATAAAGTCAGAGCACATCATGTGACAAAGACTTTTCCGGAAGCTTGCAGGAATTGTGCAAATCAGTTAGAATGCTGACGTCATTGCCTTTTGGATCATAATTGTTCAACAAAGGAGAAGGAACCAATGAGCTATGTATTAAGTTGTTCTTCAACATGTGATTTGTCAAACGAATATTTGAAAGAAAGACAAATTAAATATATTTCATTCCATTATCAGTTGGACGGCAAGTCAATGCTGGACGATATGGGCGCTTCTTTATCCATGAATGACTTTTATGCGGCAATGGACCGCGGAGCTGATACACGGACGTCCCAGATCAATCAGGAAGAATATGAAAAGTATTTTGAGGACTTTCTGAAAGAGGGACAGGATGTAATTCATGTGAGTCTGTCCAGCGGCATCTCCGGCACGGTGAATGCAGCCCGCCTTGCCAAGGAAGCATTAGCTGCCAAGTATCCCGACAGAAAACTGTATGTTATCGACTCTTTGGCCGCTTCTTCCGGCTTTGGCCTGCTGATGGACGGAATGGCTGACCGCAGGGATGAAGGCATGTCGATTGATGAACTTGCGAAATGGACTGAGGAGAACAAACTGAAAGTCCACCACTGGTTCTTTTCAACGGACCTGAAGTTTTATATCAAGGGCGGACGGGTATCAAAAACTGCAGGTATGGTCGGGACACTGCTGAACATTTGTCCGCTTCTGAATGTCGACTATCAGGGCAGACTGATTCCGCGTGACAAGGTGCGGACCAAGAAAAAGGTAATCAAAGAAATCGTGGACAGAATGGAAGCCCATGTACAGAATGGCCATGATTATACAGGAAAAGTCTTCATCAGTCAGTCAGACTGCTATGGTGATGCAAGGGCAGTGGCGGATCTTGTCGAAGAGCGGTTCCCGAAGATGAAAGGCAAAGTTCAGATATTCTGGATTGGTACAACTATCGGTTCACATACAGGTCCCGGTACAGTTGCATTATTTTTCTGGGGCGATGAACGGAAGGATTAATCAGATAATTCAGGCTGATTTTCAGTAGTCGTGCAGAAAGCTGGCTGTAATTTCTCTGTACATTGACAATTCGAGGCTGATGTGCTAAGATGCGCCATGGTTACAGGCGCTTGTAGCTCAGCTGGATAGAGTGTCAGACTCCGACTCTGAAGGCCGTGGGTTCGAATCCCGCCAGGCGCACATATGAAAACCCTTTGCAGACAAGAATCTGCAAAGGGTTTTTGCATTCCTGTTTTTCTGTCCCCTGTTCCTTTCAGGAATATGGCTGGGACAGAAAGATCCAGAAGCCGGGATCCTTTTTCAGAAAATACAGCCTTGTGCACGGAAAAGAAAGTACGGCTGTTGCAGGAAAAAATGCCTGAAAGACTATGCCACCGTATAAAATACGACAAGAAACAGACCGTTTACGACAAACGTGTGATATCAATGGGTGATCTGGTATAATTCAGGTGTTTTTTTTCGGATTGTATCATTCGATGTCTGCAAGTGAAACAAGAAAGGTGGGCCCGTATGTTTACCATTCGCAAATTGTTATGTGAGCATGCGAACAATTGTATCACAGATCAGAAAACGCCAGTGTTTTCCTTTTCGGTAGATTCTGACAGAAATGGAGCAGAGCTGAGTGAAGCCACAATTTCGTGCAATGGATGGCACTATACAGGAACCAATCAGATTGCAGTTCCGTATGGAGGACCAGCACTGCAACCTTATTCAGCATATGAGGTTGAACTGACGGTAAAATCTGATGCGGGAGAAACGGACCGGAAAAAGATCACTTTTGAAACGGGACGCATGGAAGATCCTTGGCAGGGTAAATGGATCACCGATGGACAGTATACTTTTACCGAACAGAAAGTTTCGCCACTTCCCATGGTTTTTCAGAAGGAGATCCGACTTGACAAGCCTGTCCGTGAAGCCAAAATCTATGCTACTGCGATGGGCGTTTATCAGCTGGCGCTTGACGGTGATAAAATTGGTGACATATATTTTGCACCAGGCTTTACATCCTATCAGACCAATTTGCAGTACCAGGTCTATGACGTGACAGATAAACTGAAAAATGGGTCATGCATGACTGCTACAGTTGCAGGTGGCTGGGCAGTCGGTTCCTTCGTTTTTACCAGAAAGAACCGGGTCAGCGCGGACCGGCAGGCACTCCTTCTTGAAGTCCGCATTGTTTATGAAGATGGATCAAAGACAGTGATCGGGACGGATGAGACGTGGAAGGTCACAGAGCAGGGACCGATAAAAATGGCCGATCTGTATGATGGAGAGACGTATGATGCTACCGTTGACCTTTCAGAGGCCAACTGGCACCAGGCAACTCTGGAATCATTGCGTGTTGCCCCAAAAATACAGGTCCAGCTGGGCAACCCGGTCCGGGTGCGGAAGATACTGAAACCTGTCGGGAAAAAACGGATCGGCAGTGAAGTCATTTATGATTTTGGCCAGAACTTTTCCGGTGTTGTCTCTTTATCTTTGAAAGGGAAAAAAGGGCAGACGGTTACAGTGCGCCATGCCGAAATTCTGAACCCGGACGGAACACTGAACACGGCATTCCTCAGATCAGCTAAAGCTACGGCAACATATATCTGCAAAGAAGGCGAACAGACATACAGTCCCAGCTTTACCTATATGGGGTTCCGTTATATATCGGTTGCAGGCATTGAGCCTGAAGACCTGGAAGTGTGCGCCTTTGTTTTATCATCAGATGTTGAGGAAAAAGGGAGCTTTTCCTGTTCCGATGCCCTTCTGAACCGGCTGCAGGAAAACATCCGCTGGGGTTCATTCTCAAATTTTGTTGATATACCAACGGACTGCCCGCAGCGGGATGAACGTATGGGCTGGACGGGAGATATCGCGGTATTTTCCAATACAGCATGTTTCAACTTTGATATGGTCCGTTTCCTGAAAAAATGGTTGCGGGACTGCCGGGCAGAGCAACACAGAGGGGGAGGACTTCCCAATACAGTTCCTGTGCAGGGCTATGGATTCCCAGCGACAATGCCTGTTATGGCCATTGATTTCTGGGGAGACGCATGCATCATGGTTCCCTGGGCAATCTATCTGGCAACCGGGGATGACAGCGTTCTTAAGGAAAACTATGACATGATGTGCCGGTACGTAAAAGCGTGCAGGTTCTGGGCCGGATTTGGTGTTGGAAAGTACAGATATATCTGGCATACGCCGGCTACACTTCACTTTGGGGACTGGGTAGCCCCGGATGTACCCAAGATGAGCCAGTGGCAGGGCAGAAGCAGATGGACAGCTACAGCCAGTCTGTGCCACACATCCGGAATGCTGGCTGATATTGCGGGTATTTTAGGAAAAAAAGAAGATGCTGAAAAGTACCGTAAACTTTCCAGAAAAGTCGCAGATGCCTACGTTTCCGTTTTCACAGATGGACAGGGAAGATTGAAGCAGGAGTTCCAGACAGCCTATGTCCTTCCTCTGTATTTTCACATGTTCCCGGATGATGCTGTACAGAAAAAAGCAGCTGAAAATCTGGCAAAACTTGTTGAAAAGAATGATTACTGCATTGGGACAGGCTTCCCTGGAACGCCATATATTCTTTTCGCTCTTGCAGATAATGGGCAGAAGGAAGAAGCTTTCCGTATGCTCATGAATACCAAGTGCCCGTCATGGCTCTACGAAGTGAAGCAAGGGGCGACAACCATATGGGAACGCTGGGACGGTCTGGATGAACAAGGAAATTGTCCCATCAGCAATGACGGCACAGATATGATGATATCTTATAATCATTATGCAAGCGGTGCTGTTGGTGACTTCCTGTATCGTCGTGTTGCAGGCATTGAGCCAATTGAACCAGGGTACCGTACTATCAGAATACAGCCCGTTGTAGGAGGCGGACTGACACAGGCGCAGGGGGAAACAGAAACACCATATGGACTCGTCAGATCAGCCTGGAAGCTGGAAGATGGCGAGTTCACAGCAGAGGTCCGGGTGCCGGTGGGAACGAAATGTGAGCTTGTCCTTCCCGATGGGAAGACGGAAACCCTGCTCAGCGGTTCCTATGTAAGAAAATGCAGGGTGTGACGAACCATCCCATAGTAAATTGTGTTAGCTACCTTTATTTTAAATGAAAAAGATGATATATTAGGTCTGTTTCCTGCCTGAAGGAACAAGAAAGGAAGATGCTTGTGGCAACGAAAGCCAGTATGTTTGACAAGCTACCAAGCTTGATCAAAAAGTCGAATGTAACACTGTTTCCTGAGGGAGCGATGGGGTACCTGGTAGGACCGACACTCGCTCTGCTGGCCAACTCGGTCCTGGCTAACTACTTCAACAAGTATATGACTGATGTGCTGAACATCAACAGCTGGGCCAGCGAGTTCTTCAAATGGCTACCTGTTATTTCTGTCATATTTGTCATTCTTGGCAATATCATTGTTGGAAGACTGATGGATTCCAAACAGACAAGAGCAGGGAAGGCAAGACCGCTGCTGTTGGTTTCTGTTCCGATTTCATTCCTGGCGCTCCTGATTCTTTTTGTGATTTCACCATTTGTTACAGATACAATCAATACAGGGGCTCAGTCCATGGCGCTTGTATGTATTGCAATAGGCTATAATCTTTGGTTTGCTATTGCATACCCTATGTACTATACCCCCCACGCGGCGCTGGTCAACCTGAGCACACGCAATTCCAAAGACCGTACCCTTCTGGCAACACTGTCAAACGCAACAGCACTGGCTGCCATGGGCCTGAGTTCCATGATCCTGCCTTTCTTCCTGCCGCTCCTGTTTGTCTATCAGACAACAAATCTGCCTGCAGATGCTGTAGCCGTAACAAATGCAAGTGGTGCAATTGAGTATTACACCAATGCGCAGGGCGTAGCGCTGTATGATGCACAGGCATCCTATAACCACTGGAAAATTTTTGTGATTGCTCTTGTGATTATCACAGTGCTTGGTGCTTTGATTGAATTCATGTTCACACGTGAACGTGTGACAGAAGAAAGCATGGACCAGGGCACAGATACAGCAACCAAGAAGGCATTGCCTATCTCACAGCAGGCAAAAATCTGTTTTTCTGACAAATTCTGGATTATCATGATGGTCTTCTTCTTCTGTTATCAGTTGGGCGGCATGATTAAGAATGTGTCACAGAACTATTTCTGCCAGGCTATGTTCCAGGATGCCAATGGACACTATACTGTGGCCATGGGCGGTCAGGTGCAGGGCCTTCTGAGCATTATCGGTGCCATACCGACTGCAGTCGGTATGATTGCTGCACCTATCCTTGCCAATAAGATTGGCAAAGGAAAGGCCATCCTGACTGGTGCGGTCCTGGCTGTTGTGGGCGGCCTGATCGGAATGGTGGCTCCAAGCAACCAGATCGTTGTCATCATTTCCTTTGTCATCAAAGCTCTTGGCTCTACGCCTGCTATGTACTTGTCCATGGCCCTTCTTGCTGACGTACTGGACCATCAGGAAGCTGTCAATGGAAACCGTACAGATGGTTTCACCATGACAATTTATGGTGCAATTATGGCGGGGATGACAGGTGTGGCTACAGGCATTCTGAATATTGTTCTTTCCAATGTCGGCTATTCTTCTTCTAATATTTCCTCAGAGGCTATTCGCGCAGCTATGCCGTGGATCTTTATTGCAGGGGAGACAATCTGCTATATTGTGATCTTCCTGATCTTTATTTTCATGGGCGTAGAAAAGTTTGGCAAATTCGACCATGAAGCCATTGTGGCTGATCAGAAAGCAGCCGCACTTGCTGAAGGAAGGCCCTATGTGTCCGCGGAAGAAAAGATCCGCAAGGAGGAGGGCGAGGAAGCTTACCAGGCCGAGCTGAAAAAACAGGCAGATGCCAAGGCTGCCGAGGAGAAGAAGCTTCAGGCGCTGACACCTGAAGCCCGGAAAGCTTATGAGGAAAAAGAAAAGATGATCCGCAATGAACTCAATGAGCTCCGCAAAGGCAAGGGAAGAATAGCGATCTGATCTGTGTTCATTGATGCATTCTGAATAGACTATGGGCAGGAACCTTTTTCCTGCCCTTTTGAAAAAAGAAAACAGACAGGTCCTTTAACATGGGACAGGGCAGGCACGTCCCAGCGCCAGCCGCCCTGCGAAAGCTGAGAAACATCAAACAACATGTCGGATCAGGTATTTCATATTCCTTTTATTGCAGCTTGCGTTACTAAATCAACCGATTACGACAGGATAATCTTCTGCACAGCCGGCTGGGTTATACTCTTACTACCCCGGATTGTCTGAATGGACCAGCTTGAGGTAATGCTCACGTTTTATGTGTCCGCATGCGGATCAGACGGAAGGAAAACAATACACCGTAAGTACATATAGAGACCAGAACCCAGGCAAGCTGTTCGATTCCCACATTCATCTGAAGCACACAGGACCGCAGTTCCTGACAGGTTTCTTTCATGAATGCAATCCCCATTAAAAGGGTGCAGATAATTCAAGCAAGGAGGACTTAACTTGAAGACAAATGAGAAGAATCGCCGGAAGCAGATATTCTGGCGAGGGATGACAGCTCTTACTGCTGCTGTCTTAGCACTGTCTGTAACAGGAGCCACCATTGTAAATGGGTTCCGCACTGACATTGATAAGTTCCTGGGCACAAGTAGCACACGGGTAGTGACAGAGAACGCAGATGTCAGTGATGTATTTACCTATTCATCTGATTACAAGAATACAACTGAACTCGTACAGGCTATTGCAGATGTTGGAGAACGCATGAGCGAAGAGGGCACTGTTCTGCTGAAAAACAATGGTGCACTTCCTCTGAGCAGTGAAGAAAAGGGAAAGATTTCCCTGCTTGGTTTCTCCAGCTATCATCCTGTCATGGGTGGCATTATGGGTTCCAGCCTGACGGCAAACCATGGTACACAGGCGGATACAGTTGATTTTGTTGAAGCACTGACAGCCCGTGGATTTGTTCTGAATCCGGCGATGGAAAAAATATATGCTGACTTATTGCCCACATATCAGACAGAGGTGCAGAGCTGGGGCGGAACCATCACGCATACTACAATTACTGCACCTGCAAACTCAGATGGCAGCGTTTTTTCCAGCAAAGAACCGTCTCAGACTGCGCTTGACGGGGCTGACGCAAACTGGAAGAACACGCTCAATGACTATAATGTCATGCTGGTTACACTGGCCCGTGCAGGCTCTGAAAATGCCAACTATACACCTGGACAGGCAGGTGTGGACCCTGCACAGAATTTGAATCAGACAGACCCGTTGGGACTTTCCGATGATGAACGCGCCCTGCTTCAGACTGCAATCGAACAGAAGCAGACAAATGGCGGCAAAGGGATTGTTCTTCTCAATAACGCAAGCGCCATGGAGATCCAGGAACTCAAGGATAACGACGGGATCGATGCCATGCTCCAGATCGGGCTTCCGGGCGGCTATGGCTTCTATGGTATCTGCGATATCCTCGACGGCACTGTGAACCCGTCCGGTCATCTTGCGGACACATATGCTGTAAAGAACGCCCTCTCTCCTGCTGCCCAGAACTATGGATTCCTGATGTGGGCAAATGCACAGCCGGATCAGAACATCAATTCCGCTATCGTGGAAGCTGAAGGCATCTATACAGGATACAAATACTATGAAACCCGTTATGCAGACGCTGTCCTGGGACAGGGACACGCAGATTCTTCTGTAGGTTCTGTGAACGGACCGTGGACCTATGATCAGGAAGTCACATATCCTTTTGGATACGGCCTGTCATATACCACGTTTGAACAGAAGATTGAAAGTGTAAATGTTGATCTTACCTCCAGAAAAGCAACAGCAGTGGTGAAGGTGACAAACACAGGCAGCGTTGCCGGCAAAGATGCTGTTCAGCTGTATGTCTCGGTTCCTTATACTTCTTATGATGTGGAACATGGCGTGGAAAAGAGCGCCATCCAGCTCCTGGACTTTGCGAAAACCTCAGAACTGCAGCCTGGTGCTTCAGAGACAGTCACTATCGAGGCAGATCTGGATTACATGGCATCATGGGACGCCACAGTTGATAATGGCGGATATATTCTGGATGCCGGAACGTATTATTTCACTGTAGGCAATGCGCATGAAGCAGTGGATAACGTACTTGCCGCACAGGGTGCCCAGACCGCTGGAGATGGGTCCAATGTACAGACCTGGGAACTGGCAGAGCTGGATACCACAACATTTGCCAAGAGCAAGAACGGCACGGAAGTCAACAATCAGCTGGCTGATATGGATATCAATGCCTGGCTTCCGGGAACAGCCACTTATCTGTCACGTTCTGACTGGGAAGCAACCTTCCCCAAGACGATCTCAGGGCTTACAGCTTCTGATGAAATGCTTGAAATTATGCACAATGACAATTATCAGATCAAGCACACAGGATCGGATGTTGTCTTTGGTGCCCAGAACGGTCTGACATTAGCGGCACTGAAAGGCGTTTCAGATCTGAATGACCAGCGCTGGGGTCAGCTCATGGATCAGATCAAGCTGGAAGATGCCATGATCCGTACCGGATTCGGCGGAACATCGACAAAAGCGATCGAATCGATTATGAGCCCTGAAACGATTCAGAACGATGGACCTAACGGTATCTATTCTTATCCGCTTTCCCAGTATGCAAATACTGACAAGTCCAAGGGAGATCCATGCGCAATAGACGCAGATGACCCGAATGCATCTTATCGCGCTGGCGTAATGGGGAATGAAACGATTATTGCTCAGACATTCAACAAAGAGCTCGCTGAAGACTATGGCAAGGTTATGGGCAATTACTCACTGTGGTCGAACCTGACCATCTGGTGGGGAATCGGTGTCAACCTGCACCGCAGTCCTTACAATGCACGCAACCATGAGTATTATTCCGAAGATGCTGTTCTGTCCGCTTATCTTGGCGCCAGTACAATTATAGGAGCCCAAAAGTACGGTGTCATTGCTGCCCCCAAACATGTGGCTTTCAACGATTCCGAAGTAAACCGCACCGGTGTGGCAACATTTATGACTGAACAGAAAGCACGTGAAGGTGAGCTTCGCGCCATGCAGGCCTCTTTTGAGAATGCAAATGCGCTTGGCGCCATGACAGCTTACAATCGTGTGGGTGTTTATACAGATAATGCACATCCTACACTGCTCAAGAATATTGTCAGAGGCGAATGGGGCTTCAAGGGCCTGATGAGTGAAGACTTTATTATGGACCCGAGATATGTGACACTCAAGGAAGCTGTCATCAATGGTGTGACAATGTCCTGTAATACGGGTGAAAGCACCATGGCAGCTGTATCAGCCAAGTATCCCGGCTGGACAATTGAGAATGTGAAAGATGATCCTGAGCTGACTGCAGCACTCAAGCAGGCTATGACATGGCAGGCTTATGCACTTGCAAATTCCAATGCTATGGACGGGTATGCCTCATCTACAAGAATTGAAAGTGTAAAAACCTGGTACGATCATGCGCTTACGGCAGTCACAGCTGTCTTTGCAGTATTGACTGCTCTGAACCTTTGCATGTACGTTGTTGCACGGAAAAAAAAGAACTGATCGGAGGGAATGACTGATGACTCAGAAGAAATCTTCCGGATTATACATAGCAGCTCTTACAGCGGTTCTTGCCCTGGCAGGGTTGGCTGCGTATCTTATCAATTCGGGTACAAATTATTATGCTAAGATGGGTGTCAGCACAGCGGTTGTTCTGTGTCTGGTAGGTGCTGTCGTTCTCGTTGTTCTTCGGATTGCGATTGGACTGAAGAGCACACCTGTTGTCTATGATCTGCTGCCCATTTGTATCAGTGTACTTCTTACAGTTGGTCTCATGCTCCTTCTGAATGTGAGAATCAACAATCTGGCTGCCGTGTTCACGTTTGAAAACAGCGCTGCGAATATGGCCGATACGACAAGCTGTATTGTGGCTATAGCCTGCTGTGCCCTGGCTGTCATTGTCAGCATTATCAATGCTTTCCAGGATATGACCAAAAAAGCCTGATCAAATTGACACAAATGCCCACTCCTGCTATGGTAGGGGTGGGCATTTTTCGTTGTATGAAGGGAGGACATGATGTTGAGAAGAAGTTTTCTCATAGGCTTGATTATGATGGTGCTTGCTTCTTCATCATGCAGGGCGGAAAAGGATACGTGCAGAATTGTGCTTGTTGAAAGTGAGGGCTATGATGCGGACCGCCAGGTGAGTGATGCATACGCCGGTGAAACGCTGACTTTCATGCTGTATCCTGAACAGGGTTACAGCATAAAGGGCTGTGATTACACAGACTATACCCTGCAACAGCTGGCGGACGGGATGCTGCTTACGCTATACCATGTCAAATATAATGAAAGGGTACATCTTGATGTAAAGAAAACGGATAAAGTGTTTTACTGCTATGGACAGGGAGGCCGTTTTGAAAACGGATCGGACAGAGCAGAGTACCCTGTTGTAAACAGCCACCTCAGGCTGAACACGCCTTTGGGCAGAAACCTTCATCGTGAGGCACATACACTAATCGGCTGGAATACACAGGAGGACGGAAAAGGGAATACAATCGGACTGGGCAGCCGGACAGATCTGAATGATGGAAACAGTCTGTACGCCCAATGGGCACCATGGACAGATGTGAATCAGTTTACCTGGGAGGAAAGAACAGATGGCATACACATCACAGGGTATACAGGCCATGAAGAGAGAATCGTCATCCCAGGACTGATCGGCAATCAGCCTGTCCGGTTCATTGAAAAAAATGCTTTCAAAGGTGTGAAGGCAGATGGCGTTGTATTTCCTGACAGTCTGGTGAGCGTTGAAGATGGTGCATTTGAGCAGGCTGAATTTTCTGAACTGTGGCTGTTTGATTCCCTGCGTAATTTCAGTGATTATGGTTTTCTGCATGTGCCCATCAGGACCTTGCATATTCTTGCTTTCGAGGCACCTGTGTACAGCGGGACATACTATGCAACTTTTCCCGACAAAATGGATCGGCTGATCATGCTTAAACAGAAAAAGAAAATCGTCTTTTTCTCTGGCTCGTCGGCCAGATTCGGGTACGATTGCGAGAGGATCGACCGGGCTTTTCCTGATTATGATGTCATAAATATGGGGGTTTTTGCCTATACGAATGCTCTTCCTCAATTTGAAATCATAAGGACGTGCATGCAAAGCGGAGATATCCTTGTGCATTCTCCGGAGTTTGACGCGGCACAGCGGCAGTTCTGTACATCTTCAAATCTCGACGCTGCATTTTATAAGATGATCGAAGAGGATTATGATATTCTGACCCGCCTTGACCTGAGCGGATACACACAGGTGTTTACGGCGCTCCATGAATACCTGCTCAGCCGGAAAGGAATGGAACAAAGAAGCTATGAACTGTCACCATCAAGTTTTGACGAAGATGGAAACCCTTCATCAGCCCCGAGTTATAATATATACGGTGATTATGTGCTGTACCGTGAGAACGCAGAAACAGAAAAACCTGTATATGGTCTGCAGGTCCGGTATGTTCCGGCTGCCTATCCGGAAAAAAACTTTATTGAGCCGCTCAACAGGGCTTATCGGTCCTTTCTTGAAAAGGGAATCCGGGTGTATTTTACTTATGCCCCCCGGAACAGGATTGCAGTATCAGAGGACAGCACACAGGAAGCCAGACAGTTATTGGATGCACATTTCAGAAAGTACCTTTGCGTTCCGGTGATATCAGAGCTTGAGGATTCGCTGGTGAGCGGCAGATACCTGTATGGGACAGATAACCATCTGTCAACAGAGGGCGTCCAGATCCGCACATCGGAAATCATAAAAGACCTGAAAATGCAGATGGAAATGGAGAAAGACGAGAATGCATGATAACCTGAGTTACCTCCTTTTTGGGTGTGCGGGAGTCTGCACCATACTGTGCAGCAGAGGAAAAAAGGGCTGTTTTCCGGCAGCTGCTTTATTGACGACTGCCGGCATTTTATATGCGCTTACAGCAGGGACCAAGCCGGGAGACATCATTTATCCTATTGTCTTTCTCCTGGTCCTTTCTCAATTGCTGTGTCTGTTCGTGGGAGAAAGAAAAAATGAGCTTTAATTCGCTGGAATATCTGATTTTTCTCGGGATAGTGTGCGGACTGTTTTATCTGTTCCCGGACAACCGTGTCCGGAAATGGCTGCTTTTGCTGGAAAGCCTGTTTTTCTATTTCTGCTGGGATTACATGGCAGGTTTCTTGCTCATGGGGACAAGCTTGCTGACCTGGATCTGTGGGATGCAGATCGGAAAGACGGAGCAGATTGCAAAAAGAAGAATGTGGATGTCAGCAGCATGCACTGTGACACTGGGCAGTCTGTTTTTCTTCAAATACGGAGGGGTGCTTTTTGCAGGAAAAACACTATTTTTACCAGCTGGCATTTCTTTTTACACATTTCAGACACTTGCTTATGTTCTGGATATCTATCACAAACGGGCAGAACCAGAAAAAAGTTTTACCAGCTACACGCTTTTTGTCTCCTTTTTTCCACAGCTGGTCGCAGGACCGATCGAAAGGACGGGACAGCTTCTCCCTCAGCTTAAACAATTTCACCGGCCTTCCACGCAGGAGAGGACAGACGCATTCTGGTTCCTTCTTTCGGGATATTTTCACAAGGTCGTGATTGCGGACCAGCTCGCACCATGGGTTGACAGGGTGTTTGCTGACTATGTTCAGGCAAGTGGATTCCAGATCCTTTTTGCAACGGTCCTTTTTGGCGTACAGATTTACTGTGATTTTTATGGCTATTCAGAAATTGCACGGGGTTCTGCGCTGCTTCTGGGTATCCGTTTATCTGCGAACTTCCGTCATCCGTACAGAGCTCAAAGCATACAGGATTTCTGGCACAGGTGGCATATCAGTCTGACTAAATGGTTTACAGATTATGTTTATATCCCATTAGGGGGCAACCAAAAAGGCACTCTGAGACAGATCGGCGCTATTGCCCTCGTTTTTCTGCTCAGCGGCTTATGGCACGGTGTCGGATGGCACTTTGTTGCATGGGGGGCGATACATGCCATATATCAGATAAGTGAACGGTTGGGCCAGCGTTCCCTGAAGGAGTTCCATGCACCGCGATGGATGGGGAATATGAAACAGATCAGGGTATTTCTGCTGGTTACTTTTGCCTGGCTCTTTTTCCGGGCAGAAAGCCTGCAGGCTGCATTTCAGATGCTGATGAGACTTGGAGAAGGCTGGATGCATCCTGTGGCAGATTTCCATGAATTGATGTGGCTGCTCTTTCTGCTTGGAAGTTTTGTCATATCGGAGCGGCTGCCGGATGACAAAAACCAGATCCCGGAATCTTTTCGTGCTTTGATGGTTTTTTACACGGTCCTTGCCATCTTGTTTGTAGGCTTATACCAGCTGACCAGCCATGGAGAGAACGCCTTTATCTATTTCCAGTTTTGACGGGGGAGGACAGCAGATGAAAAAAAAGACATGGACCATGCTGGGGCTTCTCCTGTTGATTCTTCCCAGCGTGCTTGGCATATGGGGATTCATCCTTCCTGCACAGTACCGTGAAACATTTTTGGGAGAGCTGCCTGAAAAAGTGCGCATTTTGGATGAAGCCGACGGGAAAAGGATTGTTTTCGTGGGAGGGAGCGCCGTTGCCTTTGGTGTGGACTGCGCTGCTGTTGAGCGGGAACTGCCGGATTACAAAGCGGTTAACTTCGGCATGTATGCCGCCCTGGGGACAACGGTTATGTTTGACCTTTCAAAACCCTCAATCCATGAAGGGGACATTGTGGTTGTCATACCTGAGATTCAAACACAGTCCCTTTCAGGTGCTTTTGATCCGGACGTTATGTGGCAGGGACTTGATGGGAACAGTTCTTTGCTGTTAAGGCTCCCGGCGGATAAAATAAAAGCTCTGATAGGGGCATTTCCGCACTTTGCGGGACAGAAATTCTCTTATTATATCAGTCATTCAGCACCGGATTCAGGGAAAGTTTACCGGAGGGGATCGTTCAACCGTTATGGGGATATTGAATCAGCTTTCTGTCAGGAAAACATCATGGATGGAGGCTGGGACTCAAGCATGCCCATTGAGCTGACTGATGATCTTCTGGATCAGGAATTTGTGACAGCAATCAACCAGTACGCTTCATTTTTACAACGTTCTGGTGCAAAGGTATGGTTTGCCTTCTGTCCTATGAACCAGCGTGCTGTTTGCGGGGACAGAACATTAGAACAGGTGTATGACTCTTTCCATAGTAAATTGGATGTTCCAATGATTGGTGATCCTCATGACAGTGTCCTGGAAGCAGAATGGTTCTTTGACACGAATTTCCATCTGAATCAGAGTGGCAGGCAGGTATACACGTATACGCTGATCGAGAACATCAAAGCCATGCTGGGAGATTGCAGTGCAACGCAGCTTGAAATGCCTGACATGCCGGCTA
Organism: uncultured Clostridia bacterium; assembly: GCA_946538615.1. Lineage (GTDB taxonomy): Bacteria > Bacillota > Clostridia > Christensenellales > Aristaeellaceae > UBA2943. Next base: position 29,364 of record CAMNGW010000014.1, read on the forward strand.
TGGCTGGAACATACAGCTGGCAGGGCGATGACACAGATGAAATGCTTTTTGAGTATGAAGAAGATGGAGATACCTGGGCCGTTACCGGGCTTACAGAGG